>DATNKM010000048.1:0-32972 GCA_035603395.1 Candidatus Acidiferrales bacterium
GCAGAGAATCGAAAGCGCCGAAACGCTCGCGCCCGCCACGATTGAGTCGCACAGCGCCACCGACACGACGACGATGCACGCGAAACAATTCGTCGCGCAGCTTGGCGCCGCAGGGCATCTCGACAAACTGCTCGGCCATTCGGACGTCGAAGTTCGCCGCCAGATCGGTGCGGCCGAACCGCAATACCTTTCCGCCAACGAGCTGGTCGCCACGTTCGGCGCTCATGGCGATTGGGACTCGCTCGACCAGCGCGGCAACGTCCGGTTCCAGCAAGGCGAGCGCCGCGCCAGCGCCGACCACGCGAACATCGTTCGCACCGCCGACACGATCACGCTCGACGGTTCTCCGGCGATTTCCGACGCGATGAGCCGCACGACCGCCGCCTACGTCACCGTCAATCAAAAAACCGGCGACCTACGCGCCACCGGCGGCGTCGTCTCCACCTACACGCCAACCGCAACCGGCGACACCCTCAGTCTCGGCAGCGGCACCGCGCACATCTCCGCGGACTCGCTTTCCGGCACGGTCGGTTCAAGTCACGTGGTCGTCACTTACACAGGACACGCGCGACTCTGGCAGGGGGAGTCCGTGCTCGATAGCGACCAGATCGAGGTCTGGCAGGATGACACGAAGCTGCAAGCCAGCGGGCACGTGGTTGCCGTCTTTGCGCAGGTAGCGGGACCTTTCGGCGCCATGGCTGTCCCGCTGTCCGCCAAAAAAACGAGCGCCGCTGCACCGAAGCCGGCTGTGGCGGGCGGCGGCAACGGTCCAACTCTGTGGAAGGTGACCGCGCCCACTCTGACCTACTGGAGCGACCAGGGCAAAGCCCACCTCGAAGGCGGGGTGACTGCGGCATCAAACCAGGGCTCGCTCGTCTCGCGCTCGCTCGACCTCTATCTCAGCCAGCCTTCACCCGCCAGTTCGGCGGTGCCGGCCGCCGCCAGCGCCTCAGCCGCCGCCAGCCCTCTGAGCGGCCGCCAGCTGGAAAAGGCCATCGCGCAAGGCGCCGTTGTGGTCCGCCGGGGCGACCGCCGGGCCATGGCCGATCAAGCTGAATACACCGCCGCCGACGGAAAATTCGTAATGTCGGGTGGCGAACCCACCATCGCTGATGCGGGAAGCGACACAACCACGGGCCATTCGTTGACCTTCTTTGTTGCGAATGATACGATTTTAATTGATTCGCAGGAAGGTTCGCGCACACTGACCAAGCACCGGGTTGAGAAATGAACCGGCATGTTGAAACTCCAAGCCGCCGATCTCAGGAAGTCCTATAGGGGTCGGAAAGTCGTAAACGACATTAATCTGGAGATTCGACAGGGCGAAGTGGTTGGGCTGCTTGGGCCGAACGGCGCTGGAAAGACCACGACCTTCTACATTCTGGTCGGACTTGCGCGTCCGGACTACGGGCGTGTCATGCTGGACGGCGAGGATATCACCGACCTCCCCATGTATCTGCGGGCCCGCAGCGGCATCAGCTACCTCCCCCAGGAACCATCGGTCTTTCGCAAGCTGACCGTCGAAGAGAACCTGCTGGCTGTCTTGGAAACGCTCTCGGTAACGCCCGAGCAGAGGCGCGACCGGGTCGAGGAGCTACTGGCGCAGATGGGTCTCGAGGGAATCCGCTATAGCCAGGCGCATGTGCTCTCCGGCGGAGAGCGCCGCAGGCTTGAAATCGCGCGCTCCCTGGTCCTTTCACCGTCCTTTGTGCTGCTGGATGAGCCTTTTGCGGGCATCGACCCGTTGACCGTGGTCGATATACAGAAAATCATCGGCGATTTGAGCCATGCGGGCATCGGTGTCTTGATGACGGACCACAACGTCCGCGATACGCTGGCGGTCACCCATCGCGCCTACATCATCAGCGAGGGAAAAATTCTCGCCGCGGGTACGCCTGCCGAGCTTTCTGCCGATCCGGAGGTCAGGCGCATCTATCTGGGAGAGGGTTTCAAGTTGAACTGATGCCATGAGCTATCTCGCACCCAAATTGCATCTCCGGCTGGCGCAGAAGCAGATTCTGACGCCGGGCCTCGTCCAAATGGTCAGCGTGCTCGCGCTGAACCGCCTGGAGCTGCGGGAGATGATCAACCAGGAGATCATGGCCAATCCGGTGCTCGAAGAGCTGCCGGAAGACAGCGTCGCCGCGGGAGACAGCTATACCGACGAGGCGTTTTTGAAGAAGGAGGTCGAGCAGGTTCCCGATACTCCGGCGGCCAATCCCTTCGACGAATTCGATTTCGGCTCGTTTTTCTCGCAATATCTCGACACCGGCGCCGAGCGCGCCGCCGGCGGCGAACATGAAGAAATCGAAAAGCCCTCCTTCGACAAGTTTCTATCCTCCCCGGCAAGCCTCTCCGATCACCTGACCTGGCAATTGAGCGTCAGCATCTGCAGCGAAACGGTTCGCAAGATCGCCGATGCGATCATCGGCAATCTGGACGAGAACGGATATCTGACCGCCACGCTCGACGAAATCGCGCAGCAGGGAAATTATTCGATGGAGGACGTCGAAGAAGCCCTCGCGGTGGTGCAGGAATTCGATCCGCCAGGCGTGGCTGCGCGCAACCTGGAAGAATGCCTGATCATGCAGGTGAAGCTGATTGACCCGCAGAATACGCTGGCGCAGCAGATCATCGCCGAGCATTTGAAACTGTTGCAAAACAATCAACTCAAGGAAGTGGCGCGCGCGCTGAATCGCCCAATCGAGCTGGTCAAGCGCGCCGTCGATCTGATCAAACGCCTCGATCCCAAGCCGGGCCTGCGTTACAACAAAATCGAACCGCGCCTGGTCGAACCGGACGTCCAGTTCCGCAAAGTCGATGGCGAATGGGCCGTTTTTATGAACGACGACGACGTACCCCAGCTTCGCCTGAGCCCCACGTACCGTCGCCTGCTCGCGCGCGACGCCGCCGATCGTGACGTTCGCAACTACGTGAAGGAGCGCTTCACCGCCGCGATCCAGCTGATGAAGAATATCGAGCAGCGCAAGCACACCATCCTGCGCGTCTGCCACTCGATCCTGCGCCGCCAGGGCGATTTTCTCGACTACGGCCCCGACCATCTGAAGCCGATGATGATCAAGGAAGTAGCCGAAGAAGTCGGCGTGCACCCCTCGACCGTCAGTCGCGCCGTCGCCAATAAATACGTGCACACACCGCAGGGCGTCCTCGAACTGCGCAGCTTTTTCTCTGAATCGGTCAACGGGCCGCAGGGCGGCGAAATGTCGCTCCTCTCGCTCAAGCGCCGCGTGAAACAGATGATCGAAGAAGAAGACACCTCCCATCCGCTCACCGACGAGCAGATCACCAGGAAACTCGGCGATGAAGGTATCCACGTCACCCGCCGCACCGTGGCGAAATACCGCGAGGACCTCCGCATCCCCAGCACGCACCGCCGCCGGGTAAAGGCGTAGCCGTTTCGCCGTGGCTCGCCGTGACCGCAAGAGAAGCACCCGCCAACTCGTAATCCTTACCGGGCTTTCGGGCTCCGGAAAAGGCTCGGTGCTGAACACGTTTGAAGATCTCGGCTACTATTGCGTCGACAATCTGCCCGTTTCACTGATTCCCACCTTCAGCGAGCTCTACGAAGGCGGCCGAGGCGAAGTGGAGCGCGCGGCCCTGTTGGTAGACGCGCGCGAAGGCGCGCAGATCGATCTGCTGCCGGGAATTTATCGCAAGCTTGCCAGCGAGCACGCCGCTACATTGGTCTTCATCGAAGCAAGCGACGAGGCCCTGCAGCGCCGATTCAGCGAAACCCGCCGCCCGCACCCGCTCGGCCACGGCCTCGCCATCGCCGAAGGCATCCGCCAGGAGCGCCGGCGCATGGCGCCCATCCGACGCCTCGCAGACGAGATCATCGACACGACGAAGTTCACCGTACACGACCTGCGCCAGGTGATCCTCAAGCGTTTCCAGAATCCGGGGCTGCGGCCGCTCGTCGTTTCCGTGGTCAGCTTCGGCTTTCGCTACGGCATTCCCGCGGACGCGGACCTGGTTTTCGACGTGCGGTTCTTGCCGAATCCGCATTTCGTTCCGCGACTGCGTCCGTTCAGCGGCAAGGACGCGCGCGTGGCGCGCTACATCCGTTCGTTTCCGCAGACGACGGAATTTCTGCGGCGCATTGAAAGCCTTTTGGGATATTTGATCCCGCATTACGTTCGCGAAGGTAAAAGCTATCTTACGGTCGCACTCGGCTGCACCGGCGGACGGCATCGTTCCGTCGCGCTCGCCGAAGTGATTCGCCGCTCGCTGCAGAAAAAGGGCTACGCAGCGAAGGTGGCCCACCGCGATCTGGACAAGTCCGCGTCCTGACGCGGCGGTGACACGCATTTTGCGATTACGGCTTGCAAGATTTCGGGGCGATGCATAGGCTAGGCAAGCTTCCGGCAGGGGTCATTTGACTTGGCGCTTGAAACCATCGACGGCGTACCGCGTGTAACCGAGCACGACGAAATCCGCCGTCTCCTCAGCTACCTGCGGCCCTACGTTCCAGGTCTCGCGGCGGGAATTATGCTGATCGCGGTGATGGGCGTGGTCGAATTCCTGATCGCTTTTGCGCTGCGTCCTGCCTTCGACGTGATTCTGAATCCGCATTCGACTTCCCAGGCGCTGACGCTCTTCCAGATTCCCTTCACCAGCCACGTGGTGGATCTGCACTCCTTTGCACCGCGCCATTTTCATAACGTGTGGACCGTATTCGCAGTCGCGCTCCTGCTGATGACGCTCGTGAAAGGAGTTTGCGAATATGTCGGCAGCATTCTGATCCAGCACGTGGGGCTTTCCGTCGTCACCGACATTCGCAATCAGGTTTACGAACAGGTCGTCCAGCAGCCCATCGGATTCTTCCAACACAATCCGGTCGGGCGCGTGATGTCCGCGGTGATCGCCGATATCGAGCAGATTCGCAACGCGTTTTCCGATTGGTTTGCGGAAGGGTTCCGCCAGTGCTTCGCGCTGGTCGCGTTTATCGCCGTTCTGCTGGTCATCAACTGGCGCATGGCGCTGGGCTCCGCGGTCCTGATTCCATTGGTGGTGTGGCCGATCAGCAAATTCGGTCGCAAGATCCGCCGTTCGTCGGAAAAAAGCCGCTCGCGGCTCGCGGACTTGAGCCAGATTCTCCAGGAAACGATCTCCGGCAATCGCGTCGTGAAGGCCTTCGGCATGGAAGGCTTCGAAATCCGCAAATTCCGTCAGACCGCGCGCAAGCTGTTGCACGAAAACATGCGTTGGATTCGCGCGTTCGCCGCCACTTCGCCGATCATGGATCTGCTCGGTGCCGTCGTGGTTGCGCTCGTTCTGCTTTTCGCTCGCGGCGAAATCAAGGCCGGTCGCATGAGCGTGGGTTTGTTCGTATCGTTCGCCTACGCGCTCTTCAAGGCCTACGAGCCAATCAAACGCCTCGGCAACGTGTACCAGCTTTTCCTTCAGGCCGCCGGAGTCTCCAAGCAGGTCTTCACCTTCATCGATTTGCCGTGTGAATCGATGGAGCTGCCCGGAGCGAAGTCGCTGCCGCCGTTTTCCCGGTCCATTGAATTCGATCGCGTCACTTTCGCTTACGATCACGACGCTCTGATCCTGAAGAATATCGATATGAAGGTTCCCGCGGGAGCTGTCGTGGCCATCGTCGGTACCAGTGGCGCTGGAAAAACCACCCTCGTGAATCTCCTGCCGCGTTTCCACGAGGTCACCACCGGCCAGGTGCGCATCGACGGCTACTCGGTCAACGACGTCACGCTGCGGTCCCTGCGCGAGCAAATGGCCATCGTCACCCAGGAAACGATTCTCTTCAACGACACGGTCCGCAACAATCTCTGCTACGGCCGGCCGGACATGCCGCAGGAAAAAATCATTGACGCCGCCAAAGCCGCCTCGGCTCATGATTTCATCACCCAGATGCCGCTTGGCTACGAAACCGTGATCGGCGACCGCGGCCAGCGCCTATCCGGAGGTCAGCGCCAGCGCCTGGCCATAGCCCGCGCCCTGCTGAAGAACGCGCCGATCCTGATCCTCGACGAAGCGACTTCCGAACTCGACTCCGAATCCGAAATGCTCGTGCAAAACGCGCTTAACATCCTGATGACCGGACGCACCGTGTTCGTGATCGCGCATCGCCTCTCCACGATCCGCCGTGCGGACATGATCGCCGTGCTCGATGACGGCGCCATCCGCGAGCGCGGCACGCATGAAGAGCTTTTGGTGCGCAATGGCATCTACGCGCGCCTGTACGAAATGCAGTTCCGCGACGCGGAGCCCGTTACGCGAGTCGCAGGTCTCGAATAATCATGCCCGGCGCAAAATCCCAAGCGAGCTCGGCAACTGCGCAAAAAGCCCCGGCAAGCAGCCCCAAGCCCGGCCTTAAATCCATGACCGGTTACGCCCAGGCGCAGACCGGCGCTGGCGGTGTCGGCCTCCGCATCTCGATTCGCAGCGTGAATCACCGTTTTCTCGATCTGCATCTCCGCGTGCCGGAGGGCTTCGAACCACTCGAGCCGCGCATCCGCCAGATCGTCCGTGACCGGCTGCATCGCGGCCATCTCGACGTCACCCTGCGCTACGAACTCGCCGGGCCCGCCGCCGTCTCCATCAATCAGGAAGTAGCTGCTGCGTATCTCCGAGCGGTCGAAGAATTGCGCAAGCAATACGGCGTTAAATCCGAACCCGACCTCACCGCGATCTTGCGCCTGCCTGGCGTGATCGGCTCAGCCGCCGCTTCGCCAGACGATGAAATCGCCCGCCTCGAGCCCGCCGTGGCAAGCTGCCTGCACGAAGCGCTCGACAAGCTAGACCTGATGCGCGACCAGGAAGCCGCCGCCCTGCGCGACGACATGTCCGTCCGCCTCGCGACCATCGCCACCCACGCCGCCCGCGTGGCCGTACTCGCCGAGCGCGCCCGCCCGGCATTTGCCCGCCGCCTCGAAACGCGCCTGAAGGAGCTTCTCGGAGAATTTCAGATCGATCCCGCGCGCCTTGCCCAGGAAGCTGCCCTTGCTGCGGAGCGCAGCGACGTCTCCGAAGAGCTCGCCCGGCTCGCAAGCCACGTGCGCCAGTTCGAATCACTGCTCGCCGGCGCATCCGACGTCGGCAAGAAACTCGACTTTCTTCTGCAGGAGATGCAGCGCGAGGCCAATACGCTCCTTTCGAAAACACCCGGAAACGAAAACGAGAGCCTCGAAATCACCGAGCTCGCGCTCGGAATCAAAGGCGAGATCGAAAAAATCCGCGAGCAGGTGCAGAACATCGAATGAGCCAGTCGGAGCCATCGGTCCTGATCGTTTCCGGGCCGTCGGGCTCGGGAAAGTCCACGCTCGTTCAGAAGATTTTGGAACTCCCCAACACCATGCTGGCTGTTTCGTCCACTACGCGAGCCCCGCGTAGGACGGAAAGCGCCGGCAAATGGTACAATTTCGTTTCCGAGGCGCAGTTCCAGGGTATGGTTGCCCGCGGCGAGTTTCTGGAATACGCGCAGGTCTTCGGCAAGAATTGGTACGGCACGCCGCGCACGGCGCTGGACGAAGCGCTGGCGAACAAGAAAGACTTGGTCCTCGAAATTGACGTCCAGGGCGCGCTGCAGGTAAAACAGAAGCTCCCTGGGGCCATCGCGATTTTCGTGATTCCGCCGTCGCGCGATGACCTCGAGCGCCGCATCCGAGAGCGCGGCCAGGATTCGGAGGACGAAATTCGCCGCCGCCTCGACCGCGCACGGCACGAAATGCTGAGTTTCAGCAGCTACGATTTCGCCGTCGTCAACGACGATCTCGAGCGCGCCGGCCGTGAAGTGCAGGCCATCGCTCTCGGCTCGCGATGCCGGGTGGCCCGGACCGAAGATCGGATTCTTGAAATTTTGAAATCATTTGGAGGCTGATGTAGACATGGCAACTCTCACAGCAATTCCCGAAAGCAAGTTCGCATACGTCGTAGTCGTCTCGCGCCGCGCCCGGCAGCTGATGATCGGTGGCCGTCCGCTCGTGGATAATCCTCGATCCCGCAAAACCTCGCGCATCGCTGAGGAGGAATTACAGCTCGGGCTGCTTGAATACTCGCTGCCCGAAATCGCCGACGCCGAAGAACGCGAAGCCAAGCGCCGCAAGGAACGTTGATTCCGTTTCCGCGGTAATCCGATGAAAATCGCTCTCGGAGTCACGGGCGGGGTCGCTGCATACAAAGCCGCGGAGCTGGTCCGCCGCCTGCAGCAGGAAAAGCTCGACGTGCAGGTCGTCATGACCCGCTCGGCGCAGGAATTCATCACGCCGCTCACCTTCGCCGCGCTCACCGGCAAGAAAGTCATCACCGAAATGTTCAGCGCCGATGACGCCGCGCCCGCCAACGTCGAAAGCGCCATCGAGCACATCGCCGTCGCCCAGCGCATCGATCTGCTGCTCGTCGCGCCGGCCACCGCGGACATCCTCGCTCACTTCGCGCAAGGCATCGCGCACGATTTTCTGACCACGTTGTATCTCGCCACGAAAGCGCCCGTCCTCGTCGCGCCCGCGATGAACGTGAATATGTGGGAGCATCCGGCAACGCAGGAAAATCTTCAGAAGCTGCGCGCGCGCGGCGTACACGTCGTCGATCCCGACGAAGGCTATCTGGCCTGCGGAATGACCGGCGCAGGGCGCCTCGCCGCCACCGAAGCAATCGTCGAAAAAGTTCGCCTCGTCCTCGGCCTCCGCCGCGATCTTGAAGGACAAACCGTTCTCGTCACCGCCGGAGCCACGCGCGAGGATATCGATCCGGTGCGATTTCTCACCAATCGCTCCTCCGGGAAAATGGGCTACGCGCTCGCCGAAGCAGCCTCACGCCGGGGCGCCCGCGTCGTGCTCGTAAGCGGTGCGACCGATCTGGCCGTTCCCGAAGGCGTCGACTGGGTTCCCGTCCGCTCCACGGAGAATATGCGCGACGCCGTGCGCGAGCGCTCCGCAGAGGCAAACGTCATCATCATGGCCGCAGCCGTGGCCGACTATCGCCCGGCCGCCGCGCAATCGCAAAAGCTGAAACGCGGTGAAGCCGGCATCACGCTCGACCTCGAGCCCACTCCCGACATCCTCGCCGAGCTTGGCCGCGACCGCGCGCACCACGCCGCAAGTCGCATCCTGGTCGGGTTCGCCGCAGAAACCAACGCTCTCGCGGACAACGCCCGTTTGAAACTCACGCGCAAAGGCGCCGACATGGTCGTCGCCAACGACGTGACGCAGGAAGGTGCCGGGTTTGACACCGACACCAACATCGTCACGATCTTTACCCGCGACGGCCGCGAAATCCCCCTCCCCAAGCTCACCAAATTTGAAGTCGCAAACTGCATCCTCGACCGCGTCCTCGAACTCCAGGCACGTTAGTTTTCCTCAGCCTGCGTTGACACTCCCGTCCGACTAAGTTACAAACGTCGTCGAGATTTTTTCGCGTGCCCTCTCTCGCTTCGCGACTCTTGATCGAACAGGAAAAACGCAAATGACGCTTCAAAGACTGCTCTGCGCCCTTCGGCTCCCCGTATTGGTGCTGGCGCTTGGCTCAGCACCGATCGTTTCCGCCCAACAGCCGGCAACTGACAAATCCGGGGGCGCGACCTCATCGACGTCGGCCGCGGCAAAACCCGAATCGCTAGGCTTTTCCTCGGAGCGCCTGGAGCGTCTCCACACCGCCATGCAGCAGGAAATCGACACCAGAAAGACCATGGCCGGCGCCGTCACTCTCCTCATGCGCCATGGCAAGCTCGTCGACCTAAAAGCCTACGGCAAGAAGGACCTCGCCAGCGGCGCGCCCATGACCACGGACACACTCTTTCGAGCATTTTCCATGACCAAGGTCGTCACCGGCGTCGCGATGATGATTTTGTACGAACAGGGTAAGTGGAATCCACAGGACCCCATCTCGAAATACATCCCCGAATTCACGCACCTTCAGGTTTTCAAGGGCCTCGACGCGAACGGGAAAATGATCGTCGAGGATCCGGCACATCCTCCAACCATGCACGAACTGATGACGCACACCGCCGGATTCAGCTATGGCCTGTTCGGCGACGGCCCCGTCGACAAGGCCTATCAATCCGCGGGCGTTTTGTCGTCGAAAAATCTCCAGGAGATGATCGACAAACTGGCCCGCATTCCTCTGCTCTACCAGCCGGGCACGAAGTGGGTTTACAGCGTGTCCATGGACGTGCAGGGCTACATCATCGAAAAACTTTCCGGACATTCGCTGCCGGACTTTATGCACGACCAGATCTTTGCGCCGCTCAAAATGAAAGACAGCGGCTTCTACGTTCCGAAGGAAAAGTGGGATCGCTTTGCCACGCTATACGGCGAAGATTCGTCCGGCGCGCTGCAAGCAGTCGCGCCGACTCCCACTCTCGGATTAGGCGATTACAAATCCCAGCCGACGATGCCTTCCGGCGGCGGTGGCATGGTTTCGACCGCGCAGGATTACTCGCGCTTCGCGCAGATGCTGCTCAATGGCGGCGAGCTTGACGGCGTCCGTATCCTCGCGCCCGCCACCGTGCAGCTGATGTCTGCCAATCATCTCGCTCCCCAATTGATGACCGGCGAATTCTCGATCGGACCCGAAACGATTCGCCCCGGCATGGGCTGGGGCTACGACTGTGCGGTCTTCACCGATCCGTCGGCCGCGGACGAAATCGTCGGCAAGGGCACATTTTTCTGGCTCGGCGCCGCCGACACATGGTTCTGGATCGATCCCACGAACGATATTGTCTTCGTCGGCATGACCCAGCACATGATCGGCCCGAATCAGCCGAACGTGGAACAGATCAGCCGTCCCGCGGTATATCAGGCGCTGCTGAACCCGAAGAAATAACCCGCGCGCGCGTGTAAAATGCCGGTGGCGACCGGCCACAGGAGAACAATGGATTCCAAAACTCGCGTCCGCGCGGAGGTATGGCTGCGTTACGCCCAGGATCTCCGCCTTGGCCCTTACTACCGCGACCGCGCCGCATCGCATTCGGCAGCGATAGAATCTCCCTCGGCTCCAGAACAGGTACCAATGCCCAAAGACAACGGCAGTTTAGGAGTGCGGAGCGTCAACTCCGACAGTAAGCCGCCCGAGACCCCGAGGGTTACAACGCCCGAGCTTGGTCGCCCGGCGTTGCCGATTGTCCAGCTATCCTCCGGTCCATCGCTGTTCGAAGAAAAAGTCGAGAACGACTCGCTCGACCACATCCGCGAAGACATCGGCCCCAACTGCACGCGCTGCAAGCTCTACAAAGCACGCAAGAATATCGTCTTCGGCGTCGGCAATCCTAAAGCCCAGCTGGTTTTCGTCGGCGAAGGCCCCGGCCGCGACGAAGACGAGCAAGGTGAGCCCTTCGTGGGCCGCGCCGGCAAACTGCTCACGCAAATGATCGAGGCGATGGGGCTCAAGCGATCCGATGTGTACATCTGCAACGTCGTCAAATGCCGCCCGCCCGAAAATCGCCTCCCGGAAAAAGACGAAATCGCCACCTGCTCTCCGTATCTTTTCCGCCAGCTCGGCGTGATCGCGCCGAAAGTAATCTGTGCCCTCGGCAGCTGCTCCGCCCAAACAATGCTCCAAACCACGCAGGGCATCTCGCGCTTCCGCGGCGAATGGTTCGATTACCACGGCTCCAAGCTGATCGCGACGTATCACCCGGCCTACTTGCTGCGCAATCCGCCGGCAAAAAGCGAAGTCTGGAAGGATCTGCAGAAAATCATGGCCCATCTAGGCCTAGAGCTCCCGAAAAAACGCTAGCGCGCATGCGGAACCGTTCTTGGAAATCCTCCTCGGAATATCGGCGGCATTCGGCTGGGGCGTAGCGGATTTCTCCGCACGCTTCGCCTCGCGCCGCATCGGCGCATTCCGCACGCTGATGCTCATGCAGTTTTTCGGCTTGACGGGGCTCAGTCTGTATCTGTGGCTCACAGGCGGGTTTTCTCGCAGTGTCGCGCCCGGCTGGACGCCGTGGGCCTTGGCCATCGTCGCCGGCCTGATCAACATGATTTCGGGGCTCGCGCTCTATCACTCCTTCGAGGTCGGCCTGATCAGTATCGCCGGCCCCGTTTCTTCTTCCTATCCCGCGCTCACCGTCGCGCTGGCCTTGTTCAGCGGCGAACGGATCCATGCGCTCCGCGCCGCCGGGCTCGCGCTTACGTTTTTCGGAATGATTCTCGCGGCCATCACGCGCGCGCCGGATGTCGATCACCCCAGTCGAAAGGATCACCACGCCGCCGCACATCTGTCGAAAGGTGCGGCCTTCGCGGTTGTTGCCGCGCTGGGTTACGGCGTCCTTTTCTGGTGGCTCGGGTTTCACGTCGTGCCTCTCATCGGCAGCGGCCTTTCGGTTTGGGTCATTCGTCTCACCACGTTCTGTGCGCTCGTGCTCGTCGGCCTGCCGTCCGGTCGCGCCTTCCCTCTGCCGCGAGGTAAGGTATGGTGGCTCCTCTTCGCCACCGGCCTGATGGACACCTCCGCCTTCGTCGCCAACAACGCCGGCTTGGTCTCCGGTCACGTAGCCGTCGTCAGCGTCCTCGCCTCGCTTTACGGCGCCGTGACTGTTCTGCTCTCGGCGCTCTTCCTTCGCGAAAAAATCGAACGCACCCAATGGCTCGGCATCACTCTAATTTTCGCTGGAGTAATCCTCGTCAGCCTCTAAGTCGTACCAGCTGCTTCGGCGCATGAGAACGATTCGCGGGACTGATACACTGATTCGCTGCCATGCCCGCTCGCTACTGCGAAGTCGCGCTCCCCGTCCCCCTCCGCTCCACCTTCACCTACGCGGTCCCCGCTGCGTTCAATGGCGAGCCGCTCATTGGCCGCCGCGTCGTCGTCCCCTTCGGTCGCCGCGCCATGACCGGCGTCGCCCTCGCCGAATCCGATCGCCCGCCCAACCTCGCCCGCATAAAAGAAATCGCCGAGGTGATGGATTCCGTTCCCGCGCTTCCGCCCAGGCTCATCGAACTGGGCCTCTGGATCAGCCGCTACTACGTCGCCCCCATCGGCGAAGCCTTCCGCGCCATGCTGCCGCCCGAGATCGAGCTGCGCCACGACCGCGAATACTCTCTCACCAATCCCGGCCGCGAATACCTTCGCAATCTTGCCGCTGCCGAAGAGCTTACAGAAGACGAGCGCGCCGAATTCGCCCTCTTGCGCCGCATCGACGAGCTCGAATCGCCGGCGCCATCCGCACGCATCAGCCGCTGGCCCGGCGGCGAAGCCCTCGCCGAAAAACTAGTCCGCCGCGGCTATCTGACGGCGCGCGAAATAATGCGCCACCGAAAAACACGCACGCAGCAAATCGTATCCTGGCGCGCGGATGCCAAAGACGTTCCCGCCGGTGAACCGGAAGCCCGCATCCGTGACGCTCTCACCGCTGCGGGCGCCCCGCTCCCGCTCGCGCATCTGCTCGAAAAAGCGAAAGTATCGCGCGCCGCTGTAAAACGCCTCGAAAAATCCGGCCTCGTCGACACCTGGGAAGAACCGATGACGCCCGGCGAAGATCCCTGGGATACGGATTTCACTCCGCCCGCGAACATCCTCAACGTCGAACAAAACGAGGCTCTCGCCGAAATCTGGCGCTGGCTCGTCTCCGAAAAGTTCACCGCTGGCCTTCTCCATGGAGTAACCGGCAGCGGAAAAACGGAAGTCTACCTCGGCGCCATCCAGGCGGCCCTGTCGCGCGGCAAGACGGCCATCGTGCTCGTCCCCGAAATCGCGCTCACGCTCTGGGTCGGCCGCCTCGTCCGCGCCCGCTTCGGCGATTCCGTCGCCGTGCTCCACAGCGGCCTGCCCGATATCGAACGCGCCCGCGAATGGTGGCGCGTCCGCCGCGGCAAAGCCCGCGTCGTCGTCGGCACGCGCTCCGCCGTCTTCGCGCCGCTTGAAAATCTCGGCCTCATCATTGTCGACGAAGAGCAGGAATCCGCATACAAGCAGGAGGAAACGCCGCGCTACAACGGCCGCGACACCGCCGTTTATCGCGCGCGTCTCGAAAACGCCTCGGTGCTCCTCGGCTCCGCCACTCCGTCGCTCGAGAGCTACCACAATGCCCGCGCCGGAAAGTACAAGCTCCTCCTGCTCACCTCGCGCGTCGAAAATCGCCCGCTCGCCGAGGTCCGCATCATCGACTTGCGCGAGGATTTTCTCCGTCAGCACAGAGTCGCGCCGATATCCGAAGCCCTGCGCTCCGCCATCGCCCTGCGTCTGGAAGAAAAAACCCAGGCGATGGTGCTGATCAATCGCCGGGGCTATTCCTGGTCGATGCTCTGCCGCAGCTGCGGCGCGATGGTCCAGTGCGAGAATTGCAGCATCGCGCTCACCTATCACAAAAGCCGCCAGCGCCTCGAATGCCACTACTGCGGCTACACGATCCGCCCGCCCAAGCAGTGCCCGAAATGCCACGCCGAGCACATGTACTTCGTCGGCGATGGCGCCGAGCGCGTCGACGAATACCTCCGCCAGCAATTCCCCGCGGCCCGCATCGGCCGCCTGGACCGCGACATCGTCCGCACCAAGCGCGAATTCCAGCAGGTGCTCGGCGCTTTCTCGAAAGGCGAACTGGACGTGCTTGTCGGCACGCAAATGGTCGCCAAGGGCCACGATTTCGAGCGCGTCACGCTGGTGGGCGTCGTAGCCGCCGATCTCGCTCTCGGCCGCCCCGATTTTCGCGCCGCCGAGCGAACCTTCCAGCTCCTCACCCAGGTCGCCGGTCGCGCCGGGCGCGGCCAACTCTCAGGCGAAGTTCTCGTCGAAACCTATTACCCCGAGCACTACGCCATCCAATTCGCCGCCCAGCAGGATTATGTCTCCTTCTACGAAAAGGAAGCGCACTTCCGCCGGCTGCTACACTATCCGCCGTTCACCGCGCTCGCCACCGTGCTCGTCCGCGATCGCAAAGTCGAAAACGCAATCCGCTGGTCCCGCGCCCTGGCCGCCTGTTTCGCCCCCTTCGAAAAACAAGGAGTAAAAATCCTCGGCCCCGCCGCCGCCCCGCTGGCCCGCCTCCGCCGCGACTACCGCTTCCAGTTCGTTCTGAAATCCCCGCATCGCAGCGCCCTCGGCAAAGCTCTAGCTGCCGCCATCGACTATTGCGCCAAGAATGAAATCCCCGAAACCGCCGCAATCGTCGACGTAGATCCCCAAAACTTGTCCTGAGGACTGTGACGCAGGAGCGCTGTGACGCAGGGCGAGGCGCGCACGGAGTCGAAGGATCTCTCTTCAGTGCTCGCTGTCACGACAGCGTCAACCATCGCCGCCCGTGTCGAGGGGGTCACCGCGTTAGCTGCACGTAGAGACCGACCGCGCAAAACGTATGCCTCCGCATGAGCGAACTGCTGAATTGGCGTGAGCTGGCTCCCTTGAGGCACAATGCCGCGCATGGATTCGCGCTCGCTACGAATCATTCTCCCCGGCGGTTCCGGTCAAGTCGGCGCACTGCTGGCCCGGCACTTTCATAGCCAAGGGCACGCCGTCGTCGTCCTGGCGCGGCGGCCGGTTCCAGCGCCGTGGAAGGTCGTGCAGTGGGACGCCCTTAGCCTCGGCCCCTGGACCGCGGAAATTGAAAACGCCGATCTGGTGATCAATCTCGCCGGGCGCAGCGTGAACTGTCGCTACACGCAAGCCAATCGCCGCGAAATTTTGGAATCGCGAACCCAGTCCACGCGCATCGTCGGGGAGGCCATCCGTCGCTCCGCCCATCCGCCGAAGATCTGGATGAACGCCAGTACCGCCACCATTTATCGCCACGCCTTCGACCGTCCCATGGACGAAACCACAGGCGAGATCGGGGGCAAAGAACCAAATGCGCCGTCCACTTGGCGTTTCAGCATCGAGGTCGCCACAAGCTGGGAGGATGCATTTTTCTCGTCACTCACCCCTGCCACTCGCAAAATTGCGCTCCGCAGTGCCATGGTCATGAGTCCGGATCGCGGCGGCATCTTCGACACGCTCCTGACCTTGGTCCGCCTTGGACTGGGAGGGGCCTCCGGATCAGGCGAGCAATTCGTTTCGTGGATTCACGACCGCGATTTCTTGCGCTCAATCGACTACTTGATCGCGAACGACGATCTCGACGGAGCCGTCAATCTCACGTCGCCGAATCCAACACCGAACTCCGAATTCATGGCCGCACTGAGAAACGCGTGGGGCACGCGGATCGGCCTGCCCGCTATGGAATGGATGCTGGAAATTGGCGCCGTCTTCCTGCGCACCGAAACCGAGCTGATCCTGAAAAGCCGCCGTGTAATTCCCGGCCGCATGCTGACCCACGACTTTCAGTTTGATTTTCCGGAATGGCCATCCGCCGCGCAGGACCTGATCGTCCGCTGGCGCGCACGGACCACGCCAGCCTGAGCCATCGCCGTGCGACATGGGCAGCGCCGCAAGCGCGCGCCGGGAGGTAGCCTAAGGGCCGGGGAAACGACGACCGCGCGCAACGCGTACCGGTGCGCAGGTTCTATCGCGGCAAGTTTTCGCCGGGCCCGGTTCGAGCGCTGCGGCGCATTTCCAGCCGGGCGAAGGTCTTAATGCAACGTCACTGGCCACGGCGTGAAACTCAGCACAAAAATCGCCAGCGCCCCGAAAGCCCACAATCGCCGCGCCGGATCGATCGGCTGCCACGGGTCATACACGGGCGGATGCTTAAACCGCAGCGACAAAATCAGCAAAATAATTCCCCAAGCCGCCCACCCGTTCCAGGCCCAGATTCCCAGCCCGATTAGTGCCAGCGACGCCGCCAGCGACACGCGCGGATGCCGCTCGCTCGTCAGGCTGTACATGATGTGCCCGCCATCCAGCTGCCAGGCCGGCAGCAAATTCATCGCCGTCACCAATAATCCCACGATCGCCGCGCGCCCTACCGGATTGAGCAGCAGCCAGGTCACATCCACCCGCGGATGAAATTGCGCGCACAGCAGCCGTTCCAGCAGCGGATGACCGAACACAACCGCCGAACTCGCCTCCGCTCCGGGCACGATCCGCGAACTCGCCACGCCATACGCCAGCGCCGGCAGCGCCACCAGGAATCCCGCCACCGGTCCCGCGAGTCCCACGTCGAACAGCGCCCGCCGCGTCGTGATCGGCGAACGAATCCGGATGAACGCGCCAAACGTCCCGAACAGCGTCGGCGCAGGAATGAAATAGGGATAGCTCGCGTTGATTCCGTAAATCCGGCACGCCACGTAGTGCCCCATTTCATGCGTGAACAAAATCAGCAGCAGCGTGAACGAAAACGGAATCCCCATCGCCAGCAGCGCGGGATGCTGGAAAGGCAGGAGCATCAGCGCAAACGGATCCTGGTATCCGGAAAACGGCTCGCGATTCTGGGCGTAGGACAGCCCGAACTCCGCGCCGACGGCAAGCGTAGAAACCACGGTGAGCAAGAAAAGAATCAGCGCAGGCCACAACGCATCCTCCGGCGGCTTCGGCGGACGGTAATCGGGCGGCGCCGCAAACGGAATGTCGAGTATTTCGACCGGCGGACGCGTCCGGCCGTTCCCTTCGCTCATGTTCATGCGCTCATACGGAAAAAGTAACTGAATGCACCCTGCGAAAACACGACGAGCTGTGAGCCGACGGGTACAATCACGATTATCGCGCGGAAACTTCGCAGCGTCGCGCCGATATTGCGGCACTGCTACTTCGCGGTCTTGCAACGCGCGACTGCTCAGGACTTTGCGGCGGGAGTAGGAAGCGCTTGAAGTTCCTTGCCAGGTTTAAACCGCACAGCCTTTCCCGGAGGAATATTCACCTGCTGGCCCGTGCGCGGGTTGCGCCCGATGCCGGTCTTGCGCGGCTTCACGTTGAACACGCCGAAACGCCGCAGTTCGATGCGCCGACCGCGCCCCAGCGAATTCTTCATTGCCTCGAAAACGGTTTCCACCGCCTGCTCGGCCTTGGTCCGGGTAATATTCGTCTTCTGTACGATTGCGTTTACGATGTCGAGCTTGATCACAAATCCCTCCGGAAGCTCCCGTTGATGGGCCGGAAATCTATGCTAGTCAGTAGGTTGCGGGTTGTCAAGGGAAAGGCCTGCGAATGCCGTTATGCGCCCTCGCGTTTCTCGGCTTTTTCCGCCGGACCTGCATTTTCACCTGCCTTCTTTGGATTCCTCAGACTCGCCTTTCGGCCACATCGGGCTGGCCCACTCAACCGCCAAAGCGGTCCGCCCTCGAACAGCGGCCCCTCCGACTTCACAAGAATTCCCTTGCGAATGGCTCATGGCAACTTGCGGCGCCGCCCGCAGCGCACAAATCGCTAGCGCGGCAGCACAAACCAAAGCAAACGCCAAGACGCGCGCCAAAAATTTAGTCATAAATTCACCCGATCACTCAGCATCGGTCTCTGAGAGGCGCCGCTTTCCACGCCCAGCACAATTTCTTGGCACGATCTCGTCCGGCGATCTTGATCGATCGCCGTAAATGTTTTTTCTTTTCGCACGAGAAGGCCGGGAGCCAGCCAGGGGCGACTTCCGTGGCAGTCAAACTGCAAAGTCCTGCCTGGGGTCGCCGTGTGCAGTCACTCTCCCCAGACGGAGACATGGCCGGCCCTCCGAACCCATCGATCCTCGCGCTCGAAGCCCAACCCGCTCAATCAGGTAGATCGTGTAGCGAATTCAATAGACCACCAATAGCCCCCGTGCCGAAGCACGCCGTCCGCTGGATTCGCTTGTTTCAGGATTCCGGAAGAACTGGTGCTGTATCCGTTCTGTCTTTTGTGTCCGGTTCTTTTCTTCGCGCCATGCGCTGGCGTGATTTTTCGTGGTCCGGAGAATTTGATCGCACATGAAAAAGGAGAGAATTTCGAGTCTCATGCTTCGCGCAGCGGCTGTCTTTCAACGGAATCCGCCGCAGCGCCATGCCCGCTCAATGCAAATCTCCGCATGGGCGATTTCTATTCGACCATGCCGCCCAGTAGAAATCGCCCCACCCCATAGAAAACAAACGGTCGGTGCGCAGTCCATTCGACGATAAAACGGGGCAGCGAGTGCGGGCTTGGGATCCGCCAATCACTCGCCACAAGCCACTTTCTTGAGGGGGTTGAACCTACTTCTGCGCAGCAGCCACCTGCGGCGCCGCTGGCAATCGCACTAGTCGCACGTCCGTAATCGAAGGAAGCGCGCGGATCTTCTGTACCACGGACGCGTCCACTGCGCCGTCGAGTCCAACCAGCGCCAGCGCCTCGCCGCCTCCACCCGGCGCCCGCCGGCCCAGCGCAAACGTCGCGATATTTACGCCCAGCGACCCGAGTTCCGTGCCGATCCGGCCAATTACGCCGGGCACATCGACATTCCGCGAAAGCAACATGGTGCCCTCGAGCGGCGCTTCCAGTCCCATGCCGTCCAGCGCCACGATGCGCGGCAAGCCGTCCTGCCCCACGGTTCCCTCGAGCGCGAATTCGCGGCTGCCGTCGACGACGGCGACTTCAATCGTGTTCGGAAATCCGCGCTCGCGACGCCGGATCGTTTCTTCCACCTGCAAACCGCGCGACGCCGCCTCGCTCGCCGCGTTCACCAGGTTCACTTTTTCCGGCAGCACCGCGTTCAGCGCGCCGATCAGCACGGCGCTGCGGATCATGTGCGACCCGAGCTCCGCCGGCTCGCCCGCGTAGCGAATCAGGATGCGGTTAAAGCTCTTTGTAGGTGCAGCCTGGCCCACGAACGCACCCAGCCGCTCGCCGAGCTCGAGATACGGCTTCAGACGACGATATTGGTCCGGCGAAAGCGCCGGCATGTTCACGGCGTTCTTGATGACGCCGTCGGCAAGATAGTCGCGGATTTGCAGCGCGATCGCCGTGCCAACTTCTTCCTGGGCTTCGGCAGTAGATCCGGCGATGTGCGGCGTGGCGATCAGATTCGGCAAGCCGACCAACGGAGAATTCTTCGGGGGCTCCGTCGCAAACGTGTCCACCGCCGCGCCGGCCAGTGCGCCCGATTTCAACGCTTCCGCCAAAGCGACTTCGTCGATCAGTTCGCCGCGCGCGCAATTGATCAGCCGCGCGCCCTTTTTCATTTTCGCGATGGCTGCCGCGTCGATCATTTTCTCGGTCGACCCGCTCAGCGACGTGTGCAGCGACACCACATCCGCCTGCTTCAGGACCTCGTCCAGCGGCAGCAGCTCCACCTCCACCTCGCGCGCCGCCGCAGGCGTGACGAACGGATCGTACGCCAGCACTTTCATCTCGAGGCCACGCGCCCGCCGCGCCACTTCCGTGCCCACGCGGCCCAGACCCACCAGACCGATCGTTTTGCCGCGCATTTCCGTGCCGGAGAAAGCGGACTTTTCCCACTTCCCGGCCTGGATCGACGCGTTCGCCTGCGGCACCGCGCGCGCCAGTCCCAGCATCAGCGCGATTGTATGTTCGGCCACGCTCACAGCGTTGCCGCCCGGCGTGTTCATCACCAGCACGCCGCGCCGCGTGGCCGCGTCCATGTCCACGTTGTCCACGCCCACGCCCGCGCGCCCGATCACGCGTAGCTTCGGCGCCTTTTCCAGCAGCGCCGCCGTGGCTTTCGTCGCGCTGCGAATCACCAGTGCATCGGCATCCGCGAGCTCGCTCGGCAGCGACGCGGCCGCCGGCATCACTACGTTCCATCCGGTATCTTTCAGGAGCGCAATTCCGCGCTCGCTGATCTTGTCTGCGATCACGATTTTCATGGGGGAACAAGGTTATCGGTCGCGCGCCTTGCTGTCAATTCGCCTCGCCGCCCGCAAGGCATATGCTATGATTTTTTGGCCGGGAGAAACGCCGAATGAGCTATATGGACCGCATCGAAAAAGATCTGACCGCAGCCATGCGGGAGAAGGAGGAGCTGCGCCTCAGCGTTCTCCGCATGGTCAAAAGCGCGCTGATGTACAAGCAGGTGGAAAAAAAGCGGGCGCTGGACGATATGGAGTCGCTCCAAGTGCTCCAGACCCTGGTGAAGCAGCGCCGCGAATCGGTCGATCAATTCACGCGCGGCGGACGCAAGGATCTCGCCGAGAAGGAAACGAAGGAAATCGGAATTATCGAGGGATACCTGCCGGTCGCTCCCAGCGACGCGGAAATTCAGCGCGCCGTAGAGGAGGCCATCGCCGCCGAAGGCGCCGATTCCCTGAAACAGATGGGCGCCGTAGTGAAAGCCGCGAAAGCCCGCCTCGAAGGCAAAAACGTCGATGGCAAAGTCCTAAGCGACAAAGTCCGCGAACGCCTCAGTGCAAAGCCTTAAGGTCTTCGCCCTTTAGAGCGCAACGCTGTGCGGCATTCTTGCGCTATCACGGCGTAGCGCGTTTCAGGACGACGGACGATTGCTGGTCGGCGACTACCTGTTGCAGGAAGTCGCGCACTTCCGCGAGTTTCTCTGTGGGAACCGTCACGTCTTTGATTTCAAAAGTGCGCTTGTAGTGCAGAACTCCATCCGCGACATTCGTTTCGCTTTTGTAGGTCGCATAGACGCACTCGGCCTGCACTGGCTTGGGCAGCCCATCGACCACGTACCCCGAAGGAAGCGTGATGTCAAAGACGTCGTCCTGCCGTGTCGCCTCCTGGAACTGAATTGGATACTGTCGCGGCTTGTGTTCGTTGAACAGTCTCAACGTTCCGGTCCCCTTGTCACCGATCACGCGCGGCCGCACGAACAGCAAGTCACCGGCGGCATTCGCATAACCGGATGAAATGAATTTGTAGTTGATAGCCAGATATTTGTCGACCTGGTCCAGGTTTTCGATCGTCGCATTCGTCAGCGTGAAGCTATTGAGCGACTGAGACAGGAGGTGGTCGAAAATCTCAGCCCGTTTTGCGGGAAGCGTATCGAGGAACCGCTGACGTTCGATTGCTGCCGGGCCTCCCCACTCAGTTTCGCGAACCTGTCCGGTAAGGTCGCCGGTCGCCGAAAGATTGAATTGCGCCGTGCGAATCAGCCGGTTCGTAGACGCCGGAAGCAGGGGAAGAGAAATGATCTCACCACCGTCCGGCGCGACCAAGAGTCCGTAGCTCTGCTGCAGGTACCACGGTAGGTATCCGAGAGGGACGTGCGGATTCGTGGGGTCGAATATCAGCAGTTTTCCAAGTTTGGGATCATCCACGGTCGCGTACAGATCGGCGACTTGCGTGCCGGCTGGAAGTTTGATCGCCAGAATCACATGATCGAAATTCATGGAAGGATATTCGGGATGGACCACTCCCCGGTCGGTATCGACAATAACGTAATACGATTCCACTCCAATCTGACTGAGCATCGAGCTTAGAAGCGTCGCCTTGTCTTTGCAATCGCCGAACTGATGCTTGAAGATCTCGGCAGCCGCGTGCGGCTGGTATCCGCCAATGCCGATGGACACGGCGAAGTAACGGATATTTTTTTGCATATAAACAGTAAGCGCCCGCATTTCCTGGAGGGGATCTGACAAGCCGGATGTTACCTCGGCGACCTTGGCCTTGATTTCCGGGGACGCGTCGCGACGAGACTCCGTAAGCGCCGTGTACCAAAGGCCCATGTCTTTCCATGTTCCGTTGGTCTTGGAACGCATGGCCTGATCGCGCGGGAAATACTTGATGCCCGCCCAGCCTTCCACAGCTTCGCCGGGAGGCATATCGGGTTCGGTCTCCAGTGCCGGAAGATTCTTGATTTCCCAGAAATACTGATTCGGACTGGCGACCTGGCTTTCTTGCTTGGGATAGTTGAACCAGTCGGCAGTGAACACCCAGCCGGGCGGAAGGGTCAACTGGAAACGCGTGGTAACGACGGGGAATCTTGTCTGGAACCTCCACGCGTCCTCGAATATGTATGGCCGTTGCCGCTGCACGTATTCGTATCCGACGACGTTGCCGGTATGGGCTTCGAGGAAGTGCAGGCTTTTCGTTTTTACGTCTTCGTACACCTCGTCACTCAGGTAACCGGTTTCGATGGCGTCCTTGTCGGCCACGGCGAGCTCGTGCCCATTGGATTCGATGGTCCAGGCCTTGACGTAAGCGAGCTTCGTGTCCTTATCGAAGGGCACCGATATGTATTCGAATTCGCGCCGGCCTTCTTCGCGCAGTATGCGAATGGCAGCGCGATGAAGCGTGTCGATTTCGCCGTTGTCGAGGACCGTCGTGTGAGTCTCGTCGAGCAGGATGACGGCGTTCGTTTCCTTATCGTAGTCGGGCACCTTCTGCTGGGCGGCCGCGCGCAGCCAATCGGGAGCGCTGTCCGCGCCACGAACGGGACCCGGGGAAAGCGCCATGACCGCGAATACGACAAGCGCCGCGGGCCTAGTTATGAGCTGATTCGGCGTTTTGAAAGACCATTTGAGCATTGTCATTGGTCCTCACAATCTCGAAGAATCGGCGCAGGGTTGGATACTGCTCTTGGGTGAACAGAACGCTGTGCTCGATGAGGTGCCGCTTGATTTCGACGGTGTCACCCTGCCCTTGCGCCGCGATTTCGAAGCTGACCGCCCCCAGGTCGACCTTTTTCGGAGCGGGCGTTCCTTCCATTTTGTATCCGGGAGGCAGGCGGAATTTAACGTCGTCGATTTCTTCGTACGGATAGTGAATGTAGACAGGATTGACGCGTTTTTCCTGGGCGAATTCGCTTGTCTGCGACATCTGAAAAACTTCAATCGGCATCAGCATGCGCTGCGCAGCTGTGCTCGTCATGGACGGAATCGTCAGGTTACCTTCGACGTGGACGGGCTTGGTGTTGTCGTCCCAGTCAGCAATTTTCGAGACGTGGAACTCCGAACCGGTGGGCAGCCAGTGCTTGATCTCTCTTTCGAAAAACATCGTCCTGCCAGCTTCGTCTTCCTTGCGCTCGTCTTCCCGAATCAGCGCTCCGCGCTGGCCGGTGTAGTCCACCTGGATCGTTCCGGCGATCTCCCCACTCGGTTGAACTCCAAGGTCGGCGTTCCGGACAATCGTCGCGTCCGGCGAGACGGGATCAGGTGTATTCACAATTGTGGCGCCGTGTTTGTCGACTTTAATTCCGCTCGTCGACGTCTCGTACCACGGCAGCAACCCAAAGGGAAAATAGCGAGCTGCAGGGTCGAGGTAATAGTCCTTGGAACCCGCGTGGACCCACACGAGATCGTCGGGAAGTTGAGAAACGTCGTTTCCGGTGGGCTGAAAGAGCAGGTAATTTCTCGGCGAGACGTAAAGTTCGGTGGCATCGAATCCCGCGGAACGGACCAATCCGACAAAGAGAAAGTTGATCTGCCTGCCATAGCCATATCCGTGGTTCAACATGTCTTGCACGTTCAAGTTGGGCTTAATGTTTTCGTCCTTCTTCTCCTTCAACGATCGGTAGTCATCGATCGACAGATTGCGGATCTGCTGGACGCGGGCGTAAATTTTGCTGAGCTTTACTTCCGGCGCATCGGCTGGACTGACGATCTTGGCCAGTTCCGCGTCGAGTGCCTTTTTCTTGTCGATGAATCTGTCCAGCTGGCCCGCCCATTTTTCGCCATAGTGATTCCAGTACTTGTCCGAAGGCCCCGTGGCCGAAGGAGCGTCTTCGTCCTGATAATAGAAGGTCACGCGCGCCTCAATGGGCCGATACGGGGGCATCATGGGCTCGTCGACAATTCCCGCGACGTCATGCACAGCCATCACGTAAGCGCCACTGGCCTGTTGTACCGGCATGGCGTCCGCGGGCAGCAGGTTTCGGCGTATGATCGGCCGGAGATTGTTGCCATATCCGCCGTATGGCACATACGTGAAGCGGGCTTCGCGGGTGTACATCGGTTGCGAAACGGTCCAGCCCCAATCCAGAACCATCTCGGGCTGGCCTTGAATCGAGTCCCTGTATTCGATAATGCAACCAGGCGTGACGTCTGGCAGATTGAATGACTTCACGAGCTCCTTCTGCCCGCTGTTTTTTTCAACCGTTGTTTCCAGCACCTGACCGTCGAATTTCACGATGCTTCCGTCCGGCTTGATCGTCCGGCCTTCCACGCGCACCACGTTGGCAAATTTCTTATCGAAGGGAATCTCCACGTGGCCGCGCTTGGTACCTTCCTGAGTGAAAATCTTAATGCGGACATATTCGTTTTCCGCATCGCCGCTGACGTTGGCTTTCGATACGTCAACTTTGACCTCGCGGTACAGAATCATTGCATCTGCGCCCGGTTGCTTGGGATTGTCCTTCATGGCGAGGTCTTCGGGCGGGACCGGCAGCCAGTCGTCGGCGTGCGAACTTCGCGGCAGCGCGACCAGAACAGCAGTCCAACAGACAGCGCAGACAACAATCCTGCTGATGCGGCTCATGCGGCGCTCCTGACCTATTCGCCGCTGCGAGTGGTTCCGGGGCTGGGACGGGACACCCGCGAACGCGCAGCTCGTACGGCTCCTAGTTTACAGATAGTGAAGTGTGGCCAACGCTATATCGAAATTGAGCGACTGTCAATCGCACTATCGTACTTGCAATCCGCATTCCAAACGCGAGATTTTGGCCGTTCCAGGCGTACCCCGACCCTGAGACGGAACCTTGCCCAGCCCCGCAATCACAGCCGATTCGGTCGCCTGGCCGACCTGTAACTTGCTCGGGCAGCGGCGATTGCGCCTTGCCAGCATGAACGGCTGATGCTACCTTGCCCGCTCCACTGCAAGACGCGCACCGGCAGTTCCGCCCGCGCATGACGGTGTCCAAAGGGAGGCACAGCGTGTCCACGAAGTCTTGGAGCTCGACGGCGCCGCCGGGCGAATTCCGGCCGTATGTCGATGCACAGGAAAGCGTCGCCGAATTCAGCCTGCGGGCGATCGTGCTGGGGGCGCTCTTCGGGGTTTTGTTCGGCGCGGTTTCCGTCTACGTGGGGCTGCGCGCCGGGCTGACGGTCTCCGCTTCGATTCCCATCGCGGTGCTTTCGATCAGCATCCTGCGGGCGTTCGGCCGATCGACGATTCTTGAGAACAACATCGTGCAGACGACCGGCTCGGCGGGCGAATCGGCCGCGGCGGGCGTGATCTTCACGATGCCGGCGCTGATTTTCCTGGGCTACTCGCTGAACACGGAATACTGGCGAATTTTCTACCTGGCCCTGCTGGGCGGGACGCTGGGCGTGCTGTTCATGATTCCGCTGCGGCGGCAGCTGATCGTGAAAGAGCACGGGAACCTGACGTTTCCCGAAGGCACGGCGTGCGCGGACGTGCTGGTGGCGGGCGAGCGCGGCGGATCGTTTGCCGGGCGCGTGTTCTGGGGACTCGGGCTGGGCGGCGCCTACACGTTTGCGATGAACACGCTGGGGCTTTGGCCGCTACAGCCGGATTATCAGCCGAAGTGGCTGCCGGGCGCATCAATGCGCTGCACGATCACATCGGAATATTTGGGTGTTGGCTACATCATCGGGCCCCGCGTGGCGGGATTTCTGTTCGCGGGCGGAGTGATTTCGTGGCTGGTGATGATGCCGGCGATGCGATTTTTCGGATCGCTGGCGCCGGGCGTGGCGCTGTATCCGAGCACGATCCCGATCCCGCAGATGACGCCGGATCAGTTGTGGAGCACGTACATCCGGCCGATGGGCGCGGGTGCGGTGGCCGCGTCCGGATTGATCACGCTCATCAAGACGCTGCCGACAATTTTCGCGGCGTTGGGATCGGGGATCAAAGATATTCGCGCGAAGCAGGAATCGGCGCCGGCGATGAGCCGTACGGAACGCGATCTTTCGATGAAGATCGTGGTCGGGGGATCGGTGCTGATTCTGCTGATGGTTTGGGCGTTTCTGACTTTCAAGCCTGTGCCCGGCGCGCAGACGGGAGTTTTTTCGAACCTGCTGGCTTCGATTTTCATCATCGTGTTCGGATTTTTGTTCGTGACCGTGGCGTCGCGGATCAGCGGGTTGATCGGCAACTCGTCGAATCCGATCAGCGGCATGACCATCGCGACGCTCATGGCGACGTGCGCGGTGTTCCTGGTGGTTCATTGGACGGCGAGCGCATACAACGTGCTGGCGCTGACGATCGGCGGCGTGGTCTGCATCGCCGCGGCGATTGCGGGGGCGACGTCGCAGGATTTGAAGACAGGCTATCTGGTGGGCGCGACGCCGGCAAAGCAGCAGGTGGCGCTGGTGATCGGCGTGCTGGTTTCGTCGCTGGCGATCGGCGGTACCCTGATCCTCATGAATATTGGCCTCGCGCAGTACAAACCGGTGCAGATTCCGCTCGACGTGAACAATTTGCCCACGGGCGTGGAGCGGCAGGACAGCAATTTCATGCACGACGGGAAATCGTATGTACTCCTGAACGCGATCGGGTCGGGCGTGATCGAAGACGGGAAATATCTCTACGATCCTTCGACGAGACAGATTGAGATCCAATGGGAGCAAGGGATCGGCAGCCAGCGCGCGGCGGCTCCGCAGGCGCGACTGATGGCCACGGTGATCAGCGGGATTCTGAACCGGCGGCTGCCGTGGCGGCTGGTGTTTCTCGGCGTATTTCTGGTGATCGCGATTGAAATTCTGGGGGTGCGGTCGCTGCCGTTCGCGGTGGGATCGTACCTTTCGATCGGGACGACGATGGCGATGTTTGCCGGAGGCGTGGTGCGTTGGCTGGCTGAGCAGGGGCGCGAAAAACCAAGCGGGGCGGAAAGCGAAGTGAGCCCTGGATCGCTTTATTCGAGCGGGCTGATCGCGGCCGGCGGAGTGTTTGGGCTGCTCGCGATTGTGCTGAACCTTCTACAGGATGAGGAGTTGAGCAACCATGTGCCGCATTGGCTGGGCGCGGTGCTGCGCCTGCCGTGGCGCGATGATCTTTTCAACGGCTTTGCGAGACGGCACATGCCGCATTTGTCGGCTTCGCCGGGGTTCGGAGTGCTTCTGTTTGTGCTGCTGGCGGCGACGCTGTTTTTTTCCGCGCGGAGGAAACTGAAACAAACGTAGGCCGTACCAGCTGCGCTTTGTGGGAGATCGTCGCCATCCGGTCGCGCGAAGAGAGATCCTTTAGCTCAGGCGAACCCACTGCGTCGGCCCTCCGCGCCGGATGACGGTGTCGTTCGCTATCTTGGATTTGCTTCGCGCAGAAAACGGGCGGCTTCTTCGGGCGGCGTGGGATTGATGTAGAAGCCGGTGCCCCATTCAAAGCCTGCCACCTTGCTGAGCTTCGGCATCACCTCGATGTGCCAGTGGTAATGATCGTTGAGTTCCTCGCCGATGGGCGAGGTGTGGATGACGAAGTTGTAGGAGGGGAACGCGAGGGCCGCGTCGAGACGGCCGAGGAATTTGCGGAGCGTCCTTGCGAGCGCGCCGTAGTGGGGCGTGGGCATATTTTCAAATGCGGAGCTGTGCTGGCGCGGCAGCACCCAGGTTTCGAACGGGAAACGCGGAGCGTACGGCGCGAGAGCGATGAAATAGTCGTCGTTGAGGATGACGCGAGCTTCCGTCTCGATTTCCTGCCGGATTAAATCGCAGAAAATACAGCGCTCTTTTTCGTCGTAATAGTGTTTCGAGCTGTCCACTTCCTCGCGTACGCGTTTGGGAACAATCGGAAGGGCGATCAACTGCGAATGGGTGTGCTCGAGTGAGGCGCCAGCGGGCTCCCCGTGATTCTTGAACAGCAGGATGTAGCGGAAGCGACGGTCGTTTTTCAGGTCCAGCATGCGGTCGCGATAGGCCCAGAGAGTTTCCTCGACGGCGCGATCGGGCATGGTGGCGAGCGAGAGCTGGTGGTCGTCGGTTTCGACGATGACTTCGTGCGCGCCGACGCCGTTCATGCGGTCGAACATGCCCTCGCCCTCCCGGTCAAGTCCCCCCTCGATGCCGAGCGCCGGGAACTTGTTGGGCACCACACGGAGCGACCAACCCGGCGTGTCGCGCCCGCTCCCGTTGCGCCCGTAGGCGAGGACTTCGGGCGGGGTCTTTCCTTCATTGCCGGGGCAGAACGGGCAGACGGCGACACCCTTGACCTGGACGCTTTCGCGGACGAAATCGGACGGGCGGCGGCTGCGGTCCGAGGAAATGATCACCCAACGCCCCGTTATGGGGTCTCTGCGAAGCTCCGGCAAAACTGCCTCCGAAATTTGCGGCCCGGCGCGGGGACCGAAACTGCATTCGATGGACATATTCTACTACGGGGGATGGGGCGGGCAGGGTCTTGTTCG
The DNA here is from genome assembly GCA_035603395.1 of Candidatus Acidiferrales bacterium. Classification (GTDB taxonomy): domain Bacteria; phylum Acidobacteriota; class Terriglobia; order Acidiferrales; family UBA7541; genus Palsa-295. The sequence continues at coordinate 29,000 of DATNKM010000048.1, forward strand.
GCGCGTTGCTGAGTGAATGCGGCTTGGTGCAGACCAACCTCCGGGCGCTCGGCGGCGCGGGGCGTCCATTCCAGCGGACGCCCCGCGGAAAATTATGCCGAACGCTCGGCTTCGGTGATGCAGGCGTCGAGAGTGCGGAGAGCGAAATCGGCCTGCTCTTCGTCGACGATCAGCGGCGGCGCGAGACGCAGGGAATTTTCTCCCGCGCCGAGCACTAGCAGCCCTTTGCGATAGGCGGCTTCGATCACGTAGTCGCGAATCGCGGGGGCTTTTTCCTTGGTTTTTTGATCGCGCACGAATTCGATGCCGATCATCAGGCCTTTGCCGCGAATGTCGCCGACGGATTTGTGGCGCTCGCGCCAGCCGGCGGTTTCACGGAAGATGAATTCGCCGACGCGCGCGCAGTTGGCGATGCCCTCGCGCTGGAGAATGTCATACGTGGCGAGGCCCGCCGCGATGGAAACGGGATTGCCGCCGAACGTGGAGGCGTGCGCGCCGGGTTTCCAGTCCATCACGTCTGCTTTGGCGATCACGGCGCAGAGGGGCATGCCCGACGCGATTCCCTTGGCGCTGCAGAGAATATCCGGCTCGACGCCGGCGTGATCGACGGCCCACCATTTTCCGGTGCGGCCCATTCCGGATTGCACTTCGTCGGCGACCAGCATGATGCCGTACTTGTGGCAGATGCGCACGAGGCCTTGCAGAAATTCCGCGGGCGCGGGCAGGTAGCCACCCTCGCCCTGAATCGGCTCGATGAAGATTGCAGCGATGTCCGTGGGGTCGCACAAACGCTTGAAAAGCTCGTTTTCAAGATAGGCGAGCGCGTCCGCTGCGGCGTTTTCCGGGCGAACTCCGTAGGCGCCGCGATAGGTATTCGGATACGGCGCGTGGAATACGCCACCGAGGAGCGATCCGAAATGTTTGCGCTGGACCGATTTGCTGGCGGTGAGCGAAAGCGCGCCCATGGTGCGGCCGTGGAAGCAGCCGTGGAAGGCGACGAAGTTGTCGCGCTTGGTGTGATATCGCGCGAGCTTCATGGCGGTCTCGACGGCTTCCGTGCCGGAATTTCCGAAATAGACGCGCTTGGGCGTGCTGCCCGGAGCGATGGCCGCGAGTTTCTCCGCGAAATCAACCATGCCCTCGTAATAGAAATCCGTGCAGGACATGTGGATCAGGTCGGCGGCCTGTTTCTGGATCGCGGCGACGACCTGAGGATGACAATGACCCGTGGCGACGACGGCGATGCCCGCGGCGAAATCGAGGAACGTGTTTCCGTCGGCGTCGTCAACCAGCGCGCCGCGGCCGGTCTTGGCGACCAGCGGATAATCGCGCGTGTAGGACGGCGAGACGACGGCGTGGTCGCGCTCGACGATTTTTCTCGCAATCGGGCCCGGTAGAGCGGTAACGAGATGCGGTAGCTTCTTTTCAGCGACTTGCATGGATTCCTCCCGGAATAGGGTGGTCCGCTCGCTCAATACGGTTTCCGCCGCTGAACGCCGGGCACTTCCTTAGAGGAAAAGGTAATTAATCAACGCCGAAAAGATTCGGCCGGTCCTGGGACGGCTGATGTTGCAGCAACTGCGCGGGCTTTGAGGAAAAGTTCATTTGTATTTCCAACGGACGCTGCCGTCTTTCGCGTCTTCCAACAGGATACCAGAATCCGCGAGTTTCTGGCGGATTTCGTCGGCGCGTTTGAAGTTGCGGCTTTTCTTGGCGCCCAGGCGTTCGGCGATGAGGGCATCGACTTCGGCGCCCGGCAGGCGAGAGGTTTGCGGGTTGAAACCGAGCCGGGCGAGCTTGTCATCGTCGTCGTCTTCGATCGAGGCGAGAACGGCGTCGAATTTTTCCATGGCGGCGAGGGTGCGCGGTGCGTCCTGCTGGAGGAAATCGCCACGGTCCATGGAGGTGTTGATGTCCCGGACGAGATCGAAGACAGCAGCCAGCGCGATGGCGGTGTTGATGTCGTCGGCCAGGCCGGCATCGAAATCGGCTTCCGCTTTGGCGATGCGTTTTTCGTTCTCGGGATTCTGGCCCGCGGGAAACTGCGCGGCTTTCAGACGCGTAACGAAGTTGCGCAGGCGCTCGATGGAATTGCGAGCCTGCACGAGGCCCTCTTCGGTGAAATTGAGCTGGCGGCGGTATGGGACCGAGAGGAGCAGGAAGCGAATCGTCGAAGGCTTATGTCCGCGCGCGAAAAGATCGCGCAGCGTGTAGAAGTTGCCGAGAGACTTCGACATCTTCTGGCCTTCAATAATCAAATGTTCGGCGTGCAGCCAGGTGCGCACGAATTGCTTTCCGGTGGCCGCTTCGCTTTGCGCGATTTCGTTTTCGTGATGCGGAAAGGCGAGATCAACGCCGCCGGTGTGGATGTCGAGTGTCTCGCCCAGATATTTCATGGCCATCGCGGAGCATTCGATGTGCCAGCCGGGCCGGCCAGGGCCGATGCGCGTCTCCCAGAAATGCTCGCCGGGCTTGGGGGCTTTCCATAGCGCGAAATCGCGGGCGGATTCTTTTTCGTACTGATCGACGTCCACGCGGGCGCCAGCCTGCATGCCAGCTACGTCGATTTTCGAAAGCTTTCCGTACGCGGGGAACTTCGCGATGCGGTAATAGATGGAACCTTCGCTTTTGTAGGTGAGGCCCTTTTCCTGGAGCTTCTCGATCAGCGCGACCATGTCTTCGATGTGATCAGTGGCGCGGACAAGCTCTTCGGGCATCTGGATGTGCAGCGCGTCGATGTCCTCGAGGAAGGCCTGGATGTATTTGTCCGTGAATTCGCGGATGCTGACTCCTGCAGCGGCGGCGGATTGGATGATGCGGTCGTCCACGTCGGTGACGTTCATCACCTGCATCACGCGCAACCCCTGGGATTTCAGAAAGCGGCGGAGAACGTCCTGAAACATGAAGGTGCGGAAATTGCCGATGTGGGCGCTGGCGTAAACCGTGGGGCCGCAGGTATACATGCGGACTTCGCCGGGATGCAGCGGCTGTAGCGGCTCCAGGTCGTTGGACAGCGTGTTGTGCAGGCGTATCTGGATCATTTAGGTGCCAAATGCAAACTCGTAATTGTATCTGACGCTTCGGCTGGCGGCAAACCTGGCTCGAGGCCGGATGCAACTGAGCTCACAGCAGAAACGCGGAGGGCATCGAGAAGGGCGGGAGACGAGACGATGTATGCTACCGGCCTTATGCGAGCTGCGCGCCTGACCTATTTATTGGCGATATTTTTCAGCGCGTTCCTTTTGTTTCAGGTGCAGCCGCTGATTGCCAAGATCATTCTGCCGTGGTTTGGAGGCGGAGCGGCGGTCTGGATTGTTTGCCTGCTGTTTTTTCAGATCGTGCTGCTACTCGGCTATCTCTACGCGCATTTCTTGACGCAATTTGTGCCGGCGGGCGCACAACGCTGGGTGCACCTGGGTGTAGTGGTGGCGAGTTTCGCGGCGCTGCCGATTTTGCCGAAGAGTACGTGGATGCCGACAGGGCCGGATGCGCCCGTTCGGCATATTTTAATGCTCCTGGGCGTGACCGTGGGCTGGCCATATTTTCTGCTGGCTTCGACGAGTCCACTGCTGCAGGCCTGGTACAGGCGCGCGAAACCGGGCGCGGTACCTTACCGGCTGTATGCACTCTCAAACGCCGGGTCGATGCTCGCGCTACTCAGCTATCCGGTGTTCGTCGAACCGATCCTTTCGACATCCCATCAGGCTTACGGATGGTCGGCTGCCTATGCGTGCACGGCAATTTTGTGCGCGGCCGTGGGATTCTCTGCGAGCGGCGGATCCGCCATAGGCGCGAGCGAAGATAGCGGCACGGCGACGGCGTCCGCGGACTGGAAAACGCAGGGACTGTGGATCGCGCTCGCGGCTTGCGGATCGGCGCTGCTGCTTTCGGTGACCAATCACATCACGCAGAATGTCGCCTCGGTGCCGTTTCTATGGATCGTGCCGCTGAGCCTGTATCTGCTCAGCTTTAT
>DATNKM010000057.1:0-3336 GCA_035603395.1 Candidatus Acidiferrales bacterium
AGAGAAGATGGCGGCGACCGCGTAGTCTCGGCGCGCGGACGCTGACTGAATCGAACCCATGGCCACGCTACCGGAAGCCATCGAGTTGCAAATCGTGACGCCGGAGCGGCACGTGTTGCAGGAGACCGTGCAGTCGGTTGAAATTCCCGGCAAAGAAGGCTATCTCGGCGTGCTGCCGGGGCATGCGCCGCTGCTGACGGAGCTGGGTGTGGGGATTCTGGCGTATCGCAAGGGGTCCGAGAATCGTTTTCTGACCGTGATCGGCGGCTATGCGGAAGTCTTGCCGGATCGGGTGATTGTGTTGGCGGAAATTTCCGAAAAGGCCGAGGAAATCGACCTGGCGCGCAGCAAGGCGGCGCACGACCGGGCGCAGGCCGAGCTGGCCAAGCACGGCATCGCCGCCGACGAGTACGAGCGCGAAAGGCTGGCGCTCGAGCGGGCGCTGATCCGCATGCAGGCTGCCGGGCGCACCGGCGCCGGCGCCGCTGACCGCGGCGCGCATTAAGAGCCGTTGAGAGAATGCCCCCGCGCGATACGAGGATGTCCCCTTGTGGTTACCCTTGTGGCCGATCCTGGCACTTCCTGTTGCATCTAATAGATGGCAGTATAGAAGCAGGTTTTGAACGGGTTTTGGCGTCTCCGCCTCCAGGCTGCAGCGGCGAACATGGCTGACGTGACAATCTACGGGACGAAGTGGTGCTGCGACTGTCGGCGCGCGAAGCAGTTTCTGCGCGAGCGTGGCGTGGAGTTTCGCGAAGTCAATATCGACGACGCACCCGACGCGGAAGAGCTGGTCCTGAGAGTAAATCAGGGGCGCCGGAAGGTGCCGACGCTTGAGGTGGAAGGCCGGTATTTCGCGTGCAGCCCGTTTGATCCTTACAAGCTTGCCGACGAGTTGAAGATCCCGCTCAACGGTAAGTAGCGATCAACGGTTCGTAGATCGCAGCCCACCGTCGTTGCGCACTTCTCAAATCGAAATACTCAACCACCTATGCTAGGCCCGCTCCGCGGGTCATTACACCGCTGACGCGCAGGTCTGGCGTCAGGGCAACCAGATCGGCATCGGCGCCTACGGCGATGATTCCCTTTTTCCCTCCGAGTCCGAGGCGGCGGGCTGGGAGGATTGTGGCCATGCGGACGGCATCCTTCAGCGGGACGCCGATAGCGACGAGCTCGCGCAGGGCGCGATCGAGCGTGAGGGTGCTGCCTGCCAGCTTGCCTTCGGAATTGCGGGCGACTCCGTCTTTCACCGTCACTTCGAAATTGCCGAGGCGATAATTTCCGTCCGGCATGCCGGTGGCGGCGATGCCGTCGCTCACGAGAAGAACCGCGTCGAATCCTTTGCAGCCGAGCAGCACCTGGATGGCGGCGCCTTCGACGTGGACGCCGTCGGCGATGACTTCGGCGGTGACTTCGGGATCGGTGAGGATCGCGCCGATCACACCCGGATCGCGATGGGAGAAGGGGCGCATGGCGTTGTACATGTGCACGGCGTGTCGGGCTCCGGCGCGAATCGCGGCGCGCGTCTGCGCGTAGTCCGCGTCGGTATGGCCGATGGCGGCGACGATCTTTAGGGCGACGGCGTGCTCGATCAATTCGCACGCGCCGGAAATTTCAGGAGCGACGGTTACGATTTTGACCAGCCCGTCGGCGGCATCGAGGAATTTCTGCAGGATTTCGACCGACGGCCGAGCGATGGATTCCCACGGATGGACGCCGCGACGCGCTTTGCTGATGAACGGGCCCTCGAGATGGATGCCGAGAAATTCGGCGGCGGGCTTGGCGTTTTCATGGTCTTCCTTGGGCTGCTCGTGCGCGCGGATGTAGCGAGCGATGCCTTCGAGGCTGTGGCAGGTTTCTTCGACCGGTGCGGTGACGGTGGTAGCCACGAGCGACGTGGTGCCGTGACGCGCGACGGTGGCGGCGATGCGATCGAGCGACCGGGCGTTCGCTTCCATCAGGTCGTGTCCGCCGGCGCCGTGAATGTGCACGTCGACGAAGCCGGGGACGACGGTCATGCCGCCGGCGACATAATCGACGGCGTCGGGCGGCAGGCGGATTTCATCGCGATGGCCGAGCGCAGCGATCTGGCTGCCCTCGACGACGATGATGCCGTCGGCAATTTCCTCTTCCGGCGTCAGGATTCGGCCGGCGTGTATGACCGTTGTGCGCATTCTGGATGGCCCGGCGTACGTGAGAATGATATGGGAAGCCGGGCGGGAAATCACAGCCGAGCTTGCATCCGTGTGCTTCTTCGTTACAATCGACTGTCGCTCAAATTCGAAGGAGAACTGGATGGCATACGACAAGCGTTACGTGGCGCAGAAGCGCCAGCGCCGCAAGCGCAAGGCGGCCAAGGGCAAAGTGAAGCTGTACGAGCAAGGAAAAGTGCCGCACGACAAGCTGCCTGCACTGGCCAAGAGGTTTCTCGCCCGCAAGCTGCGCGCCCTCAGCAAGGCCGAGTAAATTCACGCGCTAAAATAAATAAGGGCGGCCGCCGTGGCGACCGCCCTTTGTTGCGCTTGCCTATCCCGCCAGGGCAGGCAGCGGTTGATTTAATTACCGGAAGCTTGCGCGTGTGATGGCTGCACCTTTGGCACGCTCAGGTAACCGGCGATCTTGTCCTTACCGATCGTATTCACCACGAATTCGAGCGGCGCACGGTTGCCGTTCTGGAAGAAGTACAGCGGCTCGTTGGCCGACAGGTTCTTCTTCTCGTGGAGCTGATCGTCGACGAAGATGCTGACCGAATACTGGCTCTTCTTGGTGTTTACGGTGCGGAGTTCAACCATCAGGCTGCCCACCTTTTCGCGAGTGTTCTTCTTGTCGATGGTGAACTCGTAGTAGTCGCGCTCGCCCAGTCGGCGGAGCTCTTCGACTTCGTCGTGATTCTTGGCGATGAGCGTGCCGAACTCGCCGCGAGTCATGTTCAGATTGTTCTTCGTGGTATCGAGGTCGGTCTTCACGCCGGTGACGTCGGTTCCGAGCTTGTTGACGTCATCGACGGTGGCCTTGGTCGCCAGCTGGCCGTTCACGTTATTCGTGAGGTCAGTCAGCTGCTTGTCGTCGTCTTCCTTGATCTTCTTGGCCTGGGCGCGGGCACGGCCGAGCTCGTTCTCGGTCAATTTCATTTTGTCGGTCACGACGCTGAGTTCACCCTGCAGCTGCGCGTTGGTGTCTTCAGCCTTCGCGAGGCGCTGATTGAGCACGTCACCGTCCTGGGTTGCTTGGCGCTGCTGCGCCGCCAGCGATTGCTGGAGCGAAGCCGCCTTGTTCGACGCCGTCCAGCCCACACCGAGGGCTGCCAGCGATACGATAGCCAGTACTATAACTACG
>DATNKM010000044.1:0-25107 GCA_035603395.1 Candidatus Acidiferrales bacterium
CGACGGTTTCAACGGCTTTGATGGTGGCTTCGAGCTTGCCGGACTGGCCCACCATGTCGGCATTGGCGAAATTCATGATGATGGCGTCGAAGTCGCCTTTTTCGATGGCGTGGATCACCGTGTCGGCAACGCCGGCGGCGGACATTTCCGGCTTGAGGTCGTAGGTCGGCACTTTGGGCGACGGCACCAGCGCGCGCTCCTCGCCTCCGAACGGTTTCTCGATGCCGCCGTTGAAGAAATATGTGACGTGCGCGTATTTTTCGGTCTCCGCCACGCGTAGATTCTTGTACTGAAGCTCTGCGAACACGTTCGCGAGGATGTGTTCGAGCTTTTCTGGCGCGATCAGATATTTCAGCCAGGGCCAGGACTTTTCGTACTGCGTCATGCCGACGTAGACGAGGTGGGGGGGACGCTTCGGGTCGGAAAATTCCTTGAAGCCGGGTTCGACGAGCGCGCGGGTCATCTGGCGGGCGCGGTCGGCGCGGTAATTGAAGAAGATGACGGCATCGTCGTCGCGAATCACCCCGCGAGGCGCAGCAGATTTGCCGGCGGCGGCCTGCGTGGTGATGACAGCGGGAACTACGAATTCGTCGGTGACTCCCTTTTCGTAGCTCGCGCGCAGGGCGGCGACGGGATCGGAGAATTTCGATTCGGAATCGCCATGGACCATCGCGCGATAGGCTTTTTCGACGCGCTCCCAGCGATTGTCGCGATCCATCGCGTAATAACGGCCGCTGACGCTGGCGATCTGGCCGACGCCGAATTCGCGCATCTGTTGCTCGATGGCGCGGAGGAAATCGATGCCGCTCTCAGGCGGCGTGTCGCGGCCGTCCATGAAACAGTGGACGAAAACTTTTTCGACCTTGTTTTCGCGGGCCATGCGGAGCAGCGCGTAGAGATGCTCGAGATGGGAGTGCACGCCACCATCGCTGGCCAGGCCCAGGATGTGAAGCTGATGCGTGCGTCCGCGCTCCATGGCCTGGAGCAGGAGGGGCTGGCGGAAAAATTCGCCGCTGGCGATCAGCCGATCGACGCGGGTGATGTCCATCTGCACGATGCGGCCGGCGCCGATGTTGAGGTGGCCGACTTCGCTATTGCCCATCTGGCCGTCGGGCAGGCCGACGAACGGGCCGGAGGTGTGGATCAGCGTGTGGGGAAAATCCTTGAGCAGGCGGTCGTAGTTCGGCTTGCGGGCGAGGGCAATGGCGTTGCCCTTGGTTTCGGCGCGGTAGCCCCAGCCGTCGAGGACGGTAAGGACGATGGGTCGCGGGCGTTTGGTCATGACTCTTGGAGACTGGATCGGCCGAAAATGGCGCCCGCTTCCCCCCCGGTTTGTTGTCGATTCGACGCGGCGCCGATACTTTGTTTTGAGCGAGTTACGGGGATTTCGATGCGGCAGCATTGTCGCGTAGAAACGCGCCTGAAAACCTGTGAAAGAGCAGACCAAAACCTGACAGGAGGAGCAGGGGAAAACACCCGCATCCTGTCGACGCACACCGTCCCGTGTGCGGACGGCGCCGTCTGATTCCTGAACCCCAATTCAGAGTACGGCAGCATCGCGAATTACGGTAGCACGAGAGAGAGGCGATGCAAGGGGGTTGTTGGTGTGGACGTTGTGCGGCGCAAACATCCGTAGGTCGTAGGGCTTACACCTTAGAGACACGGGCGGAAGAAGGTTGCTACGGTCGTGCTCAGGAGGGACAACCATGCTTGAGAGACGAGTGATCCATGCGGCGAGTTTGGTCCTTGCGCTGCTTTTCGTATTGCCCGCGCTGGCTCGCGCGCAGGATCAGAACAAGCTGCTCGGTGAAGTGCAGGTTATCGGCAAGACCAAAATCGACAAGACGTCCGGCGTTTGGGTGGATGGGCAGTATCTGGGCTACGTGCAGGAATTGACGGGGGACAAGAAAATTCTGCTGCTGCCGGGGTCGCATGAAATTATCGTGCGGCAGGTCGGTTATATTCCGCAGACGCAGACGATTACTGTGGAGCCGGGGAAGACGGCCACCATCAATGTGAACATGCAGAAGGATCCCCATGCGGTGTTCCCGACGGGGGCGACGGCGGAGGTGAAATTGGACGTGACGCCGGACCGGGCGGCCGTGTTTGTGGACGACGGTTATGCGGGAACGACGCATGAGTTTGGCGGCGTCGGGAAGGCGATGATTATTGCGCCGGGGAAGCATCACGTGAAGATCGCGTTGGCGGGATTCCAGGAGTTCAACACGGATATTAGTTTGAAGGCCGGGCAGAAGATTACGATTAAGACGGAGTTGGTGTCGGGCAGTATTAATGATGCGGGGCCGGCGATTAAGAGCAATTAAAGCGGCTGCGGGCGTTCAAACGCGATCCATTGGTACAGAGCGACGACTTCGCTCCATTCTGGATGCACTCCTTCACAGCTTGCCCGGGGTAGATTCAGCGCAGCCGCCGGGAGCACGTCCCGGCGAGACGGCGCTACGAATTCTCGACTAAATTGCGCAATCGGGTCAGCCGGGTGTCCCATTGGCGGGAGATTTCCGCCAAGAACTTGTGAGCTGTCTCCAGGCGGCCGGGTTCCAGTTGCCAGAGTTGTTCGCGGCCTCGGCGGGTGTGGCGGACGAGCCCTGCGGCCGATAGCACATGCAGGTGTTTGGTGATGGCCTGGCGGGTGATGGCGGAGCCGACCGTCAGGCGCGCGATCGAGTGGGGGCCGCCGGCCGAGAGGCGGGCGACGAGAGCGAGACGCGTCTGGTCACCCAGTGCGGCGAAGAGCGGGGCGGCGCCTCTCAGATTGGTCTCGGCCGCGCGATTAGGACGCATGGCCGAGGTGCTTTGCAATCCGGCGCAGGACGCCGGTCCACCCGCCTTCATTAGCCTGGAACGCGCGGGCGCGGCGGTAGAGCGGGATCTGCTCGAAGCCGGATTCGGTGATGGTGAGCATCGTTTCGGCGCCGCGCTCTTCGAGGACGAATTCGATCAGCGTCATGGGCTCAGCGGAATAGTCAATACCCTCTTCAACGCCGAAAGGGTGCCATTTGAATGAGAACAGGCGCTCCGGCTCAATGCGGTCGATTACAAATTCGAACGGTTTGCCTTCGAATGGCTTTTGAGATTTCGCGGCCTCGGCATCGACGGCGGTGGGCACCATGATGCCGCTAATGGGCGTGCCAGGCTGGAACGGGCCTTCGAAGCGGACGCCGAACCAGTGACCGAATTCGGCGGAGTCGGTGAGGGCGCGCCAGACGCGGGATCGCGGGACGCGGAGGAGAATTTTCTTTTCGATGCGGTCGGTGGACATTAGCAACCTCCGGGTTGCATGTTAGCGGAAGCGCTTTTTAAATGCAACCTTATAGTTGCGGGAATTCGATACAGGTCATCCAGCGGTGTGCGAGGCAGATCGCCGGCATGGTGCCAAGCATCCGCCCCGGGCATCCATTTGGTGATTCGGGTCAACTTAGTAGAGGCGGCTTGCCGCAATGAACCGGGGGCGCTATAAACTAAGAGTGACTTCTTCCAAACGGCAGTTCTTCACCGAAAATTCAGTGCGTTATTTGGCGATTTCAGAAGCGGGACTGCGACAGCTCGCGTTCGCGGGACTGTTTCTGCTGGGCTGCGGCTGGCCTGCCGCGGCGCAGACGGCGCCAGCAACACCGCAGACGATGCCTGCGGCCGGACAGCAGGCGCCCGATCCCCAAGCGCCCGGAACGATTAAGGGGACCGTGGTCGATAAATCCGGAGCGGCACTGGTGGGAGCGGTGGTTACGCTGACGCGCGGAGACCAGGCGCTGGCGCCGGACGTGCAGACGGACGACAACGGACAGTATTCGTTCACCAAGATCGCGCCGGGACCGTATCAGGTATCGGTTTCAGCGAACGGATTTACGACGGTGACATCGTCGGGGACGCTAGATCCGAGTCAGATGGTGTCGGTCCCGGCAATCACGCTGGAAATCACGGGTCCGGTGACGAAGGTGACGGTGGAGCCGCCGAAGGTGGAACTGGCGGAGATCCAGATCAACGAAGAGGAACACCAGCGTGTGCTCGGATTCGTCCCGAACTTTTACGTGAGCTATCTACCCGATGCGGCGCCGCTTGATACGAAACAAAAGTTCGAACTGGCGTGGAGATCGTCGGTGGATCCGGTAACGTTCGGGATTGCGGCCGCCGTGGCGGGGCTGGAGCAAGCGGTTGCCACTCCCAGCGGTTGGGGCCAGGATGCGGCCGGATATGGCCAGCGTTACGGGGCGTTCTACGCGGAGGATGTGACGTCCACTTTCCTAGGCGATTTTCTGCTTCCGTCGGTTTTCCACCAGGATCCCCGATATTTCTACAAGGGAACCGGGAGCACGCGGTCGCGGGTGCTTTATGCGATTGCCAACGCCGTGATCTGCAAAGGTGACAACAAGAAGTGGCAGTTCAACTATTCGTATGTGATTGGCTCGCTGGCGGCTAGCGGGATTGCCAATTCCTACTATCCCCCGAAAGATCGCGGCGTGGGGCTCACGTTTGAAAATTCGGGGATTGGGATCGCCGGCACCGCCGCTGCGAATATTCTGCAGGAGTTTGTGGTACGCAAGCTGACGCCGAACCTGCCGAAGCTGAAATCCGACAAGGACTAGACGCGCGGACCGGGGTGGCACGGAAGCCGCCGGAAATTCGGGGCGACGGCTACTTCGACTCGGACGGCCCCGATTTGCAGGCAACGACGGAGTCTGGATGCGCGCCCGCCGGTTCACCGGCTTCCAGCCGCAGGCGGAGCCGGACGTTATCAGAGCGGATTCCCACCGGGCCGTTGAGATTCAAAACGTCGGCGCCCAGCGTCCCTTCCCAAACAACCGTACCATCGGCTAAAACGCGCAGAAAATCCGCGTCCATTTTCGCGCGAAGCGTATGAGTGTCACCCGGGTGAAGCAGCGGCACAGGCGAACTGCGGCGCGGCTTGATATTGCGATAGCCGCGGTTGGCGCATTCGGCGCTGGTGTGCTGGCCGGGATTCGATTTAACGGAAACGACGAGCCTGGATTCGGGTTCGACGCGCCAAATGGCATACACCACATTGCAAGGATCCTGCGCGCGAAGTTTGAGGCCGAACTGGCGGCGGATTTCGCCGGAGCCGAGCGCGGATTCCGTTGCGGTGGGACCGAGATAAACGAAATTCAATGCGACGGTTTGCGTGGTGAAGCGGTTCACGTAGGCGCGCATCTTCGGCACGTTCACCGAAAGAGGGACGCCTGCTGAAAGGCCTTGGCTGGGCGATTCTTCGAGCGCGCCCTCGGTGACACACATAGCCGAGCGCGGAATCTGGCGGAGACGGGGCTCGTTGCCGCCGGAGAGCGGGAGGGCGGACAGACTCACAATCAGCGTCGCGGCCGCGAGAAAACGCCGTCCCATCTTCCTGTCGGTCATGCTCGATTCGAAACTGCGTTAACGCGTTCGCGGTTCGCTCGAGGGCGGAACGATACCTTTGAGACGCATGTAGACGGCCATAGCGCCGTAGCATTCGTTGTCGTGGCCTGCGTTGCCGGCGAGCGAGGCTAGGCGCGTGGTGGCGCCGCGGAAACTTTGGACGACGTCGCCGGAGTTTGAATCGGTGAGGCCGGCGTAGGCGGCATCGCAGATTTGGAAGGAATCTTTGAGCGCGGCAACCAGGTCGGCCTTCGAAGTTTTCGAGGCTGCGCCGCCACCGGTGGGATTGCCCGTCACGCGGGAACAGCCGGCGGTCTGCGCGTCGGCGACGTGGGCGACCCAGCCGCCGAAGCTGCGTTGCTCGGGCGTGGGCTTGAAGTCGTAGGCGTCGTCGGGCATTTTGTCGGCGGCTTTGAGCAAGTTGTTTTTGACGACGTTGTAGGACTGGCGGATTGCATCGGCGGTGCTGGGCGCGGCGGCGGATGACTGCGCCGGCGTTCCGGCGCCGGCGGGTGCTTGCGCCAGCAGCGATGCGGAGGCGAGTGCGAACGTCCCCATCAGTACGAGTGCCTGGCGTTTCATCGAAATCCCTCCCGTTTTCCGGCGGTGCCGGAATTCCCCGTGTGACGGAGCGGATTATAGAACGGAGATCCGGGTAGCAGAAGATAAGTCTTGGAAGCGCCGTCTCAGAAAATCTTGTAAATGACGGAATGAAGCGCGTCTGCGTCGGTGGCACGCATTTCCCGTCTGCTTCAATTTCTTGCGGTGTTGACGGCGGATGAAAGAATCGAGGGTGCTACTTCGCGGGAGAAGGTAAGGGAAGTTCGGAATTGTGTAGGACCTCGATGAGCCACGACCCGTCATTCTGGCCCGCCATTACGCAATTGATCAGAGTCTTGCGGAAGGGCCGGGGCGAGCCGTCAGGCGCTTTCGCGCCGGTCAGTTCGCAATCGACATCCACGGCGGCCAAGTCTGCGGTGAGAAATCGAACGCCGCGGATCGTTGCCACCAGATGGCTGTCCTTGAAAATGGTCGCGAAGAACGGGGCGTGAAACGCTTTGATACCATCGCGACCGTGAGCACTTTGGCCTACGACGTTTGTGAAGTCGGCATCCTCCGTAAAGGCCATCGCGAATGCCCAGGCGTCGTGCTTGTTCCAGGCGTCGGCCAAGGCTGTCACGCTGCGCTGGATGGCTGTGCGGTCCTGGTCCGGCGTGCCACTCGCACCATTTGAAAACGCTACGGCGAGCAGCAGCGAGAAACAAGGCCCAGCGCATAGCAGCGTCAGGAAGACGCGGGGCATCAAAGACCTCCTTTTCGAATCTAGTGGCGAGCGAGAGCCGAGCGGCCCGGGTAGCGGGCGGCCGAGCCTAACTCCTCTTCTATGCGAAGAAGTTGGTTGTATTTGGCGATGCGGTCGGTGCGGGAGGCGCTGCCGGTCTTGATTTGGCCGGCGCCCATGCCGACGGCGAGGTCAGCGATGAAGGCGTCTTCGGTTTCGCCGCTGCGGTGCGAAATGATGGAGGCGTATTTCGCTTTGCGGGCCATTTCGACGGCTTCGATGGTTTCGGTCACGCTGCCGATTTGATTCAGCTTGATTAGGATCGCGTTGGCGACTCCTTGGGAGATGCCGCGAGAGAGAATCTCGGGATTCGTGACGAAGAGATCGTCGCCGACGAGCTGGATTTTCTGGCCCAGCTCTTTCGTGATCATGCTCCAGCCATCCCAGTCGTTTTCGGCGAGGCCGTCTTCGATGGAGACGATGGGGTACTGGCGAACCCAGTCGGCCCAGAACGCGACCATCTGCTCGGAGGTGCGTGAGGACTTGTCCGATTTCTTGAACACGTATTTCTTGGTGGCGGGGTCGTAGAACTCGCTGGCGGCGGGGTCGAGCGCGATGGAAATTTGCTCGCCGGGCTTATAGCCGGCGGCGGTGATGGCCTCGAGAACGCGGTTGACGGCCTCTTCGTTGGATTTCAGGTTGGGCGCGAAACCGCCTTCATCGCCCACGGCGGTGGAGTACCCGTTTTTCTTCAGCACGGATTTCAGCGCGTGGAAGACTTCCACGCCCCAGCGCAAACCTTCGTGAAAACTGGGTGCCCCCACGGGCATGACCATGAATTCCTGCGGGTCGACGGAATTATCGGCGTGGGCACCGCCGTTGAGGATGTTCATCATGGGAACCGGGAGGATTGCAGCGGATTTGTCGGTCGAATACTTCGAGAGATATTTGTACAGCGGCTGGCCTGAGGCTGCGGCGGCTGCGCGCGCCGCGGCCATGGAAACAGCGAGGATGGCGTTGGCGCCGAAATTGGATTTGTTCGGCGTGCCATCGGCTTCCATCATGCGCTGATCGAGCGCGCGCTGATCGCTGGCGTCGAGGCCCGTGACGGCTTTGGAGATTTCCGCGTTGATGTGACCGACGGCTTTCAGCACGCCTTTGCCGACGTAGTGCGACTTGTCGCCGTCACGAAGCTCAATGGCTTCGTGTTCGCCGGTGGAGGCGCCGGACGGGACCGCGCCGCGACCGAATGCGCCACCTTGGAGGCGGACGTCGGCTTCAACGGTGGGATTGCCGCGGGAATCGAGAATCTGGCGGCCGTGAACAGCGACAATTTTCGTGGACATGATTTCCGAACCTGATCCTTTCTCGAAAGCAAAAACCAAGAAGTGGAGTTTACGGGAATCTTTGCTTGCGGCCAAGCACGGCGGTTGGGCGCATTCAGACGTTGCGAAAACGGCCCTACAAAATGCGAGCCCGCCGGCGGCTTGCGCTGCCGGCGGGCTCGGACGTGCTTATGAATATGAGTGTGTATGAAGCGTTGCCAAAGGAATTAGTGCTGACTATGGCGCCAGTTCCAGTACTCCTTCTGGTCGTCGGGTTTGCGCTTGCGGAAGTCTACGTGGTCGCGGTGCGTGTCGTGTTCCCAGCGGTTGTAGTAGACGACCTCGTCGTTGTTCCAGACGTGGTAATCGTTGTAGTAAGGATCGTAGGTGCGGTAGTAGCCTCCGCCCGAGCAGCCCCCGATGAAGATCGGCGCGGACAAGGCGACGGTGAGCGCGAACATCGAAAGTGTTCGAGTGAGTTTGCGCATGTTCGTACCTCCAGCCGCGGATTATTCGGCAACTGCGTGGCGGAGAAAATTCGGGAAAACACTGAGCCGAAAAGGGGTAAAGACTGTAGCCGCGAAAGGGCGGGACATTTGCGCGGCCGGCGTTTTGCTCAGGCCCAGCCGTTGCGCTGGCGCAGCGAGGAAATGTGCGCGACGTGATGCTTGCCATGCCAGGCGTACTGCGCGAGCAGGAAATCCACGGTCTGCGAGCCCCATCCGGAGTGGCGGAATTTGCGGGGGAACTGTTGCGGTGTGAGCGAGCGGAGAAGGATTACCCAACGCGTATGGAGATTGTCGATCAATGCGAGCGAAGGTTCGACCGGCGGGGTTTTGGTGTCTGCGAGCTCGGCCCACAGATTTTCTTCATAGGTCTTGATGGTGGGCTCGTCTTCGGTGAGTGCGAGCTTGAAGCGCATGAGGGCGTTCATGTGGCTGTCGCCGATGTGGTGTACAAGCTGGCGGACCGTCCAGCCGCCCGGGCGGTAGGGCGTGTCGAGTTGCGCGGGCGTGAGGTTTCTGACGGCGGTTCGGAGGCGCGCGGGGACTTCGGCGATGGCTTCGATCGCGGCGCGGCGCTCGTCGGGCGTTAGAGTTGAAACTGTTTCGAATTCACCGATTGGGTAGCGCAGGTTGAGTTCCATGGATACCTCCGAGAAACTTCATTGTAGCGCGGAATAGAAGGACCCAATGGGCGTGTACCGTGGGCGACTGCAATTACCCCGTCATCCCGAGCGAAGTCGAAGGAGCTCTCTTCGTGTGAAAACGTCACCGGGCGTTACGCCGACGAGAGATTCGTCGACCGCGTGGCCGGACCATTCCGGATTCGCCGGAATGAAATGCCAGGCCGTCTGATCACTCCGCCCAGAATGACAACGCGCAGGCGAATGGTTAAGCGATCGCCAAGCCTTTGAGAGACAGACGCCCACCGGAAGGTGGGCGCTACAAAACCGCTTTCGATATGTGCGTTACGAGAGAGAGCGGAGTCTGGCGGACTCGAATAGCGGGGAGAGCTCGCGAAGGCGTTTTACTGTTTCGATCACGCGATCGGCTACGTAGGCGATTTCTTCTTCGGTATTGAAGCGGCCGAGGCCAAAGCGGATGGAGCTGTGGGAGAGCTCGTCGGAGACGCCGAGAGCGCGGAGGACGTAGCTGGGCTCGATCATGGCGGACGTGCAGGCTGAGCCGCTGGAAACGGCCACGTCGTTGATGCCCATCAGGAGCGCGTCGCCTTCGACGCCGGAAAAGCTCAGGTTCAGATTATTCGGCAGGCGGTGGGTCATCGAGCCGTTGACGCCGGTACCGTCGAGGCTCGCCATGATCGCATCCTTGAGCTTGTCGCGAAGGCGTGCGAGGCGCGGGCCTTCCTCGGGCATTTCTTTCTGGCAAAGCTCGCAGGCTTTGCCGAGGCCAACGATTCCGGGAACGTTGAGCGTGCCCGAGCGCATGCCGCGTTCGTGGCCGCCGCCGTCGATGGTGGGGGAGATTTCGACTTTCGGATCTTTCCGGCGAACGTAGAGCGCGCCGATGCCTTTCGGGCCGTAGAGCTTGTGCGCGGAAATCGAGAGCAGGTCAATCGAGTCGCGGTGCACGTCGACGGGAATTTTGCCGACGGCCTGCACGGCGTCTACGTGGAAGAGAACTTTCTGTTCTTTGGCGATCTTGCCGATTTCGGCGATGGGCTGGATGACACCGATTTCATTGTTGGCGTACATGATGGAGATGAGGATGGTTCTTGGCGTGATGGCGCGGCGCAACTCGTCGAGGTCGATCAAGCCGTCGTGCGCGACCGGCAGCACCGTGACTTCATACCCGTATTTTTCCAGGCGCTTGCAGGAATCGAGAACAGCCTTGTGCTCGGTGGCTTGGGTGATGATTTGATGGCCCTTGGCGCGATAGGATTCAGCGACGCCCTTGATGGCGAGATTGTCCGATTCGGTGGCGCCGCTGGTGAAGACGATCTCGCGGGGCGTCGCGCGGATCAGGCGCGCAATTTGCGCGCGTGCGTTTTCGACGGCCTCCTCGGCTTTCCAGCCGAATTCGTGGTTGCGGCTGGCGGCGTTGCCGAACTTCTCGGTGAAATAGGGCAGCATGGCTTCAAGGACGCGCGGATCGAGGGCCGTGGTCGCCTGATTGTCCATGTAGATGGGAAGCTTGGGCCCCATGCCAGCATCTTAGTCGGTTGGGGCGGGGCGCGTCCAGCAGACGGGGGCAGTGGCGCAATCTG
This sequence comes from Candidatus Acidiferrales bacterium, assembly GCA_035603395.1. Taxonomy (GTDB): domain Bacteria; phylum Acidobacteriota; class Terriglobia; order Acidiferrales; family UBA7541; genus Palsa-295. Next base: position 10,726 of record DATNKM010000044.1, read on the forward strand.
ACGCGAGTGGGAGAGGCGGCTCCCCGACTGGGTCCGACGGAAGCGGAGCGAGGGCGCAGCGGATGGGTTTTCGACCGCTCAGAATTGTGGCAGAGTGCAAACGCAAGCGTGAGTATTCGCTGAGGTTCGGTGCTCTGCGACGAGGCTGCGAAATGCCTGTGTGGAAGAGGTTTATCGTATTGGCCCTTGGCGCAGTCGGCGTGATCGTGTGCTGGCCGCGGGGCGCTAGCGCACAGGGCGGTCCGCCGTATCTGACCAACGACCCCGGGACACCCGGGAACGCTAATTGGGAGATCAATATTGCGTCGATGCAGACGGTCGTGCGCGGCGAGGCGGAATATCAGGTACCCCAGTTGGACATCAATTTCGGCTTGGGTGATCGTATTCAGCTGACGTACGAGATTCCCTATGGAGTGGATACGAGCGCGCGTGTCCCGCGGCAGAGTGGCTGGAGCAATGCGTTGCCGGGAGTGAAGTGGCGATTTTTCGATCAAGGCGAGGGCGGATGGCAGATTTCGACATTCCCGCAGATCGAAACCGGAGCGTCGACGGTGGCGCGGCTAAAAGGAATTGCGGGAAACGGACCAAGATTTCTGTTGCCGATGGAAGTGGCCAAGCGCGAGGGTCCGCTCGATTTGAATTTTGAGGCGGGCTACTACTTCCCATGGAACGGGCCTCAGGAGCGAATTATCGGTTTCGTAGCCGGCCACACATTCAACAAGCGCTTCGAGCTTGATGGCGAGGTTTATAACGATTGGGCGATGCACTCCTTGCCGCACAATACGACATTCGATTTCGGCGGGCGGTACAAACTGCACGACGGATTCATTTTGCTGATGATGGCCGGGCGCAGCTTCAGCGGGAATGCGAGCGGGCAGCCGGAGTATATGGGGTACTTCGGCATCCAGGTGCTGTTGAGCAAGTACGGGCGGACGCTGACGCATGATGACTGAAACGGGCGCGCGTGCGCCGCTGCACGCGATTCTGTATGATGGCCGCACACGGGAGGGCCCATGAAGGTTCCGCGATTTTCTCTTCGTTTTCTGGCTTTCGTTTTGTGCGCGGGTGCGTGCGCGATGACTGCGTTGTGCGGCCAGCGGGTGGTCGATCTGACGGCGCCGGACGGGACCCATCTTAAAGCGACGTATTTCGACGCGGGCAAACCAGGACCGGGAGTTTTGCTGCTGCACCAGTGCAATCGCGACCGCAAAGTCTGGGACGGGCTGGCGACGCAGCTTTCGGGCGCGGGGATGAACGTCCTGACTGTGGATAACCGCGGGTTCGGCGAGAGCGGCGGAGCGCCGCACGACACGCTGGCCCAGCCGCAGGAAGCGGCGGTCGAGAAGGAAAAATGGCCGGGCGATTTCGACACGGCGATCAAGTATCTGGAATCGCAGCCGGGCGTAACGCGCGATGCGATTGGCGTGGGCGGCGCGAGCTGCGGCGTGGACAATTCCGTTCAGACCGCGCGGCGGCATCCGGAGGTGCGGTCGCTGGTACTGCTTTCCGGTTCGACGGATCTGGCCGGCCGCAGTTATTTGCGCAGCGCGGCGAACACGCCAGTGTTTTTCTCGGTGGCGGACGATGATGAGTTTCCCGGTTCGGTCGAGGCAATCGAATGGCTTTACAGCCTCACGTCGAACCCTGGGAAAAAATTCGCGCACTACGCCACAGGCAAGCACGGCGCGGAGATGTTTCCCGAGCATCCGGAGCTGATGAGCGCGATTGTGGATTGGTACGTGACGACACTGATCAAGACTCCGGGCCACGCACCCGCCGAGAAAGAGGCCCTGGTGCCGCAGCAGGTGCGCCGTCTGGATTTGATCGATGAACCCGGCGGCCCCGCCCAAGTGGCAGCGACCCTGGCGGAATGGCGAAAAAACAATCCGAAGGTCGAGCCCTTTTCCGAAGGCGTCGTAAACACGATGGGATACGAGCATTTGCAGGCGGGCGAAACCAAGCAAGCGATCGAGATTTTCAAACTCAACGTAGCAGCGTTCCCGGAGTCGCCCAACACGTACGACAGCCTTTCTGACGGCTACATCGCGGCGGGTCAAAAGGATCTGGCTCTTCTGAACGTGAAGAAAGCGCTGGAGCTCTTGCCGGGCGACACGAAGGACAATCTGCAATTCAGGGAAGGGCTGCGAGCCACCGACGAGAAGAAGCTGCAGGATCTGGGCGACGCTGGGAAATAGTCTTGCGCTCCGGTCACGAAAGCCCTCCGGCTCTGAAATCCTAGCCTACGAGCTTTGCATGACAAAAGCCCCGGGACACGATCGAACGTGTTCCGGGGCTTTTTCTGTTCAGCATGCCGCGATTGGTTTAGCGGGCGTCGTCGTCCGGCCCAAAAACGGAGGGCGCAAAAGCGATTCCGCGGAACACCTCTCCGAATTGCGCGGAGCGGATGGTAACGAAGCGATCGAGGAAATAGCTGTCCGAGCTGCCCGCCGCTGGCAGGGAGGCGGCGTTCACGATGTCGGTCACCTTCAACAGCTTGTTCGGGTCCGCGCCCTGATCGCCGCTGGTGCTGACGGTGGACGTGACCACGTAGAGCTCCACCGTACCATCGCGGTGAACCTTCCCGGTGAGATTGCGGCAGCCGTCGGTCGCCGGATTCAGCGCGGTTGGATAGTTCGGGATGCTGTAGGCCACGCCGAGGTCCAGGCCGTTCTGGATCACGTAAAGCATGGACCAAGTGCCATCGTCGAGGCTCCATTTTTGCACGCCGGCGGTGGCGAGCGTTTGCGCGTCGGCGACGTTGCCGTTCACGGGGGGCGTCACGAGCGTCCCGTCGCCTTCATCGCAGACGTACAGCGTGTTGGCATTGGCGAAAAAGATGCCGAATGGGAATGCCGTCGTCGTGCTGGCATTCGTGCTGGGGAATCCGGGAAGAATTGTGATCGGCACCAAGGCAAGGGTCGTGGCGTCGCCCGTGGGAAGTGAGCCCGTGCTTCCGACCTGATAGACGGTGTTGACGCCGTTGCTGCCGCTCCCCTTGGTGACGTAGAGCGTGTTATTGAAAATCGTAAGGCCACGGAAATTCGTGTCCTTGCCGGGCTTGTCCGTCCCGAATTCCAGCCGGCCGATCATCGCAATGTTCGGCGGCAGGGGTGGCGCCTGCCCCGGAACCAGCAGCTCGGCTCCGGTCGAGTTGACGAGGTTCACGCCGGCCTGTGTGGTGCCGAGCTGCGATTTCGAAAGGCCGCCGTTGTTGTCGTTACCGACGGCGTAGTAGAGCGAATTCGCTTTGATTGCCGCCCGGCTGTTATCGCCGCTGTAAGCGTTGCCTTCGGTGATGCTGAGGCGGCCGAATGCATCGACCTCCGCGACCGAGCGGTAGTATTGCCCCACCGCGGGATTCGTCGGATCGACTACACCCGGAGTGTTCGAGTTTGAAACGTCGAGCTGGTTCGGACCGGTGATGAAACCGGGACCGCCGCGGTAGCCCATGAACGTGAGCGACTTACCGTCGGTGGAAAGATTCAGCGCGAGCTCGGATTTCGAGCTGAAGCTGGTGACGATCTGGTCACTCGGAATCGCAAGCGTGCCCAGGCGGAAGCCGAAGGTGGTGATGTTGTCGAGAAAGATGGGCGAAGTGACGCCGAAACTTCCGTCCGATTCGTCATTGTTGAATACCGCCGGGTAAGTTCCGTCGGCCATGGCTAGGCCGCAGGCCACCGCGACGCTGGCGGGTTTTCCTCCGGCGGTTGCCGACGGGACGGAGACATTGCCGGCGACGCAGCCGGGCGGCAGGGTTTCGCCGACGATAACAGTGGATGGGGTGCCGGCGTACACGCTGCGGCTCAGCACCAGAGTATCGGGGAAAAATCCGAACAATCGCCCGAATTGATCGTCATCGTTATTCGCGTAGGCGGTGCCTCCCAACGTTGCGGCGCCGAGCACGGAGGCTACGGCAACAAACAGCGCACAGCGCATCCCAAATTTCTTCGCGGAAATTCTTTTCACGGTGTTGCCCTCCCAGGCGACCGAAACATTCCCACAGAGGAGAGGGCCGTGTTTTACGCGATGGTTAAAATTTGGTGAAGGCTCACTTGGACCCAGGAAGAACGAGTCCAGCTGGCTCACTTCTCAGGAATGAAGCGGTGCGAGCCAGACGTCCTGATCGACGTAAGCCGTGAGCGGCGTTCCAGCCGGAATCACAATGTTCTTGCCGTGTTTGATGAGGCCGATGGGACCGAAGAGGACGGTGAGCGCGACTGCGGCCCCGGTCTTGCTGTCTCCCTCGCGGCCTTGCGTGCCGCGAATGCGCACGTGGTTGCTGCCGACGAGCAGGTATTGTATTTGAACGCTGAGCTCGCCGGGCCTGCCCATCATCCCGGACTTTTTCGCGTCGTTGACCGTGGCCAGGGCGTGAGCGCCCTTCGGGGCGACGATCGCGTCGCCGACTGTAAGGTCGTCGTCGAGCTGAAACTCCACGGTGTCTCCGATGTGCGCGGTTTTCGAGCTTAAAGCGTTGACGAATTTGAGCTCGACCTGCGTGCCTTCTCGAAGTAGGCATCCGTTCTCGCCACAAGGCGGTTTGGTCAAATCGAAGGCAGCGCCGCCGGCGGATGTCGGAGTGCTGCGAACCGCTTCGATGGCGGCCGAGGGTTTGCTGGCCTGCACGGTCAGCATCGCGTCCATCACGGATTTATCGACACCTGCGTTTTTCAAATCGATTAGCGCTTGCGGCGAAGTATCGAAGTCCGTGCCGCTGGACTGAATGTCCTTAACGATCAGGGTTGGATCGATGGCCTGTTTGGTCATGCTGACGATGTCCGCGTTCGTGATGGGCCTCTGCGTCTGCCCGATGGACGCCGTGACCGCACAGGTGCTGAGCGCCAGGAGAATCAACACGCTTCGGCGAATCATGTTTGCGCCTCCGAGGACATTGCAGTACTGAAGTGGCAGCTTACTCTTATTGAGACGAACAGCCGAGGAATTAGTTTCAATGTGAATTACCAGTTGTATCAATGAGCGAACGGAAGCGAATGGAGTTTCAGCAGGTAAGGCCACGACCTACAAACAACTCGCAGCGGAAATCGATCAGGCGCGAGGCGGCGCCCATTTTTTCAGGAAGGCAGCTACGTCGGCGGGCGCGAGCTTGACGCTGTCGTCGAATTCGCCGTTTTTCTGCGCGTACACCACTTTGCCATCGGGATCGAGGACGGCGAGGCTGGGGATGCGGACGTGGCCTTTCAGCGGCACGCCGAATTTTTCGGCGAGATCGAGATTCTGATCGCCTTCGTCGCCAACGTTGATATGCACAACGTGATAATTTGCGGCTACCGTGGCGGCAAATTGTTTCGAGCGGAACGTGGTGTCGAGAACGTGGCAGTCGTAGCACCAGTTCGCGCCGAATACCAGAATCACACGCTTGCGGTCTTTTGAGGCAGCAACCAGCGCGGTGTCGATTTCCTTTTGCGCGTCTTCCGGCGGCGGATAGAGCGCCGTATTCGGTTTAGCGGGCTCGGGCAGCCGGAACGTGGGGCTGGCGTCCAGGCCGCTGCGTTGGGTCATGGCGATGCGCCAGGCGCTGCCTTCCTGAATCCAGACTTGAGTGCCTTCGACAGTGAACGGCTGCGCGCCGGAAGATGATTTCAGCTTGAACTCAAGTCGCAGGACGAGCGCGACTTCACCGGGCTGAGGGCGCGTCATGGACAGAATCTTGGGATCAAAATCGCTGAGGCCTTTGGAGGCGAGCGCGGACCAGAACATCGGCTCTTCGCTGGGATCAACGGTCTTGCCCGCGGGCGTTTGATTTTGTGCGGGAGGATTGTTCGAGTAGAGCGCCGCGAGCGATGCCTGATTGCCGGAGACCACGGCGGCCGACCAACGATCGAACGGCTCGAACGACGACGCGGCCTGGCCAAATGAATGCGGCACACAGAGTAAGAACAGTGCGGCAACCGAAATAGGTCGAATGAGTTTCACGTTTCCCCCGGGCACGCGCATGGTGATTTTATCCTAGCCGAGTTAGAAGCAACAGCCCTCACCTCAGAGTTCACAGAGAACGCGCAAGGCTGCCGTGCCCCAGAAAACGTTCCTCGGGGCCGAAGCAGCGGATGCACCTACAACTGCCGAACCCTGCTACAATGTTGCGACATGGCAGATTGGCGTCAGATTCAGGCGCGCATTCGCAAGGCTAAGAACAGCCCCGACGCGCCGGCAAAACTTAACGAGCTTTTCCAGCGCACGCGCGACGGCATGGTGGCGTGGGAGATCGGCGCAATCGAAGAGAAAGCCGGTCACCGCGAAGAGGCCGGGCGATGGTACACGATCGCGGCGCAGCGTTTCCGGCGCGCGGACTGGCGCAAGAAGGCGGAAGAAGCGCTGACGCGGTTGGGGATGGAAATTCCCGCTCCGATCGTTTCGAGCGCACCTACCGCGCACGCCGCGGCGGAATCGCCCGCGGACTCACACGATAAAGAGCCACCAGAAAGCGCCGATGAAGCCGACGAGGTCGACGGCAACCGAATGCCCCTAGCTCTCGGCGAGATTCCCGAAGCAGACGAAGAAGAAGACGCGGCACCGGAAGTTTCCGGCGCGCCGGTTGCGGCCGGCGACAGCTCCGCCGCGGGCAAGCGCAAACGCCGCCGTGGCCGACGCGGCGGCAGAGGCCGGCGGCGCAAAGGTGTTGCTCCAGCGAACGGACTGCCTGCACAAGCTTTCGCACAGTCCGGCGAGGCGCAGACGGCGCGGCCGGCCATCCCGCACGTGGTGGCTCCCGCATTCGAGCGCCCTGTGCCGGAGCGAGTTGCTGCGGCCGAGGCAGCGCCCGTTGCGTATGAGCGACCCGCTCGCGCGGAATTGCCGCTTCCCCAGCTGCCGTCTGAACGCGCGGCGCACGGGCGTGGCGATCCAGCCCTGGCTTCGCGGATGGCGCACCTCGAGTCACTGTTGCGGCGGCTGGTGCAGAGTCCTTTACACCGGCTCGACGAGTGCGACGATGCTCCCGCAGGTCCCGGCGTGTTTTTGCTTTCCGATTCTGATCAGATCACGTCGTACTACGTGGAGGCGTGCCAGACGCTGCGCATCGGCGCGGGCAATCTGGTACGCGGAGGGCGATCGGCAAAACAGAGTCGCAGCAGCCGCGGTGGATATTCGACCGAGTCTGGATTGAAAGGGCGGCTCGCGGAGTATCTCGGCATCAACGAGGCGAAGGTTTCTCAGTACATGAAGGACCACTGCGTGCTGCGGTGGATTCAGCTCGATGACGAGGCACCGTTGCTGGCGCATTTCGCGATCGGGGTACTTCGGACCCCATTGAATCTGGAATAGCCGCGCGACTCTCCACAGAGCCCCCCGGGCGCCGGCCGAGGGCGGCCGGACCCCAAGCCAAGACGGTCCCCTGTTGAAATCCCGTCCGTTTGGTACTAAGGGAGGCGCCCCTTGGGGGCGGTATTTTGCCGTTTAACCCCCTATTTGTACATTTGGGCGCATGGGGCTAGACCGGGGCTTGGATTAGGCGCAAACTCTGGTACCGTAACCGCTTACGGGTGCTGGGCGCATCCGTAGGGGTCTCAGTTTCCAGGCGGCTCGGGCGAAATCCAGGCCAAGTACATTCTAAGGCGATTCGGGAATTCTAACTGAGGGGTGCATCCATATGCCGAAGACAGTAGGCAATCAAATTTGGAAGACTTTTGACTGGGCGCTCTGCAAGACGGCAGGGCTGACCTTCGACACGATTCAGTATTTCAACAAGCACAATCCCAATCCGTCGTTTACGCCGAAATGGTCGGACAAACCGCTGCTGAAGTCGTGGGAAAAGTCCAAGCCCACGCTCGGCTGGCCGCGGACGACCGACTCGCTGTGCCCGGACTGCGTGAAGGAAGCGCGCGAGGCGATCATCGATGGCAAGAAGGATTGGACCGACCTGATTCACGAGAAGGTCGGCGAGATCAAGGCACAGATCATCGAGCGCGACGGACAGGTCTGGATGGTGAAGGAGTGCGCCATTCACGGAAAGTATGAAGACCTGATGGCGATCGATTCGAAGTTCCTGGAATGGATCGAGGGTAATTTCCCGGGACGCGATATTCCAGCGCACAACGACGAGACGCTGCACAACCACGGCTCGAGCACGGTGCGGCATGGGCGCGGGTCGGTGCTGACCGTCGACCTGACCAACCGCTGCAACATGATGTGCGATCCCTGCTTCATGGACGCAAACCAGGTTGGATATGTCCACGAGCTGAGCTGGGAAGAGATTCAGGAAATTCTGGACAACGCGACGAAGATCAAGCCGCGCCGGCAAATGTCGGTTCAGTTCTCGGGCGGCGAGCCCACGATGTCGCCCTACTTCTTCGACGCGGTCCGCTACGCGCGCAAGGTGGGTTACAACAGCGTGCAGGCGGCGACGAACGGCATCGAGTTCGCGAAGAGCAAGGAATTCGCGAAGAAGGCATTCGAGGCGGGTCTGCGCTACGCCTACCTGCAATTCGACGGCATCGGCAACGACGCGAACAGCCACCGGCAGGTCGGCAACCTGTTTGACGTGAAACTGCGCGCGATCGAGAACTTGCACGAAGCGGGAGTCGAAATCGTGCTGGTGACGACGATCGTCAACAACGTGAACAACGATCAGGTGGGCCCGATCGTCAAGTTCGCGATGGATAACCCTAAGAAGATTTCATTCGTATCATTCCAGCCGGTTTCGTTCACCGGCCGCGACGAGGACATTACGCCGGAGCGCCGCATTCGCCAGCGCTACACGCTTTCGCATCTGGCGCAAGACGTGAGCAACCAGGTCGGCAAAGTCGAACCGACGCGCGACTGGTTCCCGATTTCCTACATCGCGACGTTTGCTGGTTTCTCGGACCTGTCGCACGGCCCGGATTCGCAGTGGGGTTCGCTCTCCTGCGGTTGCCACCCGAACTGCGGCGTAGGCACGGCGCTGATGATCAACAAGGAAACGAAGGAATGGGCTCCGGTCCCGCGCTTCCTCGATGCACCGTCGCTGACAAAAGACGTGACGGCCATCACGGACGCGGCGCGCGGCAAGAAGTTTTCGAACTTCATGATGGCCATGGCGCTGCTGAAGAATTACAAGCCGTTCCAGGCGCCGCCAAGCTTGAGGCTGAAGGACCTGTGGATGAAGTTCGACAAGACCTGGGCGCTTTCCAAGAACTCGGACAAGAAGTACGGGAAGACGAATCCGACGCGCACCATCGAAGACGCCATGAAGCGGCGCCGGGAAGACCCCTGGAATTTCCTGTTTATCGCGGGGATGTGGTTCCAGGATCTTTTCAATTACGATTTCCGCCGCACCGAAATGTGCATCATCCCCTACGCCACGCAGAAGGGCGAAATTTCGTTCTGCGCGTACAACACGGGCGTGGGCTGGCGGCAGATTATCGAGAACATGCACAAGAACGCGACCGTCGCCGAATGGTACAAAAAGCACGGCAAGCATGAGATCTATGCGAAAAACAAAGTGGTTGCGTTGAGTGACTACGAGCATTCGCTGAAGATCAATGCTGACGATGCATCGCGCGTGCGCCACCTGGAGCACGATATTCCTCTGACCGCAGCCGAAGAAGACCGCATTCGCCGCAAGAAAGCGTTCGAGGAAGCGGCCAAGGTGCGAAAGATTTACGAGGAGCTTGTGCTGAAGAAGAAGTCCGAGCCTCTGATGCAGATCGGGACGATGGACGAGATTCTGTCCGCGGTTCCGGGCACAACCGTAAAGCGGGCCGAGCCTGCGAACGGCAATAGCGCTACAGCTTCGCAGACGGAAGCGGCGACGGTGGCTGGCGACTAGTTCTTCTCCAGATCAACTGAACGGACGAACAGCCCCGGCTTCGGCCGGGGCTGTTTTCTTGTGCGGACACAAAATCCGGCGGGCGGTGTCTGTTTCTTTAGCAGGAGGACACATGAAAAGCCGCGTCGGGCTGGGACTTTCGAATATCGGTGCGAGCGAATTTCGGCCGAGTCGGTGGGAGCGTGTGGGCAAGATCGCGCTGCTTGTCGTCGTTTGCGCTCTGCTTGCAGGCTTCTTCGCGTACCTGACAGGGCAAGTCCAGATCGGCACGGCGCGAGCGACAAACCCGGATGCCTCGTGGAAGCCCGAATCCCAATAGCGACACGACTTCGCTCTCTGCGCGCCTGCCGCGAGATGTAGAATTGGCTCATGGCCGACAAACGCGCACGCGTACGCGACCTTGCCGCCGAATTCACGCAAAAAGGCGATCCGCTTGGATGGTTCGAAGCGCTTTACGCCGAAGCTGGTGGCGACAATTCCGCGATTCCGTGGGCGGACATGGAGCCGAATCCGCGGCTCGTGGAATTCTGGCGAAAGCATGCGCTCGAGACGGCGCGTAAACGTGCGCTCGTGATCGGCAGCGGGCTGGGCGACGACTCCGAGCAGCTGGCGGCCTGGGGATTTGCCACGACCGCGTTCGATATTTCGCCGACCGCAATTGCCGCGACCAAGAAGCGCTATCCCGATTCCAAAGTCGACTACCTGGTCGCGGACCTGTTCCATCCCCCTTCGGATTGGCTGCGTGCGTTCGATTTTGTGCTGGAGGTTTACACCGTGCAGGCATTCACCGGCAACCTGCGTGCGCGCGCGATTGCCATGATTGCGGAGTTCGTCGCACCGGGCGGGAGGCTGCTGGTGATCGCGCGAGGCCGGGCAGAGGATGAGCCCGAAGGACAAGGACCGCCGTGGCCGCTGACGCGCACGGAGATCGACGGCTTCCTGCGCGCGGGGCTTGCGGAAGAATCGCTGGAGGACTACGTCGAACCCGAGCCGCCGTGGGTCAGGAGATTTCGCGCGCTCTACGGGCGGGCATGACTAGATCGCGTCGAGCACAATCGATGCGACCGACGATTTGGTAGTATCGAATCATGTCGGCGCTGAACAATTCGCTGCTGTTAGCCGGTTTTTTCCTCCCTGCGGCGATTTGCCTCTTCTTCGCATGGAGCACATGGATCGGCAATCAGTTGCCGGAAATCGCGCGCTGGCGCCGCGTGGCGTTCCAGTGCGGCCTGGTGGCAGCGGTGTTTGCGACGATGGTTTTTGTCACCAGCTGTTGGTACATGCTGCAAACGGTGGAGGCGACGCGCGGGATCGTGCTGATCGCCAACTGGGTGAGCGTGGGGCTGTGGATTTTGGGCACATTTCTGGCGCTCGCTGGCAAGGGTTGGCCGCGTCTCACGCTAGCGGGCTGGGGCCTGTTGATGGTTCTTGGATTGGCGGGGATCGTTTCCGCTAGAATAACGTTCTAGATTGCGGAGGAAGCGTCGATGCCGATTTATGAATACGTTTGCGACGATTGCGGCGCGGAATACGAGCGCATCGTGCTGAACGGAAGCACGGAAGTGACGTGCCCGAAATGCTCTAGCACGAAGAGCACGATGCAGCTTTCGGTGTTCGCCGCGCACGGGAATGGCGCAAAGACGTCCGGCGGGTCCTCTTCCTCCTCAAGTTCGTCGGGCGGCGGATGCTGCGGCGGCGCCTGCGGCTGCCGCTAGCTCCGATCCTTCACGTTACGCCGAAAACGAATCGCTACCCTACCGTCTCTCACCTCTGCTAGGATTCACCCTGAGATTCGCAGGAAGCGCGCACGAATCGGGGGATTCGAGTGATGCGAGCAAGGGTTTGGGCACTGTCTTTCGTTGCCGCTGCCGCCGTTCTTCTCTCCTACGCATTCGCGCCGAATGCAGTCCGCGCGGATGAATCCGCGCAAATGGGAGCCATCCCGCCGGCCTGCAATCGCGCGTGCCTGTACGGCTTTGTCGATCAATACTTGGCTGCGCTGTTGGCCAGAGATCCAACGCGGCTGCCCTGGGCGGCGCACGTGAAATTCACCGAAAACAACGTCGAATTGCGGGTCGGCTGGGGACTGTGGGGCACGATCAGCGCCCTCGGCGCGGAGGACTTGCGCGCGGCCGATCCCGAAACGGGCCAGGCGGCGTATTACGGCGTAATCGACGAGCGCGGCCTCAAGTCCTTTTTCGCGATGCGCCTGAAGATCGACGACGGGAACATCTCCGAGGTCGAAACGATCGTTGACCGCAAGGGCTACGGCCCGGGTCCGTTCGGCAATCCGGATACGCTCGAGCCCGTCCCGGTGATTTCCGAAGATGTACCGGCCGATCGCCGGCGCCCGCGCGCACGGTTGATCGCGCTGGCCGACGGCTATTTCAACACCTTGGAGCTGAACGACGGGCAGATTTTTACGCAGTTCGCCGACGACTGCAGTCGGCGCGAGAACGGTGTCTGGACCGCGAACGATCCCCATCCCGGCTCGGCGCAAGACCCGAATTTGAATCTTTCGGCCTACGGAAAAATTTCCTGCGAGCAGGGATTCAAACTCGGCAATTACCGCTGGGACAACGAGCTGCGCGCCCGCCGCTTTCCGCTGGTGGACGAAGAAAAAGGACTCGTGCTGGCCGGCGGTTTCATCGACCATGCCGGCAAGCTCGACCACTACACGACGACGGACGGCGTGGTCCACGATTCGCCGATGAAATCGCCCCATTCATTTTGTATTCTCGAAATGTTCAAAATGCGGGACGGCAAGATCCGGCACGCGGAGGCCGTGTTCATCACCGTGCCGTATCACATGCCTTCGCCATGGTACCAGCGTGGCTATTAGCGATCGCAAGGGAGACGAGTCATGGTTGATTTCTCAAACCAGCCGACGATGAAGGGATTTTTCGCGCCGACGCGCTTCGAGGCAGATGTTTACGACTGCGAAGTGATCGGCAAGGTTCCGTCCGATTTGAACGGCGCGTTCGTGCGCCTGGGCGGCGACTGGTTCTACCCGCCGAAATTCCAGGACGATTCGCCGTTCAATATGGACGGCTACATCAATCGGTTCCGCTTCAAGGATGGCGTGGTCGATTACAAGGGCCGCTGGGTGAAAACGCCGCGCTTCAAGGCCGATCGCGCCGCGAGAAAACAGCTGTTCGGCAAGTATCGAAATCCCTTCACCGACGATCCGAGTGTTGCCGGCCTCGATCGCTCGGTGCAGAACACCACGCCGCTGGCGTTTGCCGGGAAGCTTTTCACGTTGAAAGAAGACAGCCTGCCGTACGAGATCGACTGCAACACGCTTGAAACGATCGGCCCCTACAATTTTCACGGCAAATACAGAAGCCTGACTTTCACCGCGCATCCGAAAGTCGATCCCGCAACCGGCGAAATGATCTGCTACGGCTACGAAGCCGAAGGCCTCGAAACGAACGACGTGTTTCTCTACACCATCAACAAAAAAGGCGAGGTCACGCGCGAGCTGCGCTTCAAGGTGCCGTACGTTTCCATGGTGCACGACATCAGCATCACGCAAAAATACGTGATCATTCCGATTTTCGGGTTCGTCTCGAATATGGAAATGCTGAAAGCGGGCAAAGTCCACTGGGGTTGGGACGATGCGAAGCCCGCGATGGTCGCGATCGTGCCCCGCGACGGCGAGGCCAAGGACATTCGCTGGTTCAAGGGGCCGTCGCGCGCCACTGTGCACACGCTCAACGCGCGCGAGGAAGGCAATAAAGTGATTTTCGAAGCGCCCATCTACGATTCAAATCCGTTTCCGTTTTTCCCGCCGATCGACGGCTCGCCGTGGGACCCGACGAAAGCGCGCGCGTATATTCGCCGCCAAACCTTCGATCTGAACTCGAAAGACGACGGATTCACGGAGGACAAGCTTTTCGAGATGAACGTCAGCGATCTGGGCCGCGTCGATGACCGCTACCTGACGCAGCGCTACCGTTACGCATTCACCGCGTATGCGGACAAGGCGCGACCGTTCGAGGAATGGAAAGCCGGGAACCTTGGCGGGCGGGTGAACAACTGCTACGGCCGGTTCGATCTCGTCACAGGCAAGATGAATTCGTATTTCGCCGGCCCGACGCACAGCTTGTCGGAGGTCTGTTTCGTGCCGCGCAAGAGGGGCGCCGAAGGCGAAGGCTACATCCTGGGCGTCGCAAACAATTTCGCGGAAATGCGTTCCGAGTTGATCATCGCCGACGCGCAGCGGCTCGAAGAAGGGGACGTGGCCCGCGTAATTTTGCCGTTCCGCGCCACCGCACAGGTGCACGGCCGGTGGGTCGAAGAATCCGAGTTGCCGTTCGCGTGAGGCGCGAGATGACATGCTGACGCGGCGCGAATTCGTGGCGAAGCTGGCGGTCGGCGCGGCGCTGGCGGCCATGCCGGCGAAGATGTGCGCCGCGCTGCCCCGTGGGCAGACAGCCGTTGTTTCCATCCACATGGACCAGCCCTATCTCGACACAACCGGCCGCGCGCTGCCATATGATCCCCCCGTGGGTCTGCGCGCCGCGGCGCCCGTGGCGCATTTGACCGAAACCGAATTCCGCAGCCACTTCGTCTATCTCTAGCCCACAGTGAAGCGAATCCTGAAAATTGTGGTTTGG
>DATNKM010000071.1:0-11447 GCA_035603395.1 Candidatus Acidiferrales bacterium
AAGTTGCTCGATTTTGTCGGGATTATTCGAAAGGAGCCGAACCTTTCGCACGCCGAGAGCCTTCAGCGCCGCCGCCGCGAAATCGTAATCGCGCGCATCATCCGCGAAACCGAGCTTGCGATTCGCTTCGACCGTGTCGAGACCTTGGTCCTGTAGCTCGTATGCCTTTACCTTATTGATGAGCCCGATGCCGCGGCCCTCCTGCGGCAGGTACAGGACGATTCCCGACGGCGATTTGGCGATCGCGCGTAGCGAAAGTTCGAGTTGAGCACGGCAATCGCATCGCTCGGACGTGAACACGTCGCCGGTCAAGCACTGCGAGTGAATGCGCACCACGGGCGCGGTGCCGTTCTTCACTTTGCCGTGCTGAATCGCGACGGCTTCCTCCTGCGGCCCGCGTCCCTTCACCGCCGCAATCTGAAAACGCCCGAATCGCGTGGGCAATTCCGCCCGCGCTACAACCTGCACACGCCCGGTAAGTTTTTTACGTTTCATCGAAGCAACACAGTATAGCAGGCCGCGTGCGGGAGATTTGACGCGGCGATTTACCTTGGAGGTCGAGTAGCGTTTGGCTTACGCTTCGTCATTATCGACGAGGACGCGTCTGTGGCACCCGACCCATCGCAAAACGCGAAAGAAGCTCACCCGCTGAAGGCCGGCGACCGGATGGGAGTATACGAAATCATCGCGCCTCTGGGCTCGGGCGGCATGGGCGTGGTCTACAAGGCGCGCGACACGAAGCTCGAACGCCTGGTCGCTCTGAAATTTCTTCGCGGCGGCGATCGCGATGGCGTCTCGGTCGAGAGTCGCCTGCTGCGCGAAGCCAGAAGCGCCTCCGCACTGAATCATCCGCACATCGCGACGATCTACGAGGTTGGCGAAAGCGACGGTCGCGCCTACATCGCCATGGAGCTCGTCGAAGGGCGTCCTCTGAGCGCAGTGCTCGATCGCGATTCGCTGGCGCCTGAAACTGCCGTCCGCTACGGCCTGGAAATCGCCGCCGCTCTAGCGCAGGCGCACGACCGCGGCATCGTCCATCGCGACCTGAAGCCCGCCAACGTGGTGATCACCACCGCGGGCAGCGTCAAGGTTCTCGATTTCGGCCTGGCCCGCCGCATCCCAGGAGACGATTCTTCGGCGGTCACCGTCTCGCAGAAGCCGGTCACGGAGGAAAGCTCCGTCAGCGGCACGCTGCTCTACATGGCGCCGGAGACGCTGCGAGGCGAACCGGCCGATGCGCGCACCGATTTGTGGGCGCTGGGTGCGGTGCTTTACGAGATGGTCATCGGGCATCCGCCATTCGAGGGGCGCACCGCCTACGAGGTTTCCTCGGCGATCCTGCGCGAGCCGCCGAAAACGTTTCCCTCCCAAGTCCCATTGCGATTGCAGGCGGTGATCCAGCGCTGCCTGGCGAAGGAGCGTGAGCACCGCTATCAGCGTGCGAGCGAAGTGCACGCGGCGCTCGAAACGATCGGTGCCGACGTTCTTTCGCCGTCGATGCCGCAATCCGGGTCGAGCCCGACTGTTGCCGCTACGCCGCCAGTACCGCGTCGCCACATGAAAATATTTGCACTGGCCGGCGCGGGCGTCGTTTTGTTGATGGCGGCGGTATGGGGCGGATATGAGCTGCACCAATCGAAAGCCGCTGCGCCGCCCGGATCCTCCGATCAATGGACGCAGCTCACCGATTTCGCCGATTCGGCCACTTCGCCAGCGCTCTCGCCCGACGGGAAAATCCTCACCTTCATCCGCGGCGACGACACATTCTTCGGCACGGGCCAAATCGAAGCGAAAGTGTTGCCGAGCGGCGATTCCGTCGAACTCACCCACGATGGCCGGATGAAAATGAGCCCCCAATTTTCGGCTGACGGCTCGAACATCGCCTACACCGTCTTTGACGGGATCAATTGGGACACCTGGACGGTTCCCCTTCTCGGCGGCGAGCCCAGAAAACTATTTACAAACGCCGAAGGACTCACCTGGATTGATTCCGACCGGCTGCTTTTCTCGCAGATCATCACCGGCAGTCACATGTCGGTGGTCACTTCCGGCCCGAACGGCAATCCTCGCCGCGACGTCTACGTCCCACCGCGCGATCGCGGCATGGCGCATCGCTCTGCGATTTCGCCCGACCACCAATCAGTGCTGCTGGCCGGCATGGACAACGAGGGCTGGACGCCGTGCCACATCGCGCCGTTTGCGGGCGGAACGGTCGCAAAAGAGGTTGGGCCGCCCGGCGCGGCGTGCACCTACGCCGCGTGGTCGCCGGATGGCAAGTGGATGTACCTGGATTCGGACTCCGGAGGGCGCTTTCACGTCTGGAGGCAGCGCTACCCCGATGGCCAGCCTGAACAATTGACCGCCGGCGCGACAGAAGAGGAGGGAATCGCCGTAACACCCGATGGCGGGTCGTTGATTACGTCCGTCGGGCTGCGAGAAAGCACCATCTGGATAAAGGACGCCAAGGGCGAGCGTCAGATTTCGACCGAAGGCTATTCGGCCGAACCTCATTTTTCGCGCGATGGGAAAAGCCTCTACTACCTGGTTCGCCGCCACGGCCTCTCAGGGCAATTCGTCGGCGGCGAACTTGTCGTGACCGACCTCGCCTCCCGACACACGCAGACCTTGCTGTCTGGCATCGAAGTGGCCGGTTACTCCGTCTCGCCGGACGGCAAGGACGTGGTGTTCGCCGCGGTCGACAAGGCAGGCCTTTGGAATTTGTGGCTTGGCTCGTTCGACCTGAGCTTTCCGCCGCGGCGAATCGCTTCTCCGGTTAACGAAGACGAACCGACATGGACGGACTCCGGCTACATCTACTTCCGCGCCACGGAAGGGAATCAGAATTTCATTTACCGGATGAAATCCGATGGCAGTGGCCGCGAAAAAGTTATTCCTGGTCCGGTGCTCGAGATACTGTCTGTCTCGCCGGACGGGAAATGGGGGATGGCCTGGCAAGGGCCGAAACCGGGTGCGATGTCGCAGGTGGTCGCCAACCCGCTCGACGGCAACGGCGAACCGGTGCCGGTATGTGCCGGTTTCTGCTCGGGAAGCTGGAGCGCCAATGGTGCCACACTGGCTGTCTGGCTCGAAACGAACGAAGGAGACTTGACTCTGATGGTGCCTGTAAGTCCCCCGGGCAGCCTGCCCGTGTTGCCGCCGACGGGAGTGGCAAATCGAGTGGACATGCTTAAGGTGAAAGGCGCGAAGATGCTGGAGGGTGCCTACCTTGCCAGCCCCGTCCCCGGCGAATATGTTACGCGCCACGAAGACGTCCACCGCAACTTGTATCGCATCCCGCTGCGATAACAGATCCGCCAGGCTGCGCTCGCCCGGTGTACTGCCTGGCCGACTCGTCCGTGCAGGTTCACGCGATTTGCAGTTGACAATCTGTAAGATGTGCGGCGATGACGGCGGAATCCGCAAGCGGCGCTGCGCATCGCCACCGCCCAGACACAACGGAAAAGTCCCCGCGTTTTGAGGCCGCTCGTACACCTCGGTGAGCGCAGCTACGAGGTCTACCTGACCCATATGTTTGCGGTGTTCGCGTTCTTTGATCTTTTCGTCGGGATGGGCAAGTCGATGTGGGCGGTCCCTGGCTTGTTTGTTGTCACCATTGTGGTTGCGGCCCTACTGGGTCACCTGGTCGCGAGCCTCTATTCCGAACCGATCAACCGGAGGCTCCGTTCGCGCTGGGGCGAGAATCGGCTCGGTACCGCCATGGATACGCAAAGCTCGGTCCTGCCCGAGGGCCGGCTGGCCGTCTAGCGCATCATCGTCCATTTCGCCCCGAAATCTTGGATGCATCCCATCAATTATTTCTGTAGAACCAGGCGCTCTAACAATTGATACAGTAGCCAGATGGGAGCCGCTCCGGCGCATACGGTGAACCCTGGCCTATTCGAGGGTTATGAGACGGGGAGCTTTTACGACGAGATGTTTTCGTCGCCTGGGCACCCTCGAGCCCAATATACCAAGTTGTTCCAGAGGCTTGTCTCGATGGCGCCCGACCAGTTTGAGGAGCGCCGCAAACTCGCCGACCTTTCCTTCCTAATACAGGGCATCACTTTTACTGTCTATAGCGACGGCCGCGGCACTGAGCGGCTATTTCCCTTCGACTTGATCCCGCGCATCCTGCCGCATTCGGAATGGGAAAAAATCGAGCGCGGGCTTTCGCAGCGCGTCGTCGCGCTGAACCTTTTTCTACAGGACGTTTACGGCAAGCAGCAGATCCTGAAAGACCGCAAAATCCCGCGCTGGCTGGTCTGTTCCTGTCCGAATTTCCGGCGCGAGGTGATCGGCGTCGAAGTCGCGCGCGGCATTTACACACACATCAGCGGCATCGACCTGGTGCGCGATTCCAAGAGCGGCGATTTCTTCGTGCTCGAGGACAATGTGCGCACGCCGAGCGGCATTTCCTACGTTCTCGAAAATCGCCTGGTGATGACCCGCACGCTGCCCGACGCGTTCCAGGCCTGCGAAGTTCTGCCCGTGCATCATTATCCGGCTGAGCTTTCGCGCGTTCTGCGTAGCCTCTCTCCGCGCGGGCCGGGCGACGCGGAAATCGTCCTGCTGACGCCCGGCATTCACAACAGCGCCTATTTCGAGCACAGTTTTCTGGCGCAGCAGATGGGCGTTGAGCTGGTCGAAGGCCGCGACCTGATCGTCGATGGCGGCGTCGTTTACACGAAGACGATTCGCGGACTCAAGCGCGTCGATGTGATCTACCGCCGGGTGGACGACGAATTTCTCGACCCGCTCACGTTTCGCCCCGATTCGATCCTCGGAGTGCCCGGCCTGATGGGCGCGTATCGCGCAGGAAATGTGGCGCTTGCCAACGCCGTCGGCAATGGCGTCGCCGACGACAAGGCCATCTACGCCTACGTTCCCGAGTTCATCCGCTATTACCTCGGCGAAGATCCGATTCTGAAAACAGTCGAAACGTATCTGTGCGCGAATCCCACGGACCTCGGCTACGTCCTCGATCATCTGCCGCAGCTCGTAGTGAAAGCCGTGGGCGAATCCGGCGGCTACGGAATGCTAATGGGCCCGGCCGCGGACCGTGCGAAAATTTTGGAATTTGCCGAGCGCCTGCGCGCCAATCCGCGAAATTACATTGCGCAGCCTGTTGTTGGTCTGTCGCGCGTGCCGTCCTACGATTCGGCGACTGGCACCGTTGCCGGGCGCCACGTGGACCTGCGGCCGTATTGCCTCTACGACGGAGAAAAAGTGACCATCGTCCCCGGCGGCCTCACGCGCGTCGCGCTCCAGCCGAATTCGCTGGTCGTGAATTCATCCCAAGGCGGCGGCAGCAAGGACACCTGGGTGTTGCGAGGCGAAGACTAATGCTCTCGCGCATCGCGGAATCGCTCTTCTGGCTCGCGCGCTATATCGAGCGCGCCGAGGACACCGCGCGAATCCTTGACGTGAACTACCACATGCTGCTCGAGCAATCCCAGCAATCCTATCGCCTGCGCTGGGAGCCGCTGATCGTCATGGCCGGCGAGGAAAAGCTGTTCCACAAGCTCTACGAAGAAGTGAACGCCGAAACCGTCTTCGAATTCCTGGCGTTCAACGAGGAAAATCCCAGCTCGATCGTCCAGTGCATTTCCAAAGCCCGCGAAAACGCGCGCACCATCCGCGACCGGATCTCCCGCGAAATGTGGGAGGACATCAACGGGCTCTACTACGCCGTCACGCGCTTTCATCCGCGCGAGGAAATTGCCGCCGGCCCGCACCGCTTCTGCGACAAAATTAAATTCGGTGCCCACCGTTTTCACGGCGTTACCGACGCAACCATGCCGCACGACGAAGGATGGGAGTTTCTCCGCGTCGGCTGGTCTCTTGAACGTGCTGAAATGACCGCGCGTCTGGTCGACGTGCAATACCACAATCTCCTCGACGCGCTGCCGTCCGTAGACGCGCCGGACAATCATCAATGGATGGCCGTGCTGCGCTCGGTCGGCGCCTACGAGGCCTATCACCGCGAATACCACTCCGCGATCGAGCCCGAAAAAGTGGCCGAAATGTTGATCCTGCACCATCGCCACCCGCGCTCGATCCGTTTCAGCGCTTCCGAGGTGCAATCGGGCCTGCGCGCCGTCAGCGCCACGCTTCCCGGCGAATACGCCAATGAAGCCGAGCGGCTTACCGGCAAGGTGGTCGAGCGTTTGCGCTACGACCGCGTCAATGACATCTTCATGCAGGGGCTGCACACGTACCTGGATGATTTATTGCGGATGTTCGGCGCGATTGGGGAAGACATCGCCCGAAACTACTTCTACTACGCGGTGGTGGCATGAATCGATATCGCCTGTTGCATTCGACGGACTTCGTTTACGACGGTCCGGTCTCGGAAAGTTACAACGAAGTGCGCCTCCGTCCGATGCACGACGAGCGCCAAAGCTGCCTCTCGTTCCGCCTCACGACGAATCCCAACTCGCGCGGCACGGCGTATCGCGACGCGCACGGCAACTGGGTGCACCAATTCAACGTTCTGGCGGAGCATCAGCGCCTGCGCGTCGAGGCGGAATCCGTCGTGCTGACACACGATCCCGGTGAACCGCCCGCCGATGGCACCACGCTTGCGGATTACGACCTGCAGAGTAACCAGCTTGACGAGGAATATTTCGACTTTATGGCGCCAACGGCCTACGTCCCCCGTCTCGCACTCCTCAAGGAAATCATCTGCGACGGCGAGAAAAAATCCCGCGGCACCGTGGCCGGTTTTGCGCAAGCGGCGTCCGACATCATTCACGAACGCTTCCGCTACGTGAAGGGCGCCACGCACGTACATTCCTCGATTGAAGATTCGCTCACGCTTGGCGCCGGCGTATGCCAGGATTTCGCGCACCTGCTCCTCGGCGTGGTGAGGATGCGCGGTCTTCCCGGCCGTTACGTCTCGGGCTATCTCGTTCCCGGCAGCACCGATTCACCCGACGCCAAACAGGAAGACGTGATCGGCGGCCAGGCCTCGCACGCCTGGGCTGAAGTGCTCATTCCTAACGCGGGATGGACCGCCCTCGATCCTACGCTCGGAAAACCCGTCGGCTTGCGTCACGTCCGCGTAGCCTACGGCCGTGATTACGGCGACGTCGCGCCCGTTCGCGGCGTCTATAAAGGTCACGCCGGCCAGAGCCTGTCGGTCGACGTGCGGGTTCGCCCCGCGATCGACGACAACGGCCGCGAGCAACTCAGCGAAATTACTGCAGGCTCACTCTCGCCACCCTCTGTCATCGAGCGCGCCCAACAGCCAGCCCAGCAACAGCAGCAACAGCAGCAACAACAGCAGCAGCAGCTGGATTAATTCTCCCCGGCCAAAGCGCACGGCGCAGGTTTTGTAGGGGCACGATCGATCGAACCCGGCGCTGATGCGGGGCGGGATCGCTGCGTTGATTCCGGCCGCCGATGGCTCGCTTTACATCCCACCGCGCATTGGCTAACTTAATCGCATCAGCCGCTTCGTCGGCTTCCGATCGAAATGGGCACACTTCTTGAAGGACGCGACCTGCTGTTCACCTTGGTTCTCAAGGTCGGCTGGGCGGCGGCGCTCGCGGCTCTGCTGGTTCGCTTCCGCTCCTTCCGCAAGCTCGTCTTCACCGAAAATCGCGACTCCGACCAGAAAGTGATGCTCCTGCTTTTCCTTGTCCCGCCGCTCGCCATCGGCACGATGTTGCGTCTCGTCGCGGGCTATCGCTTTTTCGATCTCACGCTGGAGGGATCGTTCCTGATGGGACTGATCGGCGGCCGCATCGTCGGCCTGCTCGGCGGATCGCTCATCAGTCTTCTCCCGTTCGGATTTCACGAATGGATTTCCGCGCCGATGGCGGCGCTCGTCGGCCTGCTGGCAGGCGAAGTGCGCGACGTGATGCCTGAAAAAGAAGATGTCTGGCATTTCGGCCCGTTCCTGTTCCTGAATATTCCGCAATGGCTCATCCGACTCGCGCGCCGCGCGAAAGGGAACTGGGCCATGCTGCCGTTGTTCTGCTGCGCGGCCTTCGAGTGCGGACTCATCGTGCTCGCAAAGATAGTGCCCGAACGGTGGGTTTTTTCGCTGCGCACGCCCAATCTGGGCTATGAGGCGCTCGTGGTGCTTTCCTCCGTCATGTGCGTCGCCACTGCGATCAAAATCTGGAACAACACGCGCATCGAGATGAACCTCGAGCAGAACCAGCAGCACCTGCTCAAGGCGCGCATGGACGCGCTCACGAGTCAGATCAACCCGCACTTTCTTTTCAATACGCTCAATACGGTTTCCTCACTCATTCGCTTCGATCCGGACATGGCCCGTGGGGTAGTGCTGAAACTTTCCAATATTCTGCGCCGCCTGCTGCGCAAGCACGAAACCTTCGTTCCACTTCGTGAAGAGCTTGACTTCATCGACGACTATCTCGATATCGAAGTCATCCGCTTCGGCCGAGACAAGCTGCAAATTTTCAAGGAAGTAGAAAGCGATACGCTCGACACCTTCGTCCCCAGCATGCTGCTCCAGCCCATCGTCGAGAATGCCATCAAGCACGGTCTGGCACCGCGTCTTTCCGGCGGCCAGATCCACATCCGCACGCGCCAGCGCGACGGCCGCCTGACCATCGAAGTCGACGACAACGGCATGGGCATGTCTGCCGAAAGGCTGCTGGAGGTCTATGGCGGCGGCATCGGCATCAGCAACGTGCACGAGCGCCTGCGGCTGCTCTACGGCGACCAGTTCGAAATGAATATTCGCAGCCAGGAAGGCGAAGGCACGCAAATCCGCATCGAAATACCTGAACTTGCAACCGTCGAGACCGCCGTTTAATGAACGAAGTCGCTCAGTCGCCTGCAATTCACTGGTCCGAGACCTGGCACCTGGCGATGGAAGCCCTGCGCGCCAATCGCGTGCGCGCCGCGCTCACCATGCTGGGCGTCGTCATCGGCAGCGCCTGTATCGTGCTGGTGGTCACCATCGGACTCACGGGCCGCACATTTGTTCGCCACCAGATCGAAGCCGTGGGATCGAACCTGGTTTTCGCCTCGCTGGCGCAGCCGGCCGCTTCGCAGAATGTCGCGCTGAGTGACGAAATCTCGGAATCCGATATGGAGGCGGTGCGCCAGGCAATCCCGCAGGTCGTCCACGTCGCCGGCACCAGCGACTTGCCGCTTACGGTCCTAGCCGGCGGCAAGGCGGTCCCGGTCGTGATGGTCGGAGTTACGCCGGAATTCGAGCAGATCCGCAATCTGGTCATTCCACAGGGGCGCTACTTCGACTCCGACGATTTTTCCAGCGTGAGCAAAGTGTGCGTTGTCTCCGAGCATCTCGCCGATACCGTTGCACCTGGCCAGAATATCGTCGGGCAGGAGCTTCACGTCGGCGAGCTAACCTTCACGGTCATCGGTGTCTTCCGCGAGCGCATCGACACCTTCGGCCAATCGGAAATTCGCTCCGATTCCTTGCTCGTTCCCTTTCCGCTGGTCCGTTATTACACCGGGGACTCATACCTCGTCACGCTTTACGCCCAGGCCGGGCGGGCTGAATATGTCCCGCTCGTCACCAATCGGGTGGCGCAAATTCTGAAAAGCCGCCATCGCCCCGAAGCTGAATACAACGTCGAGAATCTCTCATCGATACTTGACACGTCGCGCCGCATCTCCTTCGCACTCACGATCGTCCTGCTATTAGTTGCGCTGCTCGCGCTGGTCATCAGCGGTATCGGCATCATGAACATCATGCTCGTTACCGTCAGCGAGCGCACCCGTGAGATCGGGCTCCGCAAAGCGATCGGTGCGCGCCCCCGGGAGATCCTTTGCCAGTTTTTGGTAGAGGCCATTCTGATCAGCGGAGTCGGCGCGGTGATCGGCATCGGGATCGCGGTCGCGATTCCCCTTTCGGTCGACGTCCTGGCCCGCTTTCTGCCGCTACCCGCCGGGATTCAGATTCCGGTCTCGTGGCTTTCGGTGCTGGCGGCGTTTGTAGTATCCTGCGCAACCGGCGTGCTCTTCGGATACCTGCCGGCAAGAACGGCCGCTCAGCTTCAGCCCGTGGAATCTCTGCGCTTTGAATAAAACCTCGCATCTCTATCTCGTCGTGCTGTTGTGCGCGGCCGCCATCTATCTCAGCTGCATCGTCTCGCCTCCGTCGCTCGTTGACGACGTCGACTCGGTGCAGGCGCAGGTCGCGCGCCACATGGTTGAATCCGGAGACTGGGTCACCGCGCATATCAACGGCCTCGTCTATCTCGACAAAGCGCCCTTCAATTATTGGCTCATCGCGATTTCGTACGAGATTTTCGGCGTCCACGACTGGGTGGCGCGAATCCCCGTCGCCCTCGCCGCGATGGCGCTGGCGATGCTCACGGCGGCGTTCGGCGTGTGGGCGTTCGGCGTGCGCGCCGGTTTCTATGCCGGTTTATGCATGTCCACCTGCGTGGGATTGTGGCTTTTCACCCGCGTCCTGCTGCCGGATGCGCTGCTTACTTGCATGATCGCGCTCGCGCTGTGGTCGTTGCTGCGCGTGCTGGATGAAGAAGAGCCCCGTCCGCGGTTTTGGTCGATAGTCATGGCCGCTTGCCTCGGCCTAGGGCTTCTGGTGAAGAGCGTCATCGGTCTCGCATTTCCGGTCGCGACCGCCGTGATCTATCTGCTCGTTACGCGCCAGTTTTTCTCCCGCCGCACCTGGCAGCGCTTGCATGTCTTCACCGGCGCGTTGATCGCCCTCGTCATCGCCGCGCCGTGGCACATTCTCGCCACGCTGCACAATCCGCCCTATTTCGCGTGGACGCTGCACTCTGGCCCGGGCCAATATCACGGTTTCCTTTGGGACTACTTCGTCAACGAGCAGCTCCTGCGTTTCCTGAACCGCCGCTATCCGCGAGATTACAACACCGTACCTCGCCTCTGGTTCTGGCTCCTGCATCTCGTCTGGCTGTTTCCGTGGTCGGTCTATTTTCCCGCCATCGCCAAACTTTCGTTCAAGCCCGACGATCGCGCCGGTCGGACGCGCCTGCTCGCCCTCTGTTGGGTGGGCTTCGTACTCGCGTTTTTCACGTTCTCGACCACGCAGGAGTATTACTCGATGCCGTGTTATCCGGCGCTCGCTCTTCTGCTCGGCTCCTCCATGGCCGCCGGAGGCGACTGGATTCGCCGCGGCACCCGCACCCTCGCGGCCATTATCGCCATTTGTGCCCTAGCCATCGTGGCGATCCTGATTCACCTGCGCGGCGTTCCTACGCCCGGCGATATTTCGCAGGCGCTCAGCCATCATCCCGGCGCTTACACACTTTCGCTCGGCCACATGCAGGACCTGACCATCGATTCGCTCGCCTACCTGCGCCTGCCGCTGGTGGTCGCCGGAATCGCGTTCCTGATCGGCGCTCTGGGCACGTTTCGCGCCCCAGCCGAACGTGCGTTTCTGGCCGCCGCGCTCATGATGATCCTCTTTTTCCATGCCGCACGCCTGGCCATGGTCACATTCGATC
>DATNKM010000072.1:0-15377 GCA_035603395.1 Candidatus Acidiferrales bacterium
TGCGATTTTTCGGAGGTCTAGTGCTCGGGAGCTTCGTGCGCGCCCACGGACTCATCGGGGATGTCGCCGGTGCGGCCTTTGACGCGGTCGTAGACGCTGTAGTGGCAGATCGAGCCAAGCGCTTCGTTGTAATACGTTGAAACGCCAAGGGCTGTGCGCAATTCCTCATTGAACCGGCGCAAATCTTCCAGCTGATTCACGCGAATCGGCACCTTGAGACCTTCGTTGGTCAGCAGAAATTTCTGGTAACCGGCATCCCAGAGTCGCGTGAATTGGCCCTGCAACATGATCGACGGAATAATCGTCATGCGAAAGCTGCCGCCTTGAGGGTCCTTCCGGAGCTCGGCGCCGCACCCCGATTTCTCAATGCGCACAACTCCGCCAGAATTGCGCACTAAGAAGCCTTTAGCCGAAAGCGATTCGACCTGAGGCTGCGTGAAGAGCTTTTCGACGTACCACATGTGACGATCAGGATATGAATTGGTAGCGGGTCTGTAAAGTTAAAAGATGTCGGCAGCTGTTCCCACATTGCGCGGCGTAGATAAACTCGATATAAGGTGACACGGCGAAGGAAAGATGGGCGCAGGGATGAGCGTCCATACGATAGGCGTGCCGGCAGTGCGCAAATTTGGAGGTGAGATGAAAGTCTCTCGCGTGGTGGCGCTGGCAGTTATCATTGCAGCTGCCGCGCTCTCGGCGGCCGCTGCGGGAGCGCAGGTGGCCCCAGGGGCACAAACGACGCCGGATGGGGCGGCGCTGTTTCACGAGCACTGCTCGACTTGCCATGCTAGCGGCGGGATGAAGGGTAGCGCGGCGCCGTCCGTTGAGGTGCTGGGACAGAAGACGCGGGAGGAGATTTTGCGGGCGCTTGAGTCGGGGGCGATGACGATCTATGGCAACCGAATGATCGAAGCCGAACGGCGGGCGGTGGCGGCGTATCTTTCGTCGAAGACGGGCGGCGGCGCGGAGCTGGCGCAGGCGAATTTCTGCTCGATGAAACCGGCGCCGATAGCGAATGCGACCGTGCGGGACCGCTGGGACGGGTGGGGCAACGGGCCTGAGAATGCGCGCTATCAGAAGTCCACGTGGGTGCGCGCGGAAAATGTTTCGCGGCTGAGATTGAAATGGGCGTTTGGGATTCCGGACGCGAGCACGGCTTACGGCCAGCCGACTTTCGTGCAGGGGCGGCTGTTCTTCGGTTCCGGGGACGGGACCGTTTTTTCGCTGGATGCGAAGACGGGATGCACGATCTGGACGTTCCGGGCTAACGCGACCGTGAGGACGGCGGTGACAATCGCAGGTGGCCTTCCCGGGCGCAATGCTGCGTATTTCGGAGATGGGGAAGCGAATCTTTACGCACTCGACGCGGAAACCGGGAAGTTGGCATGGAAGCTAAATGTCGGCGGTCATCGCTCGGCACGGATAACCGGAGCGCCGCAGTTTTTCAAAGGGACCCTGTACGTGCCGATCGCGTCGAATGAGGAGCTGAGCGCGGGCGATCCGGATTATCCGTGCTGCACGTTTCGCGGCAACGTGGTGGCGGTGAACGGACTGAACGGAAAGGTGATCTGGAGGGGATATGCAATCGGCGAGGAACCCCACGAATCGAAGCCCGGCGAGAGCCATGCGAAATTCACGCCTGCGGGGGCAGCGATCTGGGATGCGCCGACGATCGACGCGAAGCTCGGGCGGCTGTACGTCGGAACCGGCGATGCGTACGTGGATCCAGCGGCGGACGGCACGGATGCAGTTGTCGCGTTCGATTTGGCAACGGGCAAGCGGCTATGGGTGCAGCAGAAAACGCCGAACGATGTGTTCAATTTCGGATGCCTTGATCCGCGACATCTGAATTGCTCGGCGCGGCCGGGGCCGGATGTGGATTTCGGATCGTCGCCGATTTTGGTTGACTTGGGCGGCGGCAAGCGCGTGCTGCTGTGTGGGCAAAAGACCGGCGTGATGTACGGGCTCGATCCGGATGATGGCGGGAAGGAATTGTGGGAGGCGCGCATCGGCAAAGGCAGCGGGCTGGGCGGGATCGAATGGGGCTCGGCGACGGATGGACTCTACGTCTATGCCGCGAATTCCGATATTTCGACGCTGACTTCGCCGGGAACGAATCCCCCGCCACCGGGAGGGCTGGCGGCGATCGACATTCACACAGGGAAAATCATTTGGAAGACGATGCCGCCGAAAACGGATTGCGAGGGCAAACCTGGTTGCAGCGGCGGGCAGTTGGCAGCGGTGACCGCGGCGAACGATGTAGTGTTTTCGGGTGCCATGGACGGTCACCTGCGGGCATACGACGCCGACGACGGCAAAATTCTCTGGGATGTCGACACGACGCCGGACTTTAAGACCGTGAACGGTGTGCCGGCCCACGGCGGGTCGATGAGCGGCGGCGGCGCAACCGTGTCGGACCACATGGTGTTTGTGGCCTCAGGCTTCACAGTGACAGCAGGAATGGCCGGCAACGTCGTATTGGCGTTCGAGTTAGCGGCACCCGAAGCGGCGGGAACTCACTGAAACGCTTGCGTCTCCGGCCAGCCATCGAGCATCATATGGGTGCATGAAATTGCGCCCTTTCATGACCGAAACCGCCCCGAGCTTCCCTGCCGCTGCGCGCAGCGAGTGCCGCTGTAGCGGCTAGCTTTCATCTGCTAAACTGTCCCGAATTAGCGAACTACCAAGAAACTTTCCGAGCCCAGGACGACGATTGTGACTGCCGCGAACAAACCGCTCGTATCGACCGCGAAGTCCCAAGCGACCCGGGCCGTCGGCACGAGCTTGCTCGACCGGATCGGAAATACACCACTGATCAAAATCGGGCGGGTGACGGCGGAATTTCCGAATGTGACGTTCACGGCAAAGGCGGAGTGGTTCAATCCGGGCGGATCGGTGAAGGACCGGGCGGCGTATTCGATGATTCGCGCGGGCGAGAAAGGCGGCGCGCTCAGGCCCGGTAAGGTGATTCTGGATGCGACGAGCGGAAACACCGGAATCGCATACGCGATGATCGGCGCGGCGCTGGGGTACAAAGTGAAATTGTGCCTGCCGTCGAGCGCGTCTCCCGAGCGGAAGCAGATTCTGGCGGCGTACGGCGTCGAGATCGTGACGACGCCGGGCGGCGACGGAACGGACGGCGCGATCCGGCGCGTGCGCGAAATTTACGAGGCAAATCGCGAGAAGTATTTTTATCCCGATCAGTACGGGAACCAGGCAAACCCAGCGGCGCATTACAATACGACAGCGCCGGAAATCTGGGAACAGACGCAGGGACAGGTTACGCACTTTGTGGCGGGGCTGGGGACGAGCGGGACGTTTGTGGGAACGACGCGGCGGCTGAAGGAATTGAATCCGAAGATTCGCTGCATCAGCTTTCAACCCGATTCAAGCTTCCACGGTCTCGAAGGCCTGAAACACATGGCCACGGCGATCGTGCCGCCGATTTACGACGCGAAGCTGGCTGATGAGGACCTGGAAGTGCGCACGGAAGACGCGCAGCGAATGGCCAAGCGATTGGCGCGCGAGGAAGGAATTCTCGTCGGAGTGAGCGCCGGCGCGGCGCTGTGCGCCTGCCTGCACGTGGCGCGGCGGCTGCCGAAGGGCGAACGCGCGGTGATCGTGACGGTGTTCCCCGATTCGGGTGAAAAATACTTGAGCGAGCGGTTCTGGAGCGAAGAGTGAGCGGCTTCCGGCTGAAGGTTCGCGACGCGATGTACAAGCGGATTCATGCGCACGGCGTGGAGACGTATCCGCACGAATGCTGCGGGGCGCTGCTGGGGCGCGACGATGATGGAGGGCGCGAGATTGTCGATTTGATGCCGCTCGCAAACCAGAGGAACGATTCGCCGCGGAACCGGTTTGAGATTACCCCGGAAGATTTCCGGCTGGCGGAGAAAATAGCGCGGGAGAAGAAGCTGGAGCTGATCGGGTGGTATCATTCGCATCCCGATCATCCGGCGCGGCCCAGCGAATTCGACCGCGAACACGCATGGCCTTGGTACAGCTACATCATCGTGAGCGTGCACAAGGGCGAGCCGAACGACACGACGTCCTGGCGGCTGCACGACGACCGCGCGGCGTACGACCCGGAAGAGATCGAAGTCGCGACACATTCTTAGGTCAAGCTTAGGTCAAGTTAGTGACGGCGGGCATCTAATAGCAAGCGTCCGAATTTGTACGACGGCTCACGTCCAGGAGGAAGTCGAATGGCAGTGAAGGTGATTATTCCGACGCCACTGCGAGCGTACGCAGGCAAGCAGGAAAGCGTTGAAGTGGAGGCGTCGACGGTGGGCCAAGCGCTGGGCGCGCTAACCACGAAGCACGCGGACTTGAAGAAGCATCTCTATTCCGACGATGGAAAGCTGCGCAGCTTCGTGAACGTGTATGTGAACGACGAGGACATTCGCTACCTGCAGAAGGACCAGACGGCGGTAAAGCCGGGCGATACGATCAGCATCGTGCCCTCGATCGCCGGCGGCGCGAATCGCGCCCGCATCTAATCGCACAAGAGTTCAGATGGGAGTGATTCCATGGCCACGAAAATAGGGGTTCCACCGGCGCCAGCGGCGAAAGGTGCGGCGCTTTCCAAAGAAGAAATCATGCGCTACAGCCGCCACCTAATCATGCCCGAGGTGGGCATGGAGGGGCAGCTGAAGATCAAGGCTGCCAAGGTGCTGTGCATCGGCACGGGCGGGCTGGGAGCTCCGCTGGGGCTTTATCTTGCGGCGGCGGGAGTGGGGCGCATCGGGCTCGTCGACTTCGACGTGGTGGATTCGACGAATTTGCAGCGCCAGGTTTTGTTCGGCACGCAGGACGTGGGCAAACCGAAAACTGAGGCCGCCGCCAATCGGCTGCGCGACCTGAATCCCGACATCCAGATCGATACTTTCGAGACGCAGCTGACCAGTGCCAACGCCCTCGAACTTTTCAACGATTACGATATCATCGTCGACGGCACGGACAATTTCCCGACGCGCTATCTCGTGAACGATGCGTCGGTAATGACGGGCAAGCTGAACGTGTACGGATCGATCTTCCGGTTCGAGGGGCAGATCACCGTATTCGGCGCGCCGGACGGGCCGTGCTACCGCTGCCTCTATCCCGAACCTCCTCCGCCGGGTCTGGTACCATCGTGCGCCGAGGGCGGGGTGCTGGGCGTGCTGCCGGGAATTGTGGGCACGATCCAGGCGGCCGAGGCGCTCAAGCTGATTATCGGCAAAGGCGATCCGCTGATCGGGCGCCTGCTGCTGTTTGACGCGCTGGCGATGAAGTTCCGCGAGCTGAAGCTGCGCAAGAATCCGGATTGCCCGGTCTGCGGGACGCACCCTACGCAGAAAGGCCTGATCGACTACGCCGAGTTCTGCGGCGTTCGCGGCGAGGAGGCACCAAGCACCGTGACGAATATCCCTGAAATTACGCCGAAAGAGCTGAAGGCGCGGCTCGACAAGGGCGATGACATTTACGTGCTTGACGTGCGCGAACCGCACGAATACCAGATCTGCAACATCAACGGCCACCTGATCCCGCTGGGCGAATTGCCGCAGCGCGTTCACGAGCTCGACAGCTCGAAGGAGATCGTGGCGCACTGCAAGTCGGGAAAGCGGTCAGCGCAGGCAGTGGAATTCCTGCGCGGGGCCGGCTTCAAGAAAATTCAGAATCTCAAAGGTGGTATTCTGGCTTGGTCGGATGAGGTGGATCCGAGCGTGCCGAAATATTGATTCCCAGCAGGGCCGGGTTTGAGACCCTCCCCTATGGCGCCCTCTTTCGGAGGATTCGATGGCAGCTACCAAGATTACTGTTCGGACGGATGGGTCGATTCGGGTCGAGGGCGATTTCGAAGTCTGCGACCAGGACGGGAAGGCCTTCGGGCTGGCCGGGCGGGACAAGATCGGGCTTTGCCGCTGCGGACATTCCGCCAACAAGCCGTTCTGCGACGGCGCGCACAAAAAGGTAGGCTTTCAGAGCACGATCCAGGCGTTCGACCTTCCTCCGGCTCCCCCAGCGCCGCCGGTTCCCAAGGCGTAGTCTCACTCCCCGCGTAACAACCTCTCACGCAGGTAACAATTCCAAACCCCCTGAGACCGGGTGTGTATCATTTTGCGACGTGCTTCGCACTTCTCTAAGAAAAACCCTCGAAAACAGTGTACTTAGGTAGAGGGGATCGGTCGAAGCGAAACGGCAGGTGAGTTGCTGTTTCACTTCGGGGCATTCTCCTTTCCCGGGGGACGTGTGGGCGTTGTACAGACAATTCGCGGCCGATACCGCATCGGCCTTGTTGTGCTGGGCCTGATCGCCGTGGCGGGTTACTGCGCCGCGCTCTGGTTCCTGCGCCATTCCCGCTATACCTCCGACCCGCTTTTCGACGCTTACCTGGAAATGGCGGGCAGCCTGATCGCATTCACGTTTGCTGCAAATGCCATGGTGCGTTTTCGGGGAACGCACGACCGGATTTCGCTGATTCTCGCGTTTGGGTTCGTCCTGGCGGGACTAATCGAAGCGGCGAGCAGCATGACGTTTTATCGCGGGATGCTGATTACTCCGAACATGGGGATGCAGATTTCGCTCGGTTGGCTGGCCGGCAGGACCCTGCTAGGCGTGCTGCTGCTGGCGGCGCTTATGGTGGAGCGGCGGATTCCTGTGTCGCGCGATCCGGCGAAGGAAATCGCGGGCGTTACGCTGATCGTGGGCGCGGTGGCGTATTTGACGAGCGTTTTCTATTTCATGCTGCCGCGGGCGCCGAAAATCCATCCGGGAGTGTTCGTACCTCGGGCGTGGGACCTGCTGCCGGCAGCTCTGTACATCGCGGCGACGATTGGTTACGGCTGGCGGCTGGGACGGACGAGCGCGGCGCTGGACCGGGCACTTTTCGTCGCGGCGGCGCTGAGCGTGGTCTGCCACATCACCATGAGCCAATCGCAGCGCATGCTGGACGCGCCTTACACACTGGCGCATGCGCTGATGGTGCTGAGCTACGTGGTGGTACTCGGCGGGACGCTGCTCGACAACGCCCAGCTTTTCGACCAGGTGAGCCGCATGGCGGCTTCCGATTCGTTGACCGGGCTCGCGAATCATCGGCGGCTGCTGGAAGCGATGGAGAGCGAAATCCAGCGGTCGCGCCGGACCGGACGGCAATTCGCCATCCTGCTGTTTGACCTGGACGGATTGAAGAAGATTAATGACAGATATGGGCATCTAACCGGCAGCCGGGCGATCAAGCGGCTGGGCTCGGTGCTGCGCAACAGCAGTCGCGCGATCGATACGCCGGCGCGGTTTGGCGGCGATGAATTCGCGCTAGTGCTGCCGGAAGCGGGAGCGTCCGATGCCGAACAGGCTTCCGCGCGCATCTGCGAGCAGCTTGCGTCGGATGGCGAAGAGCCTTTCATTACCGTTAGCGTGGGACAGGCGGTGTATCCGACGGACGGAACTTCGATCGAACAGCTTCTGGGCGCGGCCGATTCGGCGCTTTATAAAATGAAGCGGCGGACGACCGGAAAATTTCAGCTCAAGCATCTCGCCGCTTGCTTATAACTTGAAAAGGGGGCATCCAGTATGCCGCTTGGGATAGGCAGTCCCAAGTCATTCAACGCGACCCGCTGCGAAACGCGGATTCCCATGGAAGTTGGCGTGCACATTACCGGGCACGGCGCGCAGCCGGGCACGGAAACCACCTTTACCGAGAATGTGAGCTCGCGCGGCGCACGGGTGCTGACCACGCGGCGTTGGAAGATCAACGACCGGATCGAAGTGGCGACGCTGGCTGGTTCTTTTCGCACCGTTGCGCGCGTTGCGTACTGCCACACGACTCCGGATACGGGTTATGCGGTGGGTGTGGAATTCGTCGAGCCGGCCACGGGGTGGGTGGTGGGCGACGGATTTAAGTGTTGAGACGCACGCGAAACCTTCGAAACACAACTACTGCACGAATCCCACTTTTGGATCTGCGTCGGGGCCCGGCGGATCGGGTAGCGCGCCGAATTGGGCCTCGTACCGCGCGATGTTTTCCTGGAGCGCGCGCATGAGGCGTTTGGCGTGGCGCGGATTCATGATCATGCTGGCGACCAGTTTGCCCTGCGCGACCGTGGGAAACATGTAGATGAAGTTCAGCGTGAACTCCTCGGCATTGTGATGAACGACCACGAGGTTCGAGTATTGTCCGAGCAGCTCCTTCTCGTCGGCTTTGATCTGGGCTTGCTGTTGTTTTGAGGCTTCAGCCATTTCGCTCTCCTGTTGTGCGTTGTGCCGCGCGGCGTTCGCTGCGATGAGTCCACAAATTATACCAGACTGAAACAACGCCGTGCTTTTTCGGCGTCACGTTGCATTCGGCAATTGACGCTTACATATGTTAAGCGTAGTTTATATGCGAGGTTTATCGTAGTTAACATATGACGGGGCGGAAACAAGATTCGGAAACGAGCTCGTTCGGTTCGGCGCGGCCGACCACCGAAATCGCGGCGAGCTCGCCTGTCGCCGGCGATCTGGTCGGGTTGCTGACGCACGAGGACGTGGATCGCGCCCGCGACCGCTGGCGAGTGACTCGCGCGCGGTGGCAGGGGCGGGGCGCTCAGAGATTTCGCGGCCTGCGCGTGCTCTGGCTGCTCGTTGGCCCGGGTGTGCTGGTGTTTCTGGGCGAAAACGATGCGCCGAGCATGCTTTCCTATTCGGCGACGGGCGCGCGGTTCGGAATCGGTTTCTTCATTCCCTTCGTCGTGCTCACATTTTTGATCGGTTTGGTGGTGCAGGAAATGACGGTGCGGCTTGGCGCCGTCTCGCATCGCGGCCACGCGGAATTGATTTTCGACCGCTTCGGAAAATTCTGGGGATTTTTCTCGATGGGCGATCTGGTAATCGGGAATTTCCTGACGCTGATCACGGAGTTTATCGGGATTCGCGCGGGCCTGGGATTTTTTGGCATCCGGCCGGTGGTGGCGGTCGGTGTGGGCCTCGTCGCGGTGGTAGGGGCGATCACGACCGGCCGATATTGGACCTGGGAACGAATCACGTTGGGTTTGGCGATCTTCAACGGCCTGTTCGTTCCCGCCGCGATCCTGGCGCACCCCAATTGGCTGGCCGTGGGACATGCGCTGCTCACCTGGACGCCTCTGCCGCAAGGACGAGCCGCCGAAATCCTGCTGCTGATTCTGGCGGATATCGGCGCGACGGTGACGCCGTGGATGATCTTTTTTCAGCAAAGCGCGGTGGTGGACAAAGGCATGCAGCCGCGGGACATCCGGGCGGGCCGCTTCGACACGCTGCTGGGCGCGACACTGGCCGCCATTTTCGCAATTGCAGCGATACTTGCCACCGCACCGCTGTTTCATCACGGCATCGATGCGTCGCAATTCCAGGGCGCGCAGTTTGCAGAGGCGCTGGCTCCCTGGATCGGCCATGTGGGCGCGGCGCTCTTCGCACTGGGAATTTTTGAGGCGGGAATCGTGGCGGCGATCGCCATATCGACGTCTTCGGCCTACGCCTTTGGCGAAGTGATTGGAACCGGGCACAGCTTGAACCGCCCCGTGCGCGACGCGTGGCCGTTTTATTCCACGCTGCTCGGATCGGCCTGCGCCGCCGCGGCGCTGGTGCTGATTCCCCACGCGCCGCTCGAGTTTGTAGTGCTGACGGTAAATGTAATCGCCGTGCTGGCGATGCCTCCGGCGCTGGCATTCCTGATCCTGCTGGTGAACGATCGTGACGTGATGGGCGAGCATGTGAACGGATTTTGGGAAAACGCCGCGGGTATCGTCGTTACAGTGCTGCTGGTCGGCGTCGGAATCGCGTTCGGCGTCACCACGGTATTCCCCAAATTGCTGGGCGGATAATTGAATCGATGAAGCCACATGAAGATCACGCGGAAGCTGCCGCTTCGCCGAAGCCGGATCTGAAGGATCCGCGCGTGGTGTTGTCGCTGCTTGAAACCGACCAAGTGGTCGCTGCCAAACAGCAGACGCGGTTTGGCCGCAGATCCCTTTCGACCGGAATCAAAATCCTGCTCTGGGGATTGCGCGTCTATGTACTGGTGATGTTTGTGCTCGTGCTGGTTTCAGTGGTTCGCGCGATTCATTCAGCACCCTGAAACAGCGACCCTGAGCACTGGGAAATCACGGCGGGCTGTGGGAAAATTTCCGCCGGAGCCGCCAACCGAATCGTGCCTGTAGCAAAATCCAATCGGAATACCCGCTGGCTCGGAGTCCTGGCGCTCGTAGCGATTCTAATCGCCGTCGGTGCGACCGTCG
This sequence comes from Candidatus Acidiferrales bacterium, assembly GCA_035603395.1. GTDB lineage: Bacteria > Acidobacteriota > Terriglobia > Acidiferrales > UBA7541 > Palsa-295. The sequence goes on from DATNKM010000072.1 coordinate 10,233, forward strand.
TCAACACGGCTCGCAACTGGAGCGCGACCTCGGCGGCACGTAAGTTGAAGAACCCAGTGCCGCCGACCGCCGAAGCGATCGCAGCAGCAAAGCAGGACTACGTCGAGCATTGCCGAAGCTGCCACGGAGAAAAAGGCGACGGCAAGGGCGAGAAAGCCCCCGAACTATCGGTTGCGCCAGGAGATTTCACCGACGCACGCACGATGAGCAGCCGAACTGACGGCGAGCTTTTCTGGCAAATCACGCGTGGCCGGCTACCCATGCCCGCATTCGAGGACAAGCTAACCCACCAACAGCGCTGGCAGTTGGTCGATTACATCCGCACCTTCGCCGCAAAATGATCCCGCGCCGGCTCCGCAGTTACTTTACTTTCGAGAGCGCTTCGGAAACTTCATTGATATCCGGCAGCGAAGGAATGTCGTAATTCTTGAACCAGGCGACCTTGCCGCCCTTGTCGACGATGGCGATGGCGCGTCCCGTGATTCCCTTGTCCGCCAGATAGACGCCGAATTTATCGGCCACCGCACCGCGCGGCTGAAAATCGGCCAACAAGGAATAGTGGATGCCCATTTTTTCGGCAAAGGCCTTGTGCGACCAGACGCTGTCGACGCTCAGGCCGAGCACGGCCGCATCGAGCTGCTCGAAGCGCTTCATGTCGTTCACCATGCACATGTGCTCGTTCGTGCAGACCGGGCTCCAATCGAGCGGATAGAACATGATGACCACGTTCTTCTTGCCATGAAAATCGGAGAGCTTTACGTCCTTCTGGTTCTGATCCTTCAGCGTGAAATCCGGAGCCGCGGCCCCGACGGAAATCGTCATGCCCTTCCTCCTGGCTCGCTTTCGCGAGAAGTACTTCTGAAAATCCGCTCAACGCGATTCGACGAAACATGATAGCCGAACCGGCGAGACCGCACAAACGCCCCGCGCCCTGCCGCAGGACTCAAAAAAAAGGCCTTGCCGGTTTTCACGGCAAGGCCCTCCGAACCTCGGGACTTAATTGACGAAGAGGAACAGCGTTACTGCTTTGGTGCAGCGGGCGTTCCCGGAGCAGGCTTTGGCGCCGTTCGGGGAGCCGTTGGAGTCGTGGCGCCCGCATTCTTCACGGGATAGCTCTGGTCGTAGAGTCGGATAATGTCCTGCGTCACGTCGATCTGATTCGCGGCGTAGATAACGGGAGTCTGCTGCGAAGAGTCGTCCAGGACGATGGCATAGGCGTTGTCCTTGGAGTACTTGTTCAGGATATCGACGAGCTTGCGGCCGATGCGATTGACGACGTCCTGCTGCGCGTCGTTTGTGTCGTCCTGCAGTTCCTGCTGTTTCCGCTGATACGTGCGCGTCAGCGTGTCGCCTTCGCGCTGGAGCCGGGCCTTTTCTTCGTCGCTCAATGTCGACTGACCGGCCTGGAGACGATTCCTCACGTCTTCGATCTGCTTTTGCAGGTTCTGAAGCTCATTCATCCGTGGAGTAAACTGCGATTGCAGTTCGGCTGCAGCCTGCTTGCCTTCCGCCGTGCTGGCGATTGCCGCTTGGATATTGATCACTCCGACCTTGCCCGCCGCCGGAGCAGCAGCCTGAGCCCACACCGCGGGCGTCATTAAAAGTGCGGCAATAACTGGAACCACTGCTTGCATCTTCATTCTCACTCCTCATTCACACTGTGTGGCGAAATTTAATGAACACAAACGAGCAATTATAGCTTCCCGCCCGGAAAATGGTCAATTGGATTCGCCCGGTGGCGGGCGATAGCTCGTGAGCCAACTACCGCAGGCACAGGCACGCCCATCTCCCAATAGAGTCCGATGCCCCATTGACAGGGTCGGTTGGCCGCGCGGTTCCGCCGGCTTAGTGCGGCAGCGGAACCAGCAGGACGCGGTTATTGTCTGGATCGACAAGCACAGCCAGATTCAGTTTCGGATCGATCGCCACGGCATTGGGACCGAGCACCAGCGCCGACGTCTGAGCTCCGCCCAAGCCGAGCACGACCTGCACTTTCGGAGTGAAACATGTCGGTCCAGCATCGGTGGGGCACGCGTAATCGATCACGGACATCGTGTGGTTGGTGGCATTCACGGTGACCAGCGAGCTCGTCTGAAAGTTGTAGTCAACCGATGTTGGCGCGATTCCGACATTGACCGTCGTCGAGTTCGTCGAAGAAGGATCCGTGAAGTAAATGTTGTTCAACAAACTGTTTACGGTAATAAACACCTGGTTGACAGGATCGAACACCACGCCGCTTGGATTCTGAAGGTTGTTGACGCGCCCGACGATCGATTCCGAGTTCATGTCGACGATGTCCAGGGTGCTCGTCGAGGACGCCGTAGCCACCGCGGCAAAATCCAGAGTCGGATCGATCGCCACCGCAACCGGATCCTGGTCCGTGGGCAGACTGTCGCCCAGGGCTGCGGTGATCGAAGTGTTGCTCCCCGTCGTGGTCCGGGTAACGCTGGTGAAGCTGACCTCGCCCGTGCTGAAAAGATTGTTCGAGTTCGTGCTGGTGACCAGCGCTGTGTCGGTATCATTGTTGAAAGCCACGCCGGTGGCATTCAAGCAGTCGGCACCGCACAGCGCGACCGTCGTCGCCAGCGGCGGCGTAGTGGTCAGATCAATGGCCGATGCGTTGTTGCTGCCGTTATTGGCCACCAGGGCCACGCCAAGCCGCGGATCGACAGCGACGCCGAGCGGCGTGGTACCGGTAGAAATCGCTGGCGGAATTACGCCGACAGGTCCGAGCGATTCCGGGGATAGCTGGCCGTTGACGGGTGAGAGCGAAACGAGCGACACCGTATTGTCATTCGTGTTTGTGACCACGGCCAGGTCGCGATCCGTATCCACTGCGACCGCCACCGGCCCGCTGCCCACCGTAACCGGCTGAACGACTGTCAGGTCCTCGACGTTCGATAGGGCTCCATTGTTGCTGTTCAGTACGTCCACCAGAAAGTGTCGCGCCGATGCCAGCGCACTTGCCGGAACCTGCACGGTCAATTGCCGGCAAACGCCCGCTGCGCAGCCACTGGGCGTCGGCGCCGGCAATGCAATTTGCCCCTGATCGAGCCGAATGATCGAGTTGGCGGAGAAATTTGCGCCCGTCAAGGTCAGCGTCAACGGCACGCTGCTGGTCAAGGTGGTCGCGGGGCTGGCCTCCAGGATTTGCGGTTGCGTCAGGGGGCTGCCGAGCGAAATGATCGATGCGTTGGCGTCGCCCGCGTCCACGACAATGGCTTGATTCGTGGCGGGATCGACGGCGACAGCCTGAGGATTGGCACCAAGGCCGGTGATCTTCTTCAGGATGATCCCGCTATCCAGGTCGGCCACCACACCCGTCGAGTCGCTTGGGGAAACGGCGATGCCGAGATTCTCGAGGGGAGTGACGGCGGCGGACCCGAGATCCGGTGTGAGCTGCTGGGTTCCCTGGAAGGTGAAAGTAACTGAGGTGACGGCATCGTTCAGCAGGCTGAACGTCGTCAATGTCTGCGAAGCCGGATCGGCCAGCAATGCCTCGTGGGTTTCGGTGTTGATTCCGATGCCCTGCACGGTGGCCGAGATGGAAAGACTGCCCATCAGCTGCGGCTGGCGGCCCACGTCGCCGACGCTTGCCGCGCGGCCGAGGTCGACGAGCGCGATTGTTCCCTCGCCTCCGGGTGTGACCATCGCCCAATTGAGCCGCGGGTCGACCGCGACGCCGGGGTTCTGGCCGGTGCCGTACGGCGTGATGCCTCCCGTGATCACTCCAACCGGGCATGGCGGCGTTGCGCAGCCGACGCTCGGGTTGGCGTTGGCGAGATCGATAATCGTGCCGACGTTGGTGGATTGATCGGCGATGAATGCGCGGTGGGTCAGGGGATTTGCGGCGATGCTGTACGGCACGGTCGCAGCCGGGATCACCGCCGGCTCGTACGTGGCCAGCGAGACAGTCGCCACTTTTGCGGGCGGGGTCACACTCAGGTTGATCGTAGTGATTGTGTTGTCGGTGCTATTCACCACATATGCCATGTGGCTTGGCGTGAGCATGTCGTCAACCGCTACTCCCGTCGGCGCCGCACCCGTGCTGATGGTCTCGATCACGGTGTCAGTCACCATGTTCACGATCGTAACGGACCCTTCCTTCGTGTTTGCAACTACGGCGTAGCCGTCCGCCTGATCGATCGCAACGGCGGTCGAACCCGGCGTCGCGGTGGCGCCCATCGTCAGAATGGGACCCGGCCCGCTTGAAATCGACGCCGCACTCGGATTGACGGCCAAATTCAAGCCCGTAAGATTGGGCACTCCGGCCGTGACCGCATCGCTGTTCTGAACAACCAAAGGGTAGAGCCCCGGCAGCGTCAGGCTGGCGTCCTGAATGGAGACGTTCATGTGACGGCTGTCGACGTAGCTCGTGCAAACCTGCCCTCCGCCGCCGCAGCCCACTCCGTTGAACGTCGCAAGAGTCTTGCCCGGCACAAAGTAGCCGCCGACGAGATTCGCGGTCAGATTCGTTCCGCCATTGCTCTCCTGCACGCTGTTCGGCGTCGATGCGATTACCACTGGATGCACCGGGACAACGGGCAGGTTGACCGATCCGGAGGTTTTCGTGCCTTCCTGGGATTCAAGAAAGATGGAGAGGTTACCCGGCTGGGTTAATAGTGAACCCGGGATCGTAACCCGCAGCAGCGTCTCGCTGATCACCGTCACATCCGCGGTCGGCACCGCAACATTGTTCACAAACACTTGAGTTGTGGAAAAAATGTTTGTTCCCGAAAGGTAGACGTCCTGCTGCACCGAGCCCTCGGCGACCACCTGCGGTTCGATCGGGTCCGTGGCGCTGAAGGCCGGGTTATCTCCCGCTCCCACAGTGACGGTGGCGGTGCCCACTTCCGAAGGATCCGCACCCGATTGCGCGCCGATCGTTATCGCCCCCGGCGACGTATTCGGTGCGAAATACTCGCCCGCTGAAGTGGTGGCCGTGCAGGGATTTCCTACGGCATTCGAAGGGCAGATATAGCCGTCCGTAGCGTCGCCGCCCGGCGTATTGTTCACCATCCAGACGACGCCGGTATCTTTGGTGCCCGACACGATGTCGGTAAATTGAAATGTCTCGCCGGGTCCTATCAGCGCGGTCGGGGGAAGCACCTGCACGCGTATGCCGGAATCAAGCGTGACCGAGAA
>DATNKM010000079.1:0-85680 GCA_035603395.1 Candidatus Acidiferrales bacterium
CCTGACTTGCTCGAAGTCGAAGAGCTCGACAAGCGTGCGTGAGTACGGCTGGCCAACAACATCCGGGAGGCGTTGCTGAAGTCCGCGATCGTTCTTCGCGAGCGCGTCGCCGAATTCGATGCCGCCGATATTCACGGCGGCATTGTCCACGTGGAACTGCTGCACCTTGCGATCGCCGATCGGCACGGTGAAGAGCGCGGCCGAAACGCTGGAGTGGACGCCGCGCGCGGCGAGCAGGTGTTCGAGCGCCCCGGTTATGTCGTGGAGCAGGGAACCGCCCTCGGGTGCGGTTCCGTCGAACAGCGGAATTGCTTTTTTTAGGGCGGCGGTGAGCTCGTCGTCGGTGAACCACGGGAAGTTATCGAAATAAACCGGGAGCGTGGGCGCGTCGGTGACTTCATATTCGGCGACGACGCCTGCGTCGGTGGAGTAGAAGCGGTAATTGACGTTCGAAAAAAGCCCGCAGCGTGCCAGGCGATCGGCTCCGTTTTGCAGATCGGCTTTGGTGACGCTCGAGGCGGGGGAAAGTCCGGTCTCGGCGGCGACCAGCTCGGGAGGGTATTTGGTCGACCCGGTGATTTTTACGGCGGCGAGCTTGCTGCTGGCGGCAGTCTGATCGTCCTGCGCGCGCAGGGGAGCGGGCACCAGCAAAATCAATCCTGCAAACAAGACGGCGAGCAAACGTGCGTACCTCTGTGAACCGGACGTGCAGACTCCCATGGCCGCATTCTAGCGCCACGGCAGCGGATATAAAAATGGGCTATTCGACGGTAACGGATTTGGCGAGGTTGCGCGGTTGATCGACGTCGCAACCGCGGCGCACCGCGATGTGGTAGGCGAGCATCTGCAACGGAACGATTTCCACGATCGGCGCGATCAATTCCGGTACGGCGGGAATTTCGATCACGTGATCGGCGGTGCCTTTGGCGAGCTGGTCGCCTTCTGTGACCACGGCGATCACGATTCCGTCGCGCGCCTTCACTTCCTGTAGGTTTGAAATCGTTTTCTCGTAGCGCGTCATCGATTCGGAGTCGGATTCGTCGCGCGTGGCGATCATCACCACTGGAAGATTTTCGTCGATCAGGGCGTTGGGGCCGTGCTTCATCTCGCCGGCAGGATAGCCTTCGGCGTGGATGTAGGAAATTTCCTTCAGCTTCAGCGCGCCTTCGAGAGCGACGGGATAGTGAATGCCTCGGCCGAGATAGAGGAAATCCGTGTGGCGGAAAAATTGGCGAGCGAGCTCCTCGATGGCGGCATCGCGCTGCAGGATCGCGCCGATTTTATGCGGCACTTTCGTCAGTTCCTGCATCAGGAGTTTTGACTGTGCGGAGCCGAGTTTCCCGCGCACCTGACCGAGGTAGAGGGCGGTGAGCAGCAGCGCCGTCAGCTGGCCGGTGAACGCTTTGGTGGATGCGACGCCGATCTCCGGACCCGCATGCGTGTAGATCGTGCCGTTGGATTCGCGCGTGAGCATCGATCCCACCACGTTGCAGATCGAAAGAACCTTCGCGCCCTTGGCGCGAGCTTCGCGCTCGGCGGCCAGCGTGTCCGCCGTCTCGCCGGATTGGCTGATGGCGATGATCAGGCTGGTTGGTTCGACGATGGGATCGCGATAGCGGAATTCGCTACCGTAATCGACTTCGACGGGAATATGTGCCAGCCGCTCGATCATGAATTTCCCGGCCAGCCCCGCGTGCCAGCTGGTGCCGCAGGCGACGATTTTCACGTCGCGAAAAGCCTTGAACTCTTCCTCGCGGATGTCCATCTCGTCGAGAAACACTTTGCCTGTTTCCTGCGAGATGCGGCCGAGAAGCGTGTCGCGAACGGCGCGCGGCTGTTCGAAAATTTCCTTCTGCATGAAATGCTTGAAGCCGCCCTTTTCGGCCATGATCGGGTCCCAGGTGATGTGCTGGGGCTTGCGATGGACCGGACGGCTTTCGAAATCGGAGATCTGGATGCCCTGCGGCGTGACCACCGCGACCTCGCCGTCGCCCAGGAAGAAAACGCTGCGCGTGTGCGCCAGGATCGCCGGAATGTCGCTGGCGACGAAGAATTCCTTGTCGCCGAAGCCCAGAACGATCGGCGGGCCCAGGCGCGCGGCCACGATTTTGTTCGGGTCTTTCGTCGAGAGCGTCACCAGGGCGTAGGCGCCGGTCATCGCTTTCACGGCGCGCAGCACGGCCTGCTCCAGCGGCGTGTCGTTTGCCGAGAATTTCTCCAGCAGGTGCGCGATGATTTCGGTGTCGGTTTCGGTGACAAATTTGTGGCCTTCGGCGATGAGCTGTTTTTTCAGATCGATGTAATTTTCGATGATTCCGTTGTGCACCACCACGATTTCGCCTTTGCAGTCGCGGTGCGGGTGCGCGTTTTCCTCGGTGGGGCGGCCGTGCGTGGCCCAGCGCGTGTGGCCGATTCCGTAGACGCCGTCTAGCGGCGTGATGCGGATCGATTCCTCAAGATTACGAAGTTTGCCTGGCGAGCGGCGCACATCGAGCTTGCCGTTTTCGCCCACCACGGCGATGCCGGCCGAATCGTAGCCGCGATACTCCAGGCGGCGAAGGCCGTCGAGGATCAGGGGGACGACTCGCTTGGGACCTACGTACCCGACAATTCCACACATAGTCGCGATCTCCGGGTGTGCCGTGGCGTGGGAACGCCGCCAGCCTGCCGATCCGGTAATGGTAGCACAAGCCGCGGCACGCGCCGGAGAGGGCCGATCGAGCCATTTCGCGACACGCGGGTGGTGGTGAAGTGGAGCTAGTTCCAGCCCGTTGGCGTGCCGTAGGGCTCATTCGGCAGCATGAATGCCTGAATCAGTTGGATTTGGCCATGATCGACCTTGAACATCTCGTTCAGGATGTTGTTGCGCGGATTTGCGACGGCGGGCGGGGCGGCCACTTCTTTGCCGTCGCGGATCCAGGTCTTGCTGCCGGGGATGTCGAAAACGACCTGCGCGACGACGAGCCCATGCTCTTCGTCAACCACCGGAAAGCGGCGGTCCCGGACCTTGGGAATGTAGGTGAACAGCTTGGCCTCGAATTGATCGCGGCAGCCGAGCGGCGGCAGGCCCTCGGAGTTCGTCGGATTATTTGTCGTGAGCTGACCGTTTTCGATGCGATTGCACTCGGGCGCGAAAGGCGTATGGCCCGTCCAGTGCTCGATGCCGTCGAAGTATGCGTTGGCGGCGGCCATCAATTCAGCGCGGGAGGGGCGCGGCGAGACTTCGCTTTCCAGGAACGGCTTGATCGCGGCCAGCAGCTGCAGATCCGGTATCACTTCGAATCCGGTGCGGGGGGCGTCGGGCGCAGAGCCATGGGCGACGATCGTCTCGGATTCGGTAATTTGTCCGCCGGCGATTTTCAGGCGGAGCATCAGCAGCGAGACGTGATCTTCCTGCACGGCGGCCCAATAAGTGATCTGGCCGGTCGAGGGATCGGAAACGGTTTCGCCGCGAAATTTGATGAACTTGATCGTCTTCCACAGGCCGTCGCCGAGCGGGGTGGGCTTCGTGTTTTCGGTCGATTTCAGATCGGCCGCGACGGGCAGGCCAGTGGGATCGTGTTTCACGAGCGCGGCGAGATACTGCTCCAGGAATCCATTCAGACAAGCGCGGTCGCAAGCGGCGGCTGGCGAATTCGCAGCGTGAATCCCGCGAGAACGTCCGGTGAGAATTGCCGCGAGTAGGATCACCCCTGCCAGTACGCAGGCAGCTACCACTCTTTCGCGCATACGTCCCCCTTTTCAAGCGGTGTGAACGGAATCTATATCAGAACGAAAGGAAGCACCAGAATTTCTCTGTGCCTCCGTGTCCGGCAGGTTTGGCAGTTCAGTCGATGACTTCGAAGCGGAATTCTTCGATGACGGGGTTGGTGAGGACGTCTTTCGCGATGCGCTCGACTTCCGTTTGCGCTTCTGCGCGGCTCATGCTGTCGAGCTCCAGCACGAAAAATTTGCCCTGGCGCACGCCCTGTACCTTGGAGTGGCCGAGCGAGCCAAGCGCACGCTGAATGGTTTGCCCCTGGGGATCGAGGACGGTCGGCTTCGGCATAACCCAGACGTGAGCTTTCATTTTTCTTCCTGTGCGCGATGGCGCAGCGCGGATTATACCAGCCCGGCTGATTTTGCAGCCGCTCGAAAGTTTTCGAGCAGCTGGCGTTTTTCGATAGGCGGCAGGAATGACGCGCTGAAACTCTGCTCGGCGAGCTGCAGAAGCTGTGACTGCGACAAGCCGAGCGAAGCCGCCAGAGAATATTCGGTCAGAAGGTCCGTGTGGAACATCGCGGGATCGTCGGTCGAAAGCGTGACGAGCGAACCCTGCGCCATCAGCTTCGCGAGCGGATGATCCGCGACGGACGCCACGGGTTTGCCGGTTTGCTTCGCGAGGGCGCCGGTGCAGATGTTACTCGAAATGCAGTTTTCGAGCACTACGTGGCGGTTTGCGAACGATGTGGCCAGCGGCGCGTCGTGCATCACGGCGATGCCGTGGCCAATTCGCTCAGCTCCCAGAATTTCCACGGCTTCCTTCACCGCCTCAGGTCCGCCGACTTCCCCCGCGTGGCAGACGATGCGCAGGCCTTCGCTGCGCGCGTGGTCAAACGCCGGGCGGAAATTCACGGTGGGGAAGGCAAGCTCGTCGCCGCCCATTCCGAATGCAATCACGCCGGAGCGCGAAAGCTTCGCGGCGGTGCGCGCCACCTCGCTGGCAGCTTCGGCGCCGAATTGTCGCGCGGCGTCGAAAATCCAGCCGGGCCGGAGCTTGCGGAACACCACGCTTTCAGACGCCTCGCGTATGGCGGTGAAATTCGCCTCCACACTCTGCATGCGGCGCAGCATCACGCCGGCCGAGATCGTAATTTCCGCGTAGACCACGTTTTGCCGCACGAGCTCTTCGGCCAGCTTTCGCGTGATCAGCGCGTAATCCTCCGGGTCGCGCAAGAACGACGTGACCCATTTGAACGCTTCGATGAATCCCCCGAAATTGTTGTAGTTGTAGCGCGCGGCCACCTCCGGCGCGGTGAGCGTCACTCCGTGGCGCTCGGCGAGCTCGACGGCGGTTTCGGGGCGAATCGAGCCTTCCAGATGCAGGTGCAATTCCGCTTTGGGGAGAGCGTCGAGGACGGTCGGGGTCCGCATCGTCGTTTGCGCGCCCACGTTCGATCAGCTGCCCGGCAACTGCGGACGCCCGGCATTGATCCACGCCGTCATCCAGTAGGATCCCGTGTCGGTCGCCGCGTCGGTCAGCTGGCGGATCAGAACGGCTCCGGCCTGCGCGTAGAAGCGGTCGTAGTATTCACTGCTATAACCGGTAAGGCCTTCGTGGGCGCGGCGGTCGGCCAGCAGAATATTTTCAAGCCAGGAATGGGCGTCGAGCGACATTTCGAAGGCATGATCCGTCGGGTCGCGGATGAAAGCGGCTTCGTTCGGCTTCAGGAAGAAGAAGCGCTGGTAGCGGTCGACCAGCCCGACGCCGAAACGTTCATTGATGCCCTGCTGATCGGAGAGAGCGCCGTCTTTGTTGATCGTAGATTTGAACGGATCGTGCGCCGCGGCGACGTAGTGAGCCAGAATCGCGGCGGAAAGCTTCGCATCGTCCCAGTCGTGCGCACGCAGCGCGTCGGTGAGCTTCTGGCTGTAGAGGCCGATCTGCCAGGGCAGCACGCCGCGCGCGGCTAGCTGGCGCCGGCCGAATTTCTCCACAGCCGCGGTGTACATCCGCGGAAGCGACGCGTACGGATACGGGCCGTAGTGATCGAGCTGGATGAATCCCTTGGGCTGTTCGGCGGAACTGCGCGCTTCCGATTCCAGAGGGTCGGTGACATGCTGCATTAGGTATCCGCGATTGGCCTGGAAGAACGGCAGCATTTCGTCCGGCAATGTGTCGACAGCTTTGTCGACGATCATGCGCTCGGCGTTGTCGCCCCAGCCGAATGACGATGGCAGCGCGAGAAACAGAATTGCGAGCAGGAGCACGGGCGCGGCGCGCAAGGCTCGTCGGATCAATCGATTCGGCGCCTGGGGGACGAAGCCGCGCATCAGCGAGAGGCTCCTTTCGCGGCCGCCATGTTCGCGGTCGATAGTTGGCTATGTTTCCGGCTGTAGAAATAATAGATAACCAGGCCAATCAGGAGCCAGCCAAAAAAGCGCAGCCAGTTCATGATCGGCAGCCCGGCCATCAGCAGCAGACAGGTGAGAATCGTCATGATCGGCGCGAGGAGTCCGCCGGGCGCGCGGAACGATCGCGGGCGATTGGGCTCGCGGAATCGCAGGATCAGCACGCCGCCGGCGACCAGCGCGAACGCGAATAGCGTGCCGATGTTGGAAAGATCGGCGAGCGTGCCGATGTCGAGCAGGCCGGCGGGAACGCCGACGACGATTCCGGCGACCCAGGTGGAAAAATCCGGTGTACGGAATCGCGGATGGACGCGACTGAAAACCCGGGGGAGCAGACCGTCGCGCGACATAGCAAACCAGACGCGCGCCTGACCCAGCTGAAAAACGAGCAGCGACGAAATCATTCCCAATAGCGCGCCGATCAGCACCGCGAGGCGAATGTTGCCGAAATGCAGTCGCTTCATCGTGTTGACCACGGGCGCCGCGTCGTCCACCAGCGTCTGCCACGGGACGATGCCGGTTAGGACCACGACGACGCCGATATAGAGCACCGTGCAGATCACCAGAGTGGCGATGATGCCGATGGGCAGATCGCGCTGCGGATTCTTGCACTCCTCTGCGGCGGTCGAGACGGAATCAAATCCGATGTACGTGAAAAAAATGATCGAGCCACCGGTCAGAATGCCCGGCCAGCCATTAGGCGCGAAGGGATGCCAGTTGGCGGGATGAATCAGGTGCGCCGCGAAGGTGATGAAGATCAGGATAGCGAGGATCTTCAGCAGCACCATGATGTTGTTGGTCTGCGCCGATTCCTTGATGCCCCGCACCAGTACCACCGTCAGCAGCATCACGATCACGAACGCAGGCCAGTTGAATCCGAAATGCCAGCCGGGACCGTAGAGCGTGTTGCCCTGAAGATCGGTGAGGCCGCCGGGCAGATACGCCGGCGTGATCCAGCGCAGATCGGGGTGCCAGCCAAACCAGTCGAATAGATCGACAACGTGCGCCGAGAATCCGACGCTTACGGCCATGTTCGAGACAGCGTACTCAAGGATCAAGTCCCAGCCAATGATCCAGGCGATGAGCTCGCCCATCGTCGCGTACGTGTAGGTGTAGGCGCTGCCGGCGATCGGAATCATCGCGGCAAGTTCGGCGTAGCAGAGCGCCGCGAAGCAGCAGACCACTCCGACCAGCGCGAATGAGAGCGCGATCGCGGGTCCCGCGCCCGGCCGGCCGAACGATGCGGAGTGATAAATCAGATATTCGAGGAGGGGGGCATTCAGAACGGAGCTCGCGCTGAGCTTTTGGCCGGCGATGGCCGTGCCGATGACCGTGAAAATTCCGGATCCGATGACCGCGCCGATGCCGAGCGACGTCAGGCTTAACCAGCCGAGAGATTTCTTCAGGCGCATCTCCGGCCGGTCGGCGTCGGAAATGAGCTGGTCTATGTTCTTGGTGCGGAACAGCTGTGGATCCAATCGCCACCTTCCCGGTGCGAATGTCGAAAACTCTACCTTGTGAGACACTTCCGCGCAACCTGTCCTTCGGAACAATCGCGACGGCGGTCGCGCTCAGGCGAGCTGCAAATTTGCGTAGCGCTCGATTAGTTTCTTGGGGCCGTAGTCCTGGAAGCTAACGGTGATGCGGCGGTCCTCGCCGTCGCCATCGACCTCGATGATAGTGCCGATGCCGAATTTCAGGTGACGGACGCGTTTGCCGATGAGCGGGTCCGTTGAGCCGGCGCCGCGGTTGGAGCTGCCGCTGCGGGCTGCCGGCGCGGGACGGCCGTAGGGCGTGCGATGGCCGCGGCGGTAGGAATAATCCTGCGAGAATTCGGGGTCGGGCTCGTAGCGGCGCGATTCGCCGGGGTCGGATTGCGATCCGGCGGCGGTTTCGATCAGCTCGCGGGGAATTTCGGCGAGAAAGCGCGAGGGAAGGGACGCGCGGAGGCGGTCTTCGCCGTAACTGCGGCGATAGACCGCGCGGGTGAGGACGAGAGTTTTTTTTGCGCGGGTCATGCCGACGTAAAACAGCCGGCGCTCCTCTTCGATTTCAGCGGGCGTGTCGACGGAGCGGCTGTGCGGGAGCACGCCTTCTTCGAGGCCGGCAAGATAGACGGCGTCGAATTCGAGGCCCTTGGCGCTGTGCAGCGTCATCAGCGAGACGGGCACGTCTTCCTGATACTGATCGGAATCGGATGCGAGGGCGGCGCGGTCGAGCAGATCTTCGAGGGTCTGGCCCTGTTCGGTGGTTTCGGCCATGGCGTTGGAAAGTTCGCGAAGATTTTCGGCGCGGGAGGAGTGTTCGAGATTGTCCTGCTGCTCGACCCAGTTGAGCAGACCGCTGCGGTCTAACACGCATTCGATCAGCGCGGCCGGCGGCAATTCCTTGCAGAGATCCTGCAGCAGCTCGATCAATTCGCGGAAAGAATTCAGCGCGCCGGCGATCTTTTTCCCCGTCGAAATGTTGCCGCTGCGAATCGTTCCCCAGAGCGATTTGCCGGTTTCCTTTGCGCGGGCTTCGAGCGCGGCGACGGTGGTTGCGCCGATGCCGCGAGGCGGCACGTTTAAGACGCGGAGCAGGGCAACGTCGTCCTCGGGATGAAACACCAGGCGGACGTAGGCCAGTGCATTGCGCACTTCGGCGCGCTCGTAGAAGCTGAATCCGCCGACCACGCGGTAGCGGATGCCGAGGCGGCCCAGAACTTCTTCAAAGGATCGCGATTGGGCGCCGGTACGGTAGAGAACAGCGATACGGGCGTCGGGATTTTCGCGGATAACGGAGGCGATCCCTTCGCAAATGAATTCAGCTTCCGCGATGGAATCCGGCGCTTCGAAATAGCGCAGCAGCTCGCCCGCGCCGAGCGTGGCTTGCAAATTCTTGCCCAGGCGGTCGGAATTGTTTTTCACGACGGCGGCGGCAGCGTCGAGGATCGATTGCGTGGAGCGGTAGTTTTCCTCGAGGCGGATGAGTTTCGCGCCGGGGAAATCCTGCGTGAAGCGCTTTAGATTTCCGGCGCGAGCGCCGCGCCAGCCGTAAATCGACTGGTCCTCGTCGCCGACCACGCAGACGTTCTTACGTTCGCCGGCGAGCAGCCGGACCAGCTCTTCCTGCGCGCGATTGGTGTCCTGAAATTCGTCGACCATCAGGTATCGGAATTGATTGCTCCAGCGCTCGCGCACGTCGCGATGATCGCGGAGCAGATCGACGGCGCGCAACAATAGGTCGTCGAAGTCGAGCGCCGCGGCCTTGCGGAGGATTTCGTTGTAGACGCGGAATACTTTCGCTCCGTCCTCGCGGCCGGAGTTGCGCAGGTCCTTGGCCCGGGATTCCATTTCGTCCGGAGTGATGCCGTGATTCTTCGCGTGGCTGATCTGGGCGCGCATGCTGCGCGGGGGATAGTCTTCGGTGGCGAGGCCGAGCTGCAGGAGCGAGCGCTTGACGGCCGCGGTTTGATCGTCGTCGTCGTAGATGGCGAAATCGCGCGGCAGTCCGAGGCTCTGAGCTTCGCGGCGCAGCAGGCGGGCGCAGAAGGAATGGAAGGTCGAGACCCAGACGTCCCAGGCGGCGAATCCGCTCGCGCGCAGGAGGTCCTGGATGCGATCCTTCATCACGCCGGCGGCTTTGTTGGTGAAGGTGACGGCGAGAATCGAGCTGGGCGGAACGCCTTGCTCAATCAGGTGCGCGACGCGATAGGTGATGACGCGCGTCTTGCCCGTGCCGGCGCCGGCGAGGATGAGCAGCGGGCCTTCCGTGGCGAGCACGGCTTCGCTCTGGCGTTGGTTCAGTCCGGCGATGAGCGGAGCTCTCTGGGAAGAATTGTTCAAGCGCAAATTCTAGCTGAGCGGATGGGATTGAGCAATTTGCGCCTCAGCGGCGCAAGGCGGGCACGCGATTCCGACATCGAGTTTGTGTGTCATTTCGTGGAGAGGCGAGTGGCGGGTTTTTGTACGGATGCCGGCGTTTTTTGGATGCTGCATTCTGTCGCATTCCTTTCGACAACCGAACAGCGTAGCAGTTCAGGCAATGTTTGAAACCTGTACGAGCGTTTAGAAAAAGGACCGATACACCCGGGCTGCCCGGAAGGCGCGAAAAACTCTGCTACAATCGGCGCGCTCTGCAGGCTTACCGCGAAATGAATCCACTGAAAATGCCGCACTGGCTGGCGGCGCTGGTTGCCACGATGGGCGGCGCAGGGCTTTTTGTCGCCACGTTTCTCGATTCGTCGGTGCTCACGCTGCCGTTTATCGCCGATGCCCTGGTGATGGAATTGTCGCGCGAGCGGCCGGCGCGGATGCCTTACTACTGCGCGATGGCGGCGCTCGGGTCGTTGGCGGGTTGCATCTGGATTTACCTGTTGGCGAAAAAAGGTGGCGAGGCATATTTTCACCGGCATCGCGGAGCTCACCGAGTGAAGGGTTGGGTGCAGCGGAACGCGTTTCTGAGCGTTTTCGTTCCGGGGATTTTGCCGCCGCCGTTTCCTTTCAAGGTTTTCGTGTTGGCCGAGGGGGTGTTTCAGGTGCCGCTGCGGACGTTTGTGCTGGCGCTGCTTTGCGGGCGGGCGCTGCGGTATTTCATCGAGGGGATTCTGGCGGTGAAGTACGGCGACGCCGTGCTGGTTTATTTGATTGGGCACAAGATCGGATTTGCGGTGACGGTGATCGCAATCCTGGCGGTTTTGTTCGTCATCAGCCGGATTTTGTTCCGGCATCCCCATCCGAAAAGCTGATGCGTTTGTCTTCTAGGGATTCGGGTCCGAGGCGAAGAAGAATCCCTGGCGCTGGAGTTGGACCTGGCTGTTGTAGTCGAGGCGGACGAAGATGTTGGCGGGTTGGTAGTCGCCACCGGCGAAACGCAGGTCGTGAATTTCCACGCGGAAACCTGCCTCGCGCGGCTGCACGTTCGCGAAGGGGACTTTCGCATAGCGGAGGAAAGCGCGGGCTGCGGTCGAGTCTTCCCCGGCTGCGAGAGCGGGCGATGGCCGCGGCTTGAACAGGCTATCGCTACGGTTGGAATCGAAATCGTCGCGCAGCCCGACGTCGAGGAGTTCCATGGTGTTGTCCGTTTCCACCAGGCCGCGCCATTGATAGGGCGAGGATGAAGCGGGAAATGCGGCTGCCGATAGCGCGATGCGACCGTGATATTCGCGCGAGAGCAGCAGATCGATGGCGCGGCTGTGAAGATTCGCGCGCCAGCCGAAATAAGCGGAGATCAGCACGAGCGTGACGATTGCAGCGCGCTGACCGCCTGAGTCTCTTTTTTGCGCGCCAACCTCTTCGTTCACCAGACCGAGCAACAGCGGCAACAACAGCCCCAGTACGAGAAGCAGGAAAACCCACAAATCAAGATCGCCGATCACTTCCCAACCGATCCATTGCGCGCGGAAGGGCCAGAGAAGCTGCAGGCCAACGCCGCTGAAGAGATCAAGCAGCAGATGTCCGGCGGCGCCGATGGCGCTGACCGCGAGGGCCGGGCCGAAGCGGAGCGGCGCGATGGCCTGCGAGAATGACTTTTTTCGCTGCGGGTATTTGCGGTCGATGGCGCAGAAAGTCGCAGCGACGGCGAAGGCGACGACAATCGATCCCGCGATGGAATGGAACACCGTGCGATGGAAGCGCATAAACGCGCTGGCGCCGCCGAAATACGTGGCGTAATCGAGATCGGGGGCGAGACCCGCGACAATCATCATCGTGGCGCTGAAGCGCGGCATTCGGCGGCCGCCGGCACGCGCGAGGGCGAGCGACGTGAATGCGTGTGTGAAGGGTTCCACGTTTTGTCTGCGGAGTTGGTCGAGCTATTGCGCCGCGGGCGTCACGATCGAAAGCGCGTCCGGCACGATCCGAAACGCCATCGGCAGGGGCCCGACTGGCTCGCCGTCGACCTGAGCGTACACCGGTTCGGCGCCGGCGGATTCACAAATCACTTCAGTGGCTTTCCAGGTTTCGATGCCACGGCGTTTTCGCAGCGTGCCCGCGAAAAGAGCGGGCAGGCAGGCGAGATAGCCGAGGCGGCTGCGTGTGGAATTGGTGAGGAACTCAAACGTGTCCTCGAACAGGCTGGCTTCGGTGGTGATTTTGAACGGGCCGCCATAGTGGGCGGTGCGGCCGACGACGATGATCGTAGCCTCGCGGTCGCGTCCGGCTGAGCGAATCTTCATTTGCGGGAAGGCGTAACGGAAAAGTTGGCGGAAGCCTTCCACCCAATAGGCGAACACGCCCGCGGATTTCTTGAGGCCTTCGTGGACGCCGTTGACGATGGCGCCATCAGGCCCTGCGCCGGCGACGGAAAGAAAATAGCGGCCGTCGGCGGAAATTGCGGGCGAATGATTGCCGTTCGTCGGCGTCGCGACGCCGAGCGCGATGCGGCGGATGGCACCGCCGGAAATCAGGCGCGCGGCGCGCGGAATATCCCACGGAATGCCCAGCTCTTTGGCGAGGATGTTTGCGGTACCTGCGGGCAGCAGCGCCATGGGAACCTGGCTGTGCGCGAGCCCGTTGATAATTTCGTTGATCGTGCCATCGCCGCCGCAGGCGATCACCATGCCGCGGCGTTGGTCGACGGCCTGCCGGGCGATACGGATGGCGGCGCCGGGACCGGTCGTGGGCGCGAGCTCGGCGGTGATGCCCGCTTCTCTCAGGATGCGGACGGCGTGCTCGATTTCCTGAAAGCGCGCGTGACGCTTTCGCCCGCTCGTCGGGTTATAGATCAGCAGCGCGTCTTTTATTTCTTGCGGCATCGTTCGTCCCAAGTAGCCCGGCCAATCGCACATTGTATAATACCGGCGAGTTGGGACGGACTTCATCGCGCAGAGGGTTTCCCATGGCCAGTGGCCGCAAAGCCGCGAAAGAGATCGAAGCGTTGCGCGAAAAAATTCGCCATCACGAACATTTGTATTACGTGCTGGACGATCCGCAAATTTCCGACGCGGCTTTCGACAAGCTGATGAACCAGCTGAAGGCGATGGAAGGGGCGCACCCGGAACTGGCGTCGCCCGATTCGCCTACGCAGCGCGTCGGTGGGGCGCCGCGCGAGGGATTCCAGCAATTCCGGCACAGCGTGCCGATGATGAGCCTGGACAACGCGTTTTCGTTCGAGACGCTGGCCGAATTCGACCGGCGCGTGACGCAGACGACCGGGCGCCCAACGGTGCAATATGTCTGCGAGCAGAAGTTCGACGGGCTGAGCCTGTCGCTGATTTACGAGAAGGGAAGACTGGCCCGCGGGGTGACACGTGGCGACGGCACGACGGGCGAGGAGGTGACGCCGAACGTGAAAACGATCCGGTCGATACCGCTGACGATCGACGCAGCGACGTTGAAGAAGGCCGGAATCGCCGCCGATTTCGAAGTGCGCGGCGAAGTGATCATGACGCGCGAGGCCTTCGAGAAGATGAACGAACAGCAGGAGGCGCAGGGCGGGAAGCGGTTCGCGAATCCGCGCAATGCGGCCGCCGGCGCGGTGCGCATGCTCGATCCGAAGATTACGGCGTCGCGGCAGCTGGAATTTTTCGCGTACTACCTGCTGGTCGACGGGCGCGTACCGAAGAAAAAGCAGTCCGAGGTGCTGGAAACTTTGACGAAGCTGTTGTTCAAGGCAAGCTACGATTGGAAAGTTTGCCCGTCGATCGAGCACGTCGAAAAATATATCAACCGCGTCGAGGCGCGGCGGGAAAAGCTCCCGTATGAAATCGACGGCGTGGTGATCAAGGTCAATGAGATTTCGCTGCAGAATGAGCTGGGATTCACGTCGAAGGCGCCGCGTTGGGCGATTGCTTACAAATATCCGGCGCGACGGGAAACCACGCTGCTGAAAAGCATCGAGGTGAGCGTGGGGCGCACAGGCGTGCTGACGCCGTTTGCGGTGTTCGAGCCAGTGCAGATCGGCGGCGTCACGGTGACGAAATCGACGCTGCACAATCTGGACGAAGTGCGGCGGCTCGGCGTGCATGCGGGCGATACGGTGCTGGTGGAGCGGGCAGGCGAGGTGATCCCGCACGTGCTGAAGGTGATGAAGCACGGCACCGAAGAAAAGGAATTCGAGATGCCGTCCAAGTGCCCGGTGTGCGGAATGCGCGTCTATCACACCGAGGGTGAAGTGGCGTACCGGTGCGTAAATGTCTCCTGCCCGGCCCGGCGGCGCGAATCGATTCTGCATTTTGCCGGGCGGCACGCGATGAATATCGACGGGCTGGGCGACAAAATCGTGGTGCAGCTGCTGGAAAAGGGATTGGTGAAAGATTTCGCCGATCTTTACAAGCTGGATATGGAGTCCGTCGCCGAGCTGGACCGCATGGCGGAAAAATCGGCGCAAAATCTGCTGGATGAGATTGCCGCTAGCAAGAAAAACAGCCTCGCGCGGCTGATTTACGCGATCGGGATTCCGTTCGTGGGCGAGCGTACGGCGCAATTGCTGGCCGGGCATTTCGGATCGATGGAGAAGTTGCAAGAAGCGAGCGCCGAGGAGCTGGTGACGGTGGAGGAAGTGGGCGAGAAGATCGCTGAAGGCGTGCACGAGTTTTTCGCCGAGTCGGCGAACCGCAAGCTGATCGAACGGCTGCGTGCCGTGGGCGTGAATATGAAGGATGAGCGCGCGGCGCCGAAGAGCTCGAAATTCGCGGGGATGACGTTTGTATTTACCGGGACGCTGGCCAAGCGATCGCGCGAGGAGGCGGAGGCGCTCGTCGTGTCGCACGGTGGCAAGGCGGGCGGGTCCGTGAGCAAGAAGACGACATACGTGGTCGTCGGAACCGATCCGGGATCCAAGTTCGAGAAGGCGAAAGCCCTCGGCGTCACGATCCTCGACGAGGGACAGTTCGATAAATTACTTCGCTAGCGACGCCGCGCTGGCTGAAGTTCTGCGGATCGACTGGATTACGAAATTCAGTTCCGCTCGTGTGATCAGCGGAACGGGTGCGCTCGTCGATTGGCCGAAAATGAGTTCGATCTTCCCGTCGTTGTCGTAGAGTTCAATGGCAATTTGTCTCGGTCGCCGTGCTGAATCGCCAAGCTGAAAACCCTTGAGTTCTTTTGTCTCAATCGTGTAAAGATCCGCATCCGCCCCCGGAACCAGGATTCCCTTGAGCATGAGCAGCATAACAGCAGACTGCTTGCGGCTGGCGGCCGCTGTGAGGTTGTGTCCTGGGCGACCCCTCGGATCGAAAGAGCCCCCGGGTGGGATATAATTGAGGGAGCGGGTGAGCCGGGTGATCGCCGGTTGGCGTTTCGCAAGGAATGCCGACGGGAGGAAAGTCCGGACTCCAGCTGCGGTGAGCTCGCAAGAGTCGGCCGCAGCAGGGCGGCGCGCCTGGTAACGCCAGGGGGCTGCGTCACGCGGAGCGCGAAAGCGAATCGCGGCGACTCGGCCACGGAAAGTGCCACAGAAAATAAACCGCCGGTGAGCTTCGACCTCGGCGGCAGGCTTGCGGAAAAACCACAAGCCCGCCAGTTTTGGTCCGGAGCATTTGGCAAGGGTGAAAAGGTGGGGTAAGAGCCCACCGCCCGGATGGCAACATCCGGGGCACGGAAAACCCCGCGCGGAGCAAGGCCAAATAGGAGGGGAGGGCCGGCCCGGCCCGAATGCGTCGCGCTCCAAGAGCGTGGCGCTGCGACCCTCGGGTAGGCTGCTTGAGTCCCGGAGCGATTCGGGACCTAGAGGAATGATCGCCGCGTTGCGCGGTTGCAGCGTCTCGGTGCAAATCGGGGCGCGGGCCGCGCGCGGACAGAATCCGGCTTACAGGCTCGCCCGCTTATTTTCTATAACTTACAGACCGTTCAACGGCTTCTAACCGCGCGGTCTAACCGTCCGCCGCCGCCGTCCTGGCTCAGAGCACAAAAGCAAATGAGCGACGAATCGAAGGGTGCCGGAAAAGTCTTCATCGGAAAGACATTCGTCGCCGATGTCCAATACGAATTCTCGATGATCTCAACCTATAACCACGCGGGGATCGAGCAGAAGGACGTACTCCTGAAAACCAGATGTTCGCAAGAACGCGCTGTTAGCCGGCGCCGGAGTGCAAGCCGTCAGATGTAATTTTGGAAATCCAGATTGACTCGACTCTAGCCGCTGAAGTAGTGTCCTGCCTGCAAACCAACCGGTTCTAGGCCGAGGGCCATATCCAGGAAAATTTAAGAAGGAGAGACACCATGCGAATCGGAAGAGCCACGTTCTTAGCTGCTTTGTTCTTGCTCATCGGAATCGCAGTCACATCGGCACGTGCGGCCGATGACCCCGCCGCTGGAACTTGGAAGATCAACCTTGCCGAGTCTAAATACAGTCCCGGACCCGCGCCACAGAGCGCCACGGTGACTATCAAGATCGAGAACAATACCGAAACATATGACTCCGAAGGCGTGGACGCTTCCGGCAACCCAACACACCAATCATTCACCGCCAAGCTGGATGGCACGGAAGCACCCATCAGCGGATATTCCTACGCTGACACCGTCTCGACCAAGCGCTCTTCCCCTACTCACTTCGCCGCCACACTAAAAAAGGGTGGAACAGTGATGATGACCGTCCACATCGTTGTCGCTGCGGATGGAAAAAGCCGTACGGTCACCTACAGCGGTAAGAACGACAAGGGCGAAGCAGAGCATGATGTTGTGTTCTACGACAAGCAGTAAGGCTAGTTTTGAAAAAGGAAACCCGCGGATGGCACCGGTGAAGTCGCAAGCCGCGACATTGCCGCTGACCAATCTTCTGCATGAGGCCACGGGGTGATATGAACAACATCGCCAGGCAGGCCATTTGCGGGCTTGTAGCCCAGCCGCTTTCCCGCGTATTCATCTTTGTTTGATATCTGGTGCTCCTTATGAGGCACTGCGTACTTCGTGAGACTCAATGCGCGATCGTCGCGACAATCGTCGAGACACAACAACTTCAGTTAACCTTTGATCGGTGGCAGCGAGGGCCGGATACGGAAGCAGATCGCCAATCGCATCCGTGGATACTGGCTGCGGCCATCCGGATGCACCCCAACCGTTCTGGATAAATGGCAGCGCGGAAGCTAGTTCGATTTAATGGTGCTCTCTATAGGCTTGACCATGGTGGCCGCCACTTTGCACTGACCATCGATCGACTTCCAGACACGGAGATAGCCGACCTCGAATGAGACGTGTTTGCCCGTTTTTTGTTCGTCGAAACTTAACTCACCGCCTCCGTATTCGTAGGCCATATCACCGGACTTCGAAACAACAACTCGCTGGGGGTGATCCGCAGAGACTTCATTCTTTCTTGGTTCTTCGGATTCCACGTTCTTCCTGCCTTCCTCCTGTTCAACCTTTCCGATCATCGGTTTGTCATAAGCGCCAGACCAAAAGAAGTTGTCGTCGGTATACTTGATCATCCTATTTTGAACGGCATCGCGGATCGTCTGTTCTGAGCAAGCGGACCCTTGGGCCTTAACTGCGATTGGAGCTGCAAGTAAGAGAAGCAATATACAGATCCTCTTCATGTGGATTCACCTCGCTGAGCTAAGAATTAGGGGGGGGCGTTCAAATTTCTGGGCTACATTACGACAGCGGCTTTTCTGCCGTCAACTACCGATAAGCTCTGACCGCGTCTCCACGCGTCCGATTCGCCGGCGTACTATATCGCGCCTGATCCACCATCGAAGTGAGGCTGGCGTAATCGCTTGAAGCCGTCGCGGTGTTTTGTTCCGGCAACGCGGAGACCGGCCTCACGCCGAAATGCACTGAGACAGCGCACAGCGACGCCGCCAAAACGAACGCCCGAACCGGCGGAATATCTCGCATGATCCCCCTCCCAAAAGAATTTGGGCGGATTGTAACTGCTGATGGAAACTGCGTACAGACCAAAGCAAGAGGTTTATTGTGCAGTAGACGCCTCAGGGAGTTCCGGGTGCGACTGTCCGTGGTTACAAAGGCAAGCTCGGTTCGCTGCCCAGCCCGCTACTTGTCCCGCAGCGCTAGTTATCCGGAGAGCGCTTCAAATGGAACGATGGCGGGCCGTCGTAGACCAATGCTCGACGGGGTTTGATTTCCGAAGCCTGGCTCGTGGCGCCGTCCTTTGTGGGCCGTAAAGCCTTTTCCGCGTATAAAACCTGGTCCGCCCGATGCAGCATCGATTCGGTCGTGTCGCAAACCTGATGGTGGGCCCGGCCAACCGAGTATCGAATTGCAATCACCTCTTCATTGAGCCGGATTTCCGGTGTTCCGATGCGCTCCAGGATTTTGTCGATCTTCTCCCGTGGGCATTCCGGCAAGATCACCAGGAACTCGTCCCCACCGATTCGGACGGGCACGTCGCACGCGCGAATCGCGCGCTTCAGTCTTCGCGAGAATTCCTTCAAGGCCGCATCGCCGGCGGCGTGTCCGAACTGATCGTTGATCTCCTTGAAATAATCGAGATCGAACAGAAGCACCGCCAGAGCATCGCCGTTGCGTTCCGATCGTGCGAGCTCTTCCTCCAGCCGCTGTTCGCCGAACCGCCGATTGTGGAGGCCGGTCAACGGATCAAGGATCGACAGGTCGTAGAGTTTGTTGGCGCGAATCCGCTGCACCACCGCGGCTTTCAGTTGTTTGGATAGCCGTTCGCGAACCAGTGCGGTTCGACCGTGGCAAAACAGATCCCGAATCTGCAGCGCGAGTATCAGAAACAAAGAGGCGTAGATTATAGCTGCGATGTTGATGTGATCTTTTTCGGCTACACCGCCGAGAATCAAAGGAGCGGCGATCGCCGCGATGGCAGCGGCGATCTGGACCGCCGTCGTTCGGAAGCTGCCCCTGACGATGCGGTCCAATTCCGCGATGCTTTCGCGGAATATCTCGTGATCGCTCGGCTCGGGTGCCTCCAACTTACCTCGGTCCATCATTTTCCCCATGGTCTCGACGCCAACCATTGGCTCGAAACCTTTCCGGTGTCATTTAGTTCCATCGAGCAAATTCTCGCACCAGCCGACGGCGCTCTCTATAGGACGGCCGTCCTATTTCCAGGAACCACGTAGGGAATCCTACATCGGCGCGAATCTCCCGACCAAAACCAGAGTACTAGGGGCGTCACTACGGTTTGTCTATTGGGCCGATTCCTGCCACCGGCTACATTGGACACATCCAGAACTACGAATTTGGATCGGATAAACAGGAAATGAATACAGCCCTAACACGCCGAAGTGAGATGCGCCCGTCTGAGACGGCGAGCGTCCCGCACAGCCTGACGGCGACCCAACGTGGCGCGGAGCCGGCTGGCATTCCCGCGCGTTTCAGAATTTTGTCTGAAATCGGTTGCGGCGGTATGGGCATCGTCTATAAGGCACGAGACCTCGAAACGGACGAAATCGTGGCGCTGAAGCTGCTCAAGCCCGAAGTCGCCTCCGATCCCAAGATGCGCGAGGAACTTCGCCAGGAAGTCTGCCTCGCCAGGAAAGTTACGCATAAGAATGTCTGCCGGATACACGAGCTCTATCGTTCTCCGGCGTCTTGCTTCATCTCGATGGAGTTCATCGGCGGCGAGACCCTGCTTTCGCGGCTGCGGCGTGGCGCGGCGCTTTCGGTAAACGAATCGATCGGGATTGCTCGGCAGATTTGCGCCGGTTTGCGGGAAGCGCACGCGCACGGCATCGTGCACCGGGATCTGAAACCCGCGAACATCATGATCGATTCCTCCGGCGTGGTGAAGATCATGGATTTCGGGATCGCGCGCCATTCACAGGAAAACGATCATTCGACGACGACCATCGCGGGAACGCCGGAATACATGGCGCCTGAACAGATCGAGGTGAAAGCGATGGGTCCGCGAACCGATATTTACGCGCTCGGGCTGCTGCTGTACGAAATGGTGACGGGCGCGCAGGCGTTCACGGGCGAGACGACGATTGGCATCGCCGTGAAGCAGCTGCACGACTCACCGAAGCGGCCGTCAGAGATCATGGCGTCGATTCCGCCCGGGCTCGAGGCGATCATTCTGAAATGCCTGCGCAAGAATTCCGAGAGCCGCTTTCAATCGGTCGATGAACTGGAAGCGGCGCTAGCCAAGCCAGCCTCGGCCAGCACCTCCGCCGCGCGCACGGTTGCCTTGCCTGCAATTAGCGTGGATGTGGATGCGATCGTGAAATCGGCATCCGATAAATGGCACGTCGTTCAGCCGCATCTGATCCGATTCGGAGCCGAAGCTCAACGTGTGGCCCGGCAAGTGGGAATGCTGGCGAAAATCGAATGCAAGAAACTCGTGCTGAGGGTCGTTGCGACGACGCCTCGGGAGATTGGAAAAAATCGATTTGCGCAGTTCGCAGCCGTGGGTGCGATCTCCGTGATGGGATTGGTGCTGTTCGCCGTCATTGCCGGCAAGGTCAGTAAGCATGATGCAGCAATGTCGCAAGCAATCGTGCCGCCAACGGATCAAGGCGCCGAGGGTTCGATCGCAGCGCAGTCGCCGGCGGCGGTGCTGACTTCGGCCGATGTGCCGGTGGCCTCGACCAGTACAACGCCTCTCGAAAACGCGGATAACATGGCCGGCCTCGATGCGGATGCTGCCGACCCGGCGTCCAGCAATCGGTCCACCGGCGCGACGCCCGCAGCTATAGCGACCGAAGACAGTTCGTCGCAACCGGACGTGCCGAATCCGGAGCCGACTAAGAAAAAGATTCCGGTCGCGAAGGTAGCGTCGGCGCAGGTCAAAACCAAACCGAGCGCCCCGAAAAACGAAGCGAGAATTTCCCCAGCGGCGATTCACCCTGCGGCGATCATTCAGACCGCCAGCCTGGTCACCGTGGCGGTCATGGCACCGGTTCCGGCCCTCCTGCAGCCAGCGGCGTCGCCGACTGATTCTGGCCCCGCCGCCGCATCGCCCGTGAAGCCGGACTCGAGCGTCGAAACCTACCTCGAAGTCGGATCCTTCAAAGACGCGAAATGGGCGGATGACGCGGTGCAGCGGCTTTCTCAGATGGGATTCCACGCAATATGCATCCACAAGACGATGCTGTGGAAGCTTCAGTCCTACCACGTGCAGGTCGGGCCGTACACGAAGTCAAGCGAGGCGGACGACGCGGAACAAAAGTTGACCGCGCAAGGCTTTAAACCCCACGTTGTCAAGTAGTCCGCACTTGCAGCTGCGACGCTCCGATTCGAAAGCTTGACGTCCCATCCAGGCGTGCCACCGAGACGCGGGAATTTCGCAGATACGTACCGTTTAGCGAGCGCAGATCGTGCAGCAGAATGCCGTCCCGCCTGACTTCCAGCGCGCAATGCGAGCGCGAAACTTCCGGGTCGTCGATTTCCACGTCCGCGCCGCCACCCAATCGTCCGATCGTAGTGATGGACTTGGTGAGATCGAATTCCTTGCCTTCCGAAAGGCCGCTGACGACGAGGATCTTGATCTGTTCCCCGCTCGGCAGCTCAGGGTTGTGGGCTTCCGGAAAGAAAGAGTCCCCCAGCCCGATCGCGCTGGGCCTTTCGCGCCGAGTTGAAGAAGGCGAGGTGAGCGTCGCCGGGCCGTCGCCTGCGGCGCGTGGGCGTGCCTCGATGACAGACGTGCACATCCAGCAGGTGACTATCGAGGGGGAGTTCTCCGTATCGTCCAGATGAATGATCGCGGCACAATGGGGGCAGCGAAGCAGCATAAGATTTAGTGGCCCACCAATCTCTCCCGGCGCGAAATACGAAATACCAGACCGCGGATCTTGCGGATCTTCATCTTAATGGGATATCCGCTCTTCCTCTGTACGAGGACGTAAGCGCTAATCGATATTGTGCCACGGTATCAAAACCGGGAGGGAAGCTCTGTAGCGCGCGCGACGGAACTCGCCACGGCGAAAGCCTTGGGAATTTCTTCGGTCATTCGCAGTCAACTGCCGTTTCTGGGTTCAGCGAATCCTTCGGCGCCGCTGCGTGCAGGTACCGCGGCCAGCTCGGGCTTTCCGTTTGAGGCGTTCCAGTGCTCGACCGACGCAGGCGTGCCGTCTTGAAGCTTTGCGGCGTAGACGACTCTCCAGGTGCCGGGAGCGAAGGCCATATAGATCATGCCGTCCTGTTGCTTTCCCTCTTTGCCGTCTTTTCCGTCTTTCGATTCGGCTTTTTCGGCGCCGTTGTCCTGGGATTTGGCTTCCTTCGTTTTGTTCTGTGCGTGGGGATCGGCGCCTACTGCACGCCGGCCGAGGCTCGTGAATTTGAGCGTGCCGGACGCGTCGATGTCGATCGCGTCGGCATGGAGAAGAACCGAGTCGCCGGGCCGGTTCTCCTCGGACGGCTCAAGCAGCACACAAAAATAATTGCTTCCGTATTCGCTTGCCGACATTCGCTCACTCCCTCCGCGTGCGGACGGCCTCAGTGGCGCGGAGTGATTCCTCCGAACCCAGGAAGTATGTTAACCGGCATTTGCGAAAGAAGGCTCGGGTGAATCAGGCAAAACGGAAAGCGAAATACTTGAGCCGAGCCAGAAAAAAATATTAAACGCGGTCTGACGGTTTGCTGGTGGAGTTGATCGAGCGGGCTAACTGAGATACTCGTTCGCAATTCGCTTTGAGGCGGGCAACGTTGGCAATCAGCTGTGCCAGGCGATTTCTGCCGTTCTCCAGAACATCATGTCCGTCGACAAACGACCGAAATTGCCTGATTGGCGCGAGCGTGGCTGCGGGCACAAGAGCCGGCTCGATCGGATCCGCAGCTTCGAAGCCGTGAGACTTCGCTGATTGGATCCACTTGTCGATTTCGCCAGCGTCGGCAATGACGGAAGCGCGAGGGCCGGGAGCCAGGCGCCTTACCGGCAAGCCGTATTTCTCCCAGCGCTGGGCCGTGCGGACACCGCGTCCCAGGTACGCAGCGATTTCCTTCCACGAGTTCAATAACCCAACTTTCGTCTGAAGCGTGGCCATTTTGCCGTTTCCCATGCGTAGTATAGAAGGGAACGCGGCGCTGTTGCAATGCATGCTTCACCGTACCGCAGGTGCTAGAAGGCTATAGCTGAACGAAGGTATTAGGCGACTGCAGTGTCGGTTACAGTCGGCAGGCCGTCGCAGTAGGGGCAAAAGCCGATCGGCGCTGTGAAGTGCGTGGACCCTGCGTACAGCTGGAAATGGGCATTCAGATAAACAAGGTCGGCGCCGCAGGAGGCACAACAGTTTGGCAGCTTCGGCTTGGCGGCAAGATGCTCCCGGAGCGCGTCCAGGAAGTTCTGCTTGGAATTCATGTTCATATCGCAAAGTTATGCCCGTGCTGAGTCATTACAAGCGCCAACATGCGCCAGAACCCTTGAACACCGATCGGGAGAGTTCGGTGTGCTGGACGGGCGGTCCGCCCCGGCGGCTTCGTGAAAAAATCGCTTCGTCACCCTCCCATTTTATTGTCGATTAGACTGTGCACGGATTGTCTGTTTTCAGGGGGTACGGGCCGTTCCATTCCGAGCCATTGTCGAGTAGAAACTGGTGGTGATGCTGGCTCCGGTCGCCGTGCAGCTGGCGCCCGAATGGGCTCTGGTGGAAGCGGCTCGGCCAATCCAACCCAACATGCCGGCAATTCGCGCGGCGCTCGAGGGTTTGCGCGATTCAGACGATGTCGGCTCGTCCAGGTGAAAGAACCCGGCGAATACGTGGAGGTGGCCAAGTCGGGTGGCTCGATTCTCGTGGACGATGCCGGCGAGACCGTCCACATGTCCGCTCCGATTCGAGCGATATCCAGCACGGTCGACCAGCTTGCCGCTGCCGGCTCGAACCCGCTCTAGAGGCTGTCGACAGCTGCGTTCAGCGCCCGTCTTTGGGCGAGATCTGCACGTGAAAGCCGTCGGGATCGAGGAGATTGACGGTCGATACTCCATCGTTTGCCTGAAAAGCGGCTCTGGCCTTGGCATCCGGCAGTTCGCTGTTAATTTTATCCGCCAGGAGTTTCGCAGAGTCTTGATCGATATGGTCTATGGACACGGAGAAATGCGTGATGACACCCTTTTGTTCAGAAACTGAATCGACGCTGATATACCCGGTCGGGAAATCCAGGTGAATGCCAGTCCCAGCGTTCGTTGCCGGCCAGCCTTTTGTGACTCCGAATAATTTCTGATAAAAAGCGAAGGAACGGTCGATATCGCTGACGGTAAGACCAATGTGGTTGACGCCCAGGCCGCGAACAATCGGAGCGGGAGCCGGGGCGGCATCCTGCGCCTGGACCGTCGCCGGCAAAACCAATGCGGCCAAAGCTTGGACAAGATGCCGCCGTGTCATCGCGCCGCGCTCATACTGATCGAATAACGAATCCAACGTGGAAGACATGGGCGTTTCCTCCGTCGCAGTAGGACAGGATTGAAAACTACGAGCTATTTGACGCGCCCAATGAAAAAGTGAGTACTGGCACCAATTTGATTGCATAACGATGTCGGCTCCTTGACCCGAGTAAGCTGTGGTTGTCTGACGACCAAAGCCTGGGGAGGAAGGAGGCCAGCGAAGGAAGAAAAAGCTGTGGAACGTGAGTGCGACACCTCCATCACGAGGTAAGACGATCGTTGAGGAGGAGCCTGTGCTCAAGGAACCCGCGAAATTACACGTGCGCAACACACACTACGGTTTTCGCTCGACCCAGCACGCATTGCATCGCCAAGCGCGCGGTTTCGGGATCAAGCGCGGCAAAGGTTTCGTCAAGAATAATCAGGTCCGCTGATTGCAACAAGGTTCTGGCAAGATAGACACGACTTTTTTCACCGTTCGAAAGCTGCCATCCGGTCTCGCCTACCATCTGCATGATGCCTCCCGGCATCCGGTCGAGTATCGGACCTAGGCCAAGTTCTCGGCAGACTGTTTCAGCCTCCCCGAGATCTTTTTTCTCCGCTGGCCAGCGGCGTCCGATCAAAAGGTTGAACGCCAGACTTCCCGCGAAGATGTGATTTTCCTGGAATTGAGGAGCCGCCACCACGCGTCTTCGCCAAGCGCGTTCTCCGAGCGTTTTTCCATCGACCCCGCCCAGGAAGAGGAGTCCGGAATCGGGCAGCCGCGTACCGCTGGCCAACGCGACCCAGGTCGATTTTCCACTTCCGGACTGCCCGCGTAACAGTAACCGATCGCCCCGGTCGATTTTCAGTACGCCGCCCTTAAGCGCATCCGTCGAACGACGAGGATAGCGAAAGTTGACGTCGCGCATCTCGAGCAGAGATCCTGTCGACGATTCGTGCGCAGACATAATGATCGCGGGATCCCCCGGCGACTCGACCCGTCCCGCGGCTTCGACAAGATCCCTCGCGCGCTCCGTAGCAATCGCGGCGCCGGACAGAGTCGCCAATGCCGAACTGAAACGCTGCAGGGCATTGTAGGCGAGAAGAATAGCGCCGAGTTGTGCCGCCAAGAGGGCCGCCGATTGCGACTGGGACACGACCGCAGGAACCATCGCTGCAATTGCCGCGACCAGCCACCCACGCGGAACCAGAGCCAAGCAGAGAATATTCAGCCGATCGAGCGTTCTCGATTTCTTCACGTACTCGGCCATCGATTCATCTTCGCCATCGTGCCAGCGTTCAGGGGACTGTTGCACCAGGCGCGTGCTGTGTCCCACCATGCGTTCCGTAAGTTCCTGTGTCGCGTCGAGCCGCGCGCCAGTCCAAGCGCGGCGGCAGCGGTGGTAGATCAGCGCTAGTCCGAAGGTTAGTACGACCCACATTGTCAGCAGGCCCGCGGCGAACCAGGCTCGAGCGCCGATTGCAAGTATGCCAGCGCTGACAATCAATTCGATTATTGAAACGGCGGCCAGCAGACCTCCATTCAAGGCAAGCGCCTGCAAAGCCTCGGAATCGAACACGCGGGCGAGGACTTGTCCGACTCCTTCGTAACGCACTTCTGATCGGAACCCGCAGGTCACGTAACTGCTAGCCCGGAGATAGCCGATGGTCTCAGGTCCCGATTAACACTGCGGCTAATCAGATGGGCATCTGAAGTTTAGGGAAGAGTCGTGACCGGAGGCCCAACTGGCTCCGAGGCGGGCGATCGCTTCGCGAGATCGACCTCGTACACTCGCACGGGCTCCGTGAAACCCTTCGCGGAGATGGGGGGGAGCGGGATTAGGGAAAGAGTTTGCTCGAGTTCGGTCGCGACGGCCTCTGAAACCAGTATTTGGCCGGATTTGGCAGCGGAGCACAACCGTGCGGCCAGGTTCACGCTGCGTCCGATAGCCGTGTAGTCGCGGCGATCCTGGCTGCCCATGCTGCCAACGACTACTTCGCCGACGTGAATTCCGAAGCCGATCTCGGTGCCCGCCTTACCGGCAAAACACCGGTTGAGACCGGAAAGAATTTCCACTGCGGCGTCGATGGCGTGGCGGCACCGGGCCGGACCGGAAAACCACGCAAACATGGCATCTCCAACAAATTTGTCCACGTCGCCGCCGTGCCGGCGTACGACATCCGCTTCGAGAGCGAGAACCTGGTTCAGGCGCTCGATGACCAGTGCCGGATCGCGGTTTTCGGAGAACGCGGTGAAGCCCCGCACGTCGGAAAAGACGAGTGCAAGCCACTTGCGTTCGCCCGCAAGATTGGCCGAACCGTTTTGTTCGAGCATCTGGTAAGTGGTTCGCGACATGTACTTGGACATGGCCAGGCGTTGCTTGAGGCCGTGGGCCATTTCCACGAAGGCACGGGAGAGATCGCCGATTTCATCTCTGGCTTCAAAGCGGTCCGCATGCGCGGAACGGAACGATTCGATCGCCTCATACTTGCCTTGCTCGAGCTCCCGCGCTGCGTCCGCGAGATTTACAAGAGGGGCGGAGATCAGGCCGGAGAAGAGAAATCCCAGGCCAGCGCCCAGCAAGAGAGCGGCGAGCGCGAGCCCGGCCAGGAATTCCTCGAGAATCCGAAAAGGCCTCATGCGGCGCGTAACTGATTCCAGGAACGCCATGTGCACGCCGGCGGGATTGTGCTCGATCATTCCGGTGTCGGACACCAGGACTTCTTCGACCTCGTATTCGTCGTTACGATCGCGGAAATCGAAAGGATGCTGCAGATCGGGGTTCTTGGCGATGACTTCCGTCAGAGGCGCGCGGAGGCTCGGATCGCTGACCCCCAGGATGTGGACATGGTTGTTGCCGCCTTGCTGCCAGGTGATCACGTCGACTCCGGAGCGAAGCTTTGCACTAGCCGCGATGCCGTCATCTTCTTCGAAGCCGATGTTGAGGAAGCCGAGAGGCACGTCCTGGCCCCTGACGGCAAATGCAAAAATGCGATACACACCGTTGTCGGGCCCGGTCCAGGTCGTAATTTCCGGAGCTCCCGAAAGCGCTTCGTGTACGTCAGCGAGATGCCAGGAAAGAGTCTGCGGGTCGCAGACCGGATGGTGTTGGACGGCGAAAGCCAGGATCGAGCCATCGGAACGACGGATCGAAACGTAATCGAGGTCGTCGTCGTTAGGACCAACGCGCGGAGAGGCCAGGAGCCGCGAGAGAAATGCGCAAGCCGCGACTTGGTCGTTGTGTTCCAGGGCGCGAACGACAGCCGGAGCAGAGGCCAGGGCCGTGCCCTTGTAAACGCGAGACTGGTAATGGCTCCGCTCGGCGGAGGCGAACAGTTGGCGATTGGCGGCAAGCTGGTCCTGGACGATCGCGCGTACCTGCCGCACGCTCTGGACCCAAACGACGGTGAGCACAGCGGCCGTAAGGACACACACGCAACCGCTGATCAAGAGCACCAGCTTGCCTCGGATGCTCAGATCGTTGAGTAGTTTGCGCATTCGTTAATCTGGAGGTACAGGAAATGGGGCGCGAAAGAGTGACCGACCCGTAGAGGCGTGTCCGCCTAGTCCCCGGACCCACGCCATGCGTAAACGTAGCACGCTGAATTAAAACGCTACAAGAACGCGGGCAGGCCGATTGCCTTGACGGTTAATGCGACGAACCCC
Organism: Candidatus Acidiferrales bacterium; assembly: GCA_035603395.1. Taxonomy (GTDB): domain Bacteria; phylum Acidobacteriota; class Terriglobia; order Acidiferrales; family UBA7541; genus Palsa-295. The sequence continues at coordinate 27,920 of DATNKM010000079.1, forward strand.
CTCCGGTTGTGTCACGCTTCGGGTGCGCGACCGTGCAACACTGCAGATGGGCAGAGTATGCCCGATGGACCACCGTCCGGGCGTGCCGGTCCTGGAACGAGCTTGTCCGGAGTTGGCCGAGATCTCGTCGGCTTACTGATTACTTCCGAGGGTAACGGCTGATAGAGTATCCCTCCGGAAGTAGCCACAATCGAGGAGAGCCACCATGAAGCGACGGATGTACTTGCTGGTTGCCGACGGAACCAGGCCGGCAACTCTGGACAAAGCGCTGGCAATCCAAGAGGAAGCGGAACAGAATTTTGGGCCGACGCCATATGTAGTCGCGCTTAACAAGTTCGATCTGACTGCGGAATGGGAGATTCCCAACGATCGCGAGGCGGAAATCGGCGGACGGGCGCGCGGTGCCGTGGTGCGCACGATCGCAAAGACGGACGAGGGAGTGGAGCTTGCCTTTGATTTGCTGGCGAAAACGATGATTGCTACATGAGCAGTCCCGGTTTAAAGTTCTCCGCCCAGCCCATGCCCAAGGAAACGATTGCCACGTCCGCAGAATCGATCGCTTCGGCTTTACTTGAATCGGAAGGCTACGCTGCCTTCGAGTATTTAGGCGACGCGCAGTTTCAGCTCGTCGGACCGCGGACGCGATTTTCCGTTCAGCTCTCGGGAGACGGCGCGGGCGCTGGCGTGCGGCTCACCGATCGCATGACGTTTCTCGAAAGCTTTCTGCCCGACGCCGAGGAGTCCTGGAATTCGGAAGCGGAAGACGCGCGCGCGGAATCGGGTGCTTGGATCGAGACGGTCGATGGCGGGCGCGAGCTGGCGCTGGAAGCGTCGGCGTTCCGGTTGGCTGGCCGGCGAATCCTGCTGATTCAAAATCCGCAGAAGCGATTTGCCGGGGATTCAACGCTGCTGCAAACGGCGCAGGATGCGGCGCTAGGGCACGAACAGCTGCCGCGCGAAATCCAGAAAAAAGAAATCCTGCTGCACTGCGTGATCCGCGATCTTTCGCAGCCGCTTTCGGCGATGCGTGGCTGTTTCTCGCTGCTCGCGACCGAAAATCTTCCCGCGAAATTGCAAGAGTTAATCGAAATCGGTCAAAGGCAATCGCGCAATCAGGAGGAGCTGATCCGCGGGATCCTGCAGGCTTTTTCGGCGGAGCTGACGGCGCAGGATGCGACGGCGCACGATCCGGCGAACGCGCCCGACTTGCTGAAGTGCGCGCAGCAGATCGTGTCGGATTACTCGGCGGCCTTCGCGGCGAAGGGTGCGCGCGTCGGGGTGGATTTAAAGGTGGATCTCTCGGGCCTCTGGCGCGTGGCAGGCGATGAACCGCGTTTGCGACGCATCTACACGAACCTTATTGAGAACGCCCTGCGTTACAGTCTCGCCGGCTCGGCCGTGACGCTCGGCGTGATCGACGAAGGAAAGTTCGTGCGCGCGTACGTGGACGACGAAGGACCGGGACTGCCGACCGGAGACGGGGCTCCGCGACTTTTTAGCCTTTTTGCCAAGTCCAAGGAAGGCGGCGGCAAGGCTGGCTTGGGACTGTATTTCTGCAAGATCACGGTCGAGCGCTGGGGCGGAACGGTTGGTGCCGAAAATCGTCCGGTTCGCGGAACGCGATTCTGGTTTCGGTTGCCGCGCGTGGAAGAGCCCGCGATCGCGGTGAATCCGCCCGCTGCGGCGGATTCTCCCGCGCTTCCCAAAGCCGAAACAAAGTTGAAACCAGTGGGGCGACTTCGCATTTTGCTCGCCGACGACACGCCTGTGAACCGCCGGATCACTTCGCTGCTGCTTGAAAAGCAAGGCCACGAGGTTGTCGCGGTCGAAAACGGACGCGAGGCGCTGGCGCGATTTAACAAGGAACGCTTCGACGCTGTGATTCTCGATGAAGAAGTGCCGGAGATGGGCGGCCTCGAAACCGTCCGCGAGATTCGAAAACAGGACGCGGCGACGGGCCGGCACATTCCCGCCATTCTGGTCACCGGAAACCCCACGGACGCCGCGCGGAAGCGATCGCGCGAGGCGGGTTTCGACGCGCACATCGCCAAGCCGTTCGAGGATGAAGAATTGTTTCACACGCTCGCTGATTTGAGCCGCGTCGAACATGCGGTGCCCGTCTTGTCCGCCGATAAGCCTTCCGCGAGCGATGCCGAATTGGACGAACAGGAGCTCTTGAGGCGCGTGGGCGGAAATCCGAAAATGCTCCGCGACGTCGCGAGAATTTTCGTGCAGGACACGCCGAAGCGAATGTCCGCCATCCGCACGGCAATCGCGCGCAAAGATGGCGAGGCGCTGGCAACCGCGGCGCATGCGCTGCGGGGTTCGGTGGCCATGCTGGGCGGTGACGGCATCGCCGACGGGATCCGCAAAATCGAGACGCTGGGACGCCAGGGTAGCGTCGGCGAAGCGGGCAAGATTTTGGCGTCGTTTGAGGGTAAACTCTCTGCCTTCGAAACGCGGATGGCGGAAATCGCAGGCGGTGCGGCCAAGCGGCAGAAGGCCGGTCGTGCGAGCGGCGGGAAGCGGGCGCGGAGGACAGAGCGATGAAGAGGATTCTGGTTGCGGACGATGACCGCGCGACGCGCCACATGCTGAAGACCATCCTGGGGGACGCAGGCTTCGACGTGACCATCGCCGTAGACGGAAACGCAGCACTGAAGAAACTAAGTGATGGTGGCGAGTTCGACCTGCTGCTGACCGACGTGTGGATGCCCGGCATGAACGGCCTGGAACTACTGGCGCGCCTGCGCGATAATCCCAAGCATCCGCGCACGATCGTGATGACCTCCGATGATACGTCCGAGGTGTTGCTGCGTGCGATTCGCGAGCAGGCCTATCATTATTTTCGCAAGCCGTTCGAGCCTAATGCCGTAGTCGAACTGGTGAAAGACGCGCTTTCTGCAAAACCTTCCGGCGCGCCGATCGAGGTGATTTCCGCCGTGCCGCACTGGATCGAGCTGCTGGTGCCGTGCGAGCTCGAAGCCGTCGCGCGCATTACCGGCTTCATGTCACAAATCAAATCCGAGCTTGGTGAAGAGGACCGCGAGCATGTCGGCTTCGCATTCCGTGAGCTGCTGACGAATGCGATCGAATGGGGCGGAAAGCTGGATCCGAATCAGAAAGTGCGCATCTCGTATCTGAAAACCAAGCGCATGGTGCAATACCGGATCGCTGATCCCGGCATGGGATTCCGGATCGAGGATTTGAGCCACGCGGCCGTCAGCAATCCGGAAGACGACCCTATGCTGCACAGCGAGATTCGCAAGCAGAAGGGTCTGCGCCCCGGCGGCTATGGGCTCTTCATGGTGCGCGACCTCGTCGATGAGCTCCTCTATAACGAAGTCCACAACGAAGTGGTTCTGGTGAAGTATTTGAATCCGGCGTAGTGGCCGTTCCGCCTCGGTAGGTCCGCGAATGGCCCGGCGTGCCCAGCGCAGTTGACACGCATCATCCCTTGGGAGGACCATGCGGGCGCTTTGGCAGTGGTCCCCGGGCCTGGAGCGCGCGATGCAACCCAAGAGTTTTTACGGCTGGAAACTCGTGGTCTTTTTCTGGCTGGTCATCGTCCTGAATTTTTGCTTTCCCACGTTCGGCACCAGCGTCGTGAACACGTACATGGCCAAGGCCATGCACCTGAATCGCGCGCAGTTGGGTATCGCGTTCACGGCCTTCAGCCTGATGGCCGGATTGCCCGGGCCGTTCGTCGCGTTTTCCATTCGAAAGGTCGGCATCCGGCCGACTCTTGTCGCGGGCGCCCTGCTGTCGTCTCTGGGTGCATTCCTGATGGCGACTCGCGTGAACACGGTTCGTCAGGCAACCGTCGTTTTCGGGATCATCGTCGGCTCCGGCGTCGCTCTGGCGGGAACGATCGGCCCACAAGTAGGTGTGGCGCGGTGGTTCCACAAAAAGCGCGGACGCGCAATGTCATTGCTGCTCACGGCCTCCGGAATCGGCGGGTTCATCGCCGTGCCCACGCTGCAACGAGCCATCGCGCGGGATGGCGGGGATTGGCGGGCGGCATGGTGGCTGATGTCGGGGATGTCGCTCCTAGCGGCGCTGATCGCCGCAATTTTCATCCGCGAGAGTCCGGCGCAAATGGGCCAGCTGCCCGATGGCGACCCAGCCGCGATAGCGCCCGAGCTTCCCGAGGAGCGCGTGGTGGTGGAAAGTCACGGGGTTTACAAAACAACGGAGGATTGGACTCTCGGCGAAGCCTTCCGCACGCCGACGATCTGGCTGCTGATTTTTACCTATCTTGGTTTCTTCATGGGCTTCTTCATTTATATCGCGCACGGCGTGCTGCATCTGGAAGGCCTCGGCTACTCGCCGGGAAAAGCCGCGGAGTCGATTTCGATCGTGCTGATTTCGTCGATGATCGGGCAGGCCACAGTCGCGGTGATCGGCGATCGAGTGGAACCGCGGCGGATTTCGGCGGTCGCCGTTTGTTTGTACGGCGCGGGAACGCTGCTGGCAATCCATGCGGTGACGCCGGCCGTGATGTACGCCTACGCGATCTTGATGGGCTGGGGATTCAGCATGGCGTTCACATGCATGGCCACCATCCTGAGCAATTACTACGGCCCGAAGGTGTATCCATCCCTGCTCGGCATCACCACGCCGCTCGGCACTACGCTCGGCGCGATCGGTCCGTATCTGGCCGGGCGCTTCTACGACCATTTCCACACCTACAGCCAGATTTTTACGATCGTCGCGGTCATCTGCTTTGCCAGCGCGGGGCTGTATTTGCTGGCGAAACCGCCGCTGCGATCCACATCGCGCAGGCGCATCGAGCCCGTGGCCGCCGCCTGAGGAAACTTTAATGGGCTCCGAGGAAGCGGATGACGCGCTCTCCGTATTCCGTGGGTGCAATTTCCATCGCGGAGGCATGCTGCGCTCCCGGCACGATCCAAAGTTCCTTCGGGCCGCTTGCCGCCCTGTCGATCCGCTCGGCGTGACGGCAGGGAATGACATTGTCGTGCGTGCCGCAGATCAGAAGGACGGGAAACGGGCGCTGGGCCACCGCATTTTCCGGAGAATCCTCATCGGGATCGAACCCGCCCGCTTTTGCTAGGGCATGCATGCCCGCGATTGTCGCCGGACGAAGTAGCGTCTTGCCGAGCAGTGGGCTGAAATGCAGCCCGCCGTAGTCGTAGCTCACTTCGCGCAGATTCGCGAATGGATCTTCGGCGACCACGCCCGCGATGCGTGGTTCGACGCCCGCTGACTGCAGCGCCAGCGCGGCGCCCATCGAGACTCCCAGCGCATGCAAGCGGCCAACTTTCTCGCTGGAATACAGCGCGTTGGTAATTGCGACCGTGTCGAAGCGCTCTTTCCAGCCGTATGTGGCCATGTCTCCGCCGCTTTCGCCATGCGCGCGCACATCCATCATCACGAGGCTGTAGCCGTGGCGGAGCAAAAATTCCGCGTAGCCGAGCATCCCGGTGGGATTATCGCCGACGCCGTGCTAGAGCAGCACCCAGTCACCGATCGGCGCGAGCGGGCGAACTTTCCATCCGCGCAGCTCAGTGCCGTCCTTCGCCCCCACGGAGAAGTCCTCCTTCGTTGCGCCGGTGAGGAAAAGCATTTGCGCAGTCTCGCCGGGCCGCAGTGAGCTCAGATGCGGGGGATGCAACATCGCCGCACCCATTTGGCTGCCGATGTATGCAGATCCTACGGCCGCGATCCCGAGAAGAGCAATCACAATATAGACAAGACGACGCATGAGCGCCTCTTGAATAACTACGCAGTCAAGACCAGCGTTGTTTCACTTCGACGGGCGTTCGCGGACCATACGGATGGGTTTGACGACCATGTCCTTCGGGGCGTTCACCTGATGTTCGAGCAGCGGAGTTAGCTCGCCCTCGTCGGCGGATTTCGGAACGAATTTCCATTGCGTCGAGGGGGCGTACTGATCTTTCTGCATGACCACGAACTCCAGCGCACCGGACTTGAAGTGTGCGTTGAGCAGCGGCGCGTCGCCAGAATCCTTATGCGTGCCGTCGCTGAGGTTTCCGTCCTGGTCCACGCTGATGTCGAAATTATTCAGGGTGCCGGCCAGCGAGCCACGTTCTTCCCGGAGAACCAGCACGGCGAAAATCCCGCCCTTGAAGCTGGCTTTCCACGTGCCGACGAAGGTTTTGAGATCCGGCGCCGCTTCTTTCGGAGCGTCGGTGCCGTTTTGTGCCGCACGCGCGGTCCAGCAGACCGTGAAAAGTCCGACCAACAGGATCAGCGCGGCGAAATGTCGGGCCAACTGACTGCTCATGGGAGCGCATTTTAGCACCGGGCGCGCGACATCGCTCACCCGAACCTCCGACATTGGCATTCGGGCATCCCGCGCAGCGACCGGCATCCTGCCGGTCGCGCGCCGCATCGATTGATAAGCGGCTTTGCGGCATGCGTTTCCGGCAATGGCGCGGCGAATGCGTAGGCAAGCGTGGAATGTGTCTGTTACAATTTTGCGATTCTCGGGGCGCGCCGCCAGCGAAGTGCGGCCGATCATGGCGGAAAACAGCAAACGAAAATTGATCGTCACCGTAGCACTCGTCGTGGTGCTGGCGATCGCGATCGTCTCGGTTCTCGCCCTTCGACGCCAGGCGCCGCAGGTGACCGTGGTACATGTGGCGCGGGAGGATTTGAGCGCGACGATCAGCAGCAATGGCAAGGTCGAGCCGATTTCTCCCGACGTGGCGCACGCCGAATTCCCGACGTTCGTCGAAAAAGTTACGGCCGTGGAGGGCCAAGCCGTCCATCGGGGCCAGGTGATTCTCACGCTGGACGCCGCGGATGTTCGCTCGCAGCTGGCGCAATCCCGCGCCGACCTGCTTTCGGCGCAGAACGATCTTCGCAATGCGCGTGCTGGCGGTCCGCCGGACCAGGTTGCGCAGCTCGATGGTGATATTGGCACCGCCGGACTCCAGGTAAAGAACCTGGAAACCAGCGAGCAGGCGCTCGAAGGATTGGTGGCAAAGCACGCCGCCACGCAGGATGAGCTCGCCCAAGCCCAGGAAAGCCTCGCCAAAGCCCGCGCGAATCTCCAGGCGCTGCAGGCGAAAAAACAAGACTTGACGTTGCGCAACGCCGCAATCGTCCAAGGCGCCGAGCTCCGCGTCAGCCAGGCGCAGGAGCAGGTGCAATCGCTCGAGGAGAAGGTCGCCTCGGCTACCGTTACCGCGCCGACGGACGGCACGCTTTATTCGCTGCCCGTGCGCCCAGGCGATTATGTGAAAGTCGGTGACACACTCGCCGAAATGGCCGACTTAAGCCGCGTACGGGTCCGCGCCTTTGTCGATGAGCCGGATATTGGCTCACTGGACCCCGGTCAAAACGTCTCGGTAACGTGGGACGCAAAGCCCGGCCGCACCTGGACCGGACACACCGAAGAAGTGCCGAAGCAGGTGGTGGCTCGCGGGATGCGTAGCGTCGGCGAAGTGCTCTGCTCGATCGACAACGACCGCCTCGAGCTGCTGCCGAATACCAATGTGCAGGTACAGATCATGGTTCGCGATCGCCACGGCGTCCTGGTGGTGCCCCGTGCGGCCGTGCTGGGCGATACCAATCAGCACTATGTGTTCGTTTTTGGATACGACAAAGTGCATCGGCGCGACATCTCAGTAGGTGTGGCCAGCACGTATAAATATGAGGTTGTCTCCGGGCTGAGCGACGGCGACCGCGTAGCCGTGGGCGAGCCCGGCGCCAGGGCGTTGCGCGATGGAATGGAAGTTCGCGCCGAGGAGAACAATTGATGATTCGTGGCGGGCAACGCATCACAGCAGTCGCGACGGGAATTTTGTGCGCCGGGTTGCTCGGATCGCCTCGCCCGCTGCGCGCGGACGCGTCGTCCGCGATTCAAACGGCGCAGCGGCAGATGAACTCTGGGAATTACACGGCCGCAATTTCCACCCTGCAAGCCGCGATTCCCGGGAATCCTTCGAGCGGTGAGCTTTTCTACTGGCTCGGGCGCGCATACTACGAAGTTCGCGACTGGGATAGCGCCGTCGCGCAGGGCGAAAAATCGGTTTCGCTCGACGCCAAGAATTCGCTTTACCACGACTGGCTTGGGCGCGAGTACGGCGGCGAGGCGGATCGCGACCGCAGCTTTTCCGATGCCAAGAAAGTGAAATCCGAGTTCAAGCAGGCGGTTGCGCTGGATTCGTCCAACATCGTGGCGCGCCGCGACCTGGAGGAGTATTGCCTGGACGCGCCGTGGATCGCGGGCGGGAGCAAGGACGAAGCTCTCGAGCAGGTCAACGGCATCGCCGCAGTCGATCCCGTCGCCGGGCATCTTGCGAAGGCGCTCTACGATCACGAAGGAACAAAGAATAACGACGATGCAGAGAGCGAGTTGAAGCTGGTCCTCGCCGCGCATCCGAAATCCGCGGATCCTTATTTCGAAGTCGCCGACCTCTACCGACAACTAAACAAGCCTGCCGATATGGCGGCCGCGCTCGACGAGGCCGCGCACGTCAGCGCCAGCGATCCGCGCCTCTCCTACTACCGCGGCGTGGCCGGGGTGCTGTCCAACGCCAATCTTCCCGACGCCGAGCGTGATCTGAAGTCCTATCTTGCGAGCACGCCCGATCGCAGCGACTGGCCCTCCCACGCGGGCGCGCGCGAATGGTTGGGCCGGCTTTACGAGCTTCAGGGCAAGCGCGCCGATGCCGCCGAACAATATCGCGAGGCTTTGCAACTCGATCCTAAGCGCAAGGAAGCGAAGTCTCGCCTGGAAAAGCTGGAGAAAAATTAGGGATTGTAGGGGCGAGTTCAAACCCGCTCCTACGGGCGAAGGCTTACCTGATGGCGCGAGATTTCGAAATGTCCACCGCTCAAAACACCGGCGCCTTCTGGAGCGAGACCTGGTCGCTGGCCATGCAGGCGCTGCGCGCCAATAAAATGCGCGCCGTGCTCACTATGCTCGGCGTCATTATTGGCAGCGGGTCGATCGTTCTGGTGGTTACCATCGCGCTCGGAGGCCAGCGCTACGTCCTCTCCCAGATCGAGGGAATCGGCGCGAATCTCGTGTCCGCACGCGTGGTGAATCCCGGCGATGGTGGCACGCTCGCGGTCGAGGACCAGATTTCGCCCGGCGACCTGCAGGCGGTCAAGCAGGAAATGCCGCAAATGGTCGCGGAAGCCGGCGGCACCAACGAGCTGCCCATGACCGTGGTGGTGAACGGCCAGGAACGGCCCGTGACGCTCGTCGGCGTGACCCAGGGATTCGATCGCATCCGCAATCTCGCCATTTTGCGCGGGCGGTATTTCGATTCCGACGACATGGAGTCGCGCAGCAAAGTCTGCCTGCTGACCGAAGACCTCGCGCGCCGCGCATTTCCCTTCGACGATCCCTACGGCAAGAATATTCGCGTCGGCGAACTCCAGTTCAGTGTGATCGGCGTGGTAAAGGATCGCGTTGTGTCGTTCGGCGATTCCGAGATCAAGAAGGAATCCGTAATCGTTCCGTTTTCGCTGCTGGAGTATTACACCGGCACTCCGTATTTCCGCACGCTAGACGTAATGGCCGATAGCCCCGACGATATTCCGGCCGTCACGCGGGAAGTGGCAGAGATTTTGCGCAGCCGCCATCGCGCCGGCGCGAGCTATCGCGTCGAAAATTCCGCGGGCATTCTGGAAACGGCGCGCGAGATCGCTTTCGCCCTGATGGTCGTGCTGATTCTGGTGGCGCTGATCGCGCTCGTGATCAGCGGCGTGGGCATCATGAACATCATGCTGGTCACGGTTACCGAACGCACGCGCGAGATCGGCATCCGCAAAGCAATCGGCGCCACGCAGAACGCGATCCGCTACCAGTTCTTGATGGAAGCAATGGCCATCAGCGGCACCGGTGCTCTGGCGGGAATCGCCATCGGCGCGGCCATCCCGATCGTGCTGCGGCTTTTGATCCGCTTCATTCCCGGCGCGACGGAAATTACCGTTCCCGTATCCTGGGTCTCGGTCGTGCTGGCGTTCGTAGTATCCTGCTCGACGGGCCTGATCTTCGGCTATCTGCCGGCTAATCGCGCGGCCGCGCTGGAGCCGACGGAAGCTCTCCGACACGAATAGACATGAGCCAGCGCTCAAATCACGAGACTCGGTTCCGGCGCGGCATGGTTGCGCTTGCCTGCGCGCTGGCGACCGCTGGCACAATGCTCGTTGCGGCACCCGCGCGCGCGCAGGACACCGACTCGCTCTCCCTGCACCAAGCTGTCACGCTCGCGCTGCAAAACAGCCGCGACGTGAAGCTCGCGCAGGTGCAGTACAACGTCGCGCTCGGCGAAGTGCACGTTGCCAAAGCGGAATTTCTTCCCAATCTCTACACCGGATCGGGCCTCGCCTATACCCACGGTTTTCCGGCGCTTCCCGGAGGCCAGCCGCCCTCGATCTTCGAACTCCAGTACACCGAGGCCTTCTTCAATCCTCTTCTGAAGGGCCAGCAGCACGCCGCAGAGGACCGCGCGAAAAGTCAAAAGCTCGAGCTCGATCGCGTTAAAGACGATGTCACCGTCCGCACTGCTTCCACATATCTCGAGCTTGCGAAGGTCCGCCACTCGCTGGAGCTGCTGCGCGCTGAACAGGTGAGCGGAGAAAAAATCCTCCAGGCCATCCGCGACCGCGTCGCCGCCAATCAAGAGCTCCCGATCGAAATCACGCGCACGCAGCTCAGCGCTGCCCGCGTTGCCGAAAGCATCGTCAAGCTCGAAGACCGCGGCGACTATCTCGAGTCGCAGCTTCGCGATCTTACCGGTGTTCCCGAAGGCCAGTCTCTCCAGGTCGAGCCTCCCGATGACTCCTTCACGGAGAAGTTGGCCACCGCGCAATCGGAAAGCGACATCGAAGAGATGGCAATCCAGAACGACCAAAGCCTCGCGGAAGCCGAAAACGAGCGTGCCGCCCGCGAACACATTTTCAAAGGCGAGAAAGGAAGCTACTGGCCCACAGTAGACATCGTCGGGCAGTACAGCATCCTGAGCAAATTCAATAACTACCTCGAGTTTTACAAGCAGTTCGAACGCAATAACATCAACGTTGGCGTTCAGATCCAGATACCCGTCTTTTCGGCGAAGACCCATGCCAATGTCGCTCTTGCCAAGAGCCAGCTCAGCGAAGCCGAGGTCATGCTCAGCAACAAGCGCCAGCAGGTCCGCTTCGACGTCCAACAGAAGGCCCGCAGCGTGCGCGAGTGGGACGCCAGCAGGGAAGTGGCACGTCTCGACCTCCAGCTGGCCCAGGAGACCCTCCAGGATGAGCAGGCGAAATTCGACCAGAACCGGATCACCGTGCAGGAGATGGAACAGGCCCGGCTGGACGAAAACTCCAAATGGGTGGCTTTCCTTGACGCCGATTTCGCCCGCCAGCAGGCTCAGCTCACCCTCCTTCAGGCCACGGGCCAGCTGGCTAAGGTCTTTCAATAGAACCTATCCAAAAACCCCTATTGGGCCGACCCCCGAAATAAAGTAGAATAGCTGAGTTTGGCATAAATTCTGAGGGGGACACCTGTAGATGCCTTCCGTGATGAAGACTCTGTTCTTGAATCCGCCAAGTTTCGAGAAATTTGACGGTGGCGCGGGCTCCCGCTGGCCGGCTACGCGCGAGATCGAGTCTTACTGGTACCCGGTCTGGCTGTCCTATCCCGCCGGAATGCTGCCCGGCAGCCGTCTGCTCGACGGACCCCCGCACCACATAACGCCGACGGAGGTCGTTAAGATCGCCAAGGACTACGAATTCGTCGTCCTGTTCACCTCGACAGTCGGCTTCCTGAGCGACCTGCGCATGGCGCGGGCGATGAAAGAGCAAAAGCCCGATACGAAAATCTGCTTCGTTGGCCCGCAGGTCCAGATCAAGCCGGCCGAAAGCCTGCTAGCCAGTTCCGACTTGGACTTCGTGGTCCGCGGGGAATTCGACCACGCCGTAGTCGAATACGCGCAGGGCAAGCCGCTTTCCGAGATCCAGAACGCGAGCTATGTCGTGGATGGCAAAGTCGTGCACAATCCATCGCGGCCGCCAATGCAGACGGCCGAGCTCGATGAGCTCCCCTTCGCCACCGATGTCTACCAGAAGGATCTGGAAATCGAGAAATACAACGTCCCGTTCCTGCTGCACCCGTTCGTCTCGTTCTATACGGCGCGCGGTTGTCCAGCCCTGTGCACTTTCTGCTTGTGGCCGCAGACGCTTTCCGGCCACGCATGGCGCACCCGTTCGGTTGAGAGCGTGGCGCGTGAATTCCGCCAGGCCCACAAGATGTTTCCGCAGGCCAAGGAATTTTTCTTTGACGACGATACGTTCAACATCCGCAAGGACCGCGTCCTGGCGCTCTGCAAGGAATTCAAGCCCGTGGGCTTCCGCTGGTCCTGCACGGCGCGCGTCCACGGCGACTACGAAACGCTGAAAGCCATGGCCGACGCCGGCTGCCGCTTGCTGATCGTCGGCTTCGAATCCGGCGACGCGCAGATCCTAAAGAACATCAAAAAAGGCCAGACACTCGACATGGGTCGGAACTTCGTCAAGAACTGCAAGAAGGTCGGCATTCACGTCCATGGCGATTTCATCATCGGCCTTCCGGGCGAAACGAAAGATACCATCGAAAAGACCATCAATTTCGCCAAGGAACTTGACTGCGAGACGATCCAGGTTTCGATGGCCCACGCCTATCCTGGCACCGAGCTCTACGATCAGGGCGTCCGCGAAGGTTTCCTGGCTGGCGAAGCGATCACCGACGACGGCGGCCACCAGCTTCCGCACCTTGAATATCCGGGCCTCTCGAAGGAATACATGGTCGAGAGCGTCAACCGCTTCTACGACAGCTACTATTTCCGTCCCAAGGTCGCCTGGCGCATCGTGCGCGACGCGCTGTGGGATGGCCATGAGCGCAAGCGCCTCTATCACGAGGCCGTCGACTTCCTGAAGCTGCGCGCTGACCGCAAACGCGTTTCGCGCAAGCAGCAGGGCGTGGACAAGAAAGCCATCGTCGCTGTGCCCCCGATGAATCCGCGCTCCGGGCTCGGCGAGTCTCAAGGGGCATGACGGCTGCAAAAAGCCTTCACCTTAAAACCTCGTTCCTGATCCTGATCATGATCTCCGTCGCCCCGCTGGGCGACACGTTCCTCGGAAAGGGCATGAAACAGGTCGGGAGCTGGGAAGGCTGGGCTCCCGGCAAGCTGTGGCATTTTTTCTTCCGCTCCTTCACCAACGGCACCATCTGGATCGCCATCGGCCTGCTGCTGAGCTATTTCATTGCCTATCTACTGGTGCTCTCGTGGGCGGACTATAGCTACGTCCAACCGGCCTCGTCCGCGTCCTACGTGCTCATTGCGCTTCTCGCGCATTTTGTCTTGCACGAGACGATCTCTCCCGTTCGCTGGCTCGGCGTCGCCGTGATCTGTACCGGTGTTTTCGTTGTCGGGCACACGCATCCGAAGACTCCGGAGCACCACTCGTGGTCGTGACTCAGACGATTTTTTACATGCTGATTGTGTTCGTCGGCACCGGCGGCGAGCTGTTCGTTTCTCGTGCCATGAAATCGATCGGCGAGGTTACGGATTTTCGCCCGCACTCAATCGCCCGCGTGGTCGGGCGCGCCATGCTGCTCAAGCGCATGTGGATGGGCATCACGCTGATGGCCATTGCGTTTTTTGCGCTCCTCGCCATGCTGTCGCTTTCAAAGGTGAGCTTCGTGTTCCCCTCGACCGCGCTGAGCTACGCCGCTGGCGCGATCGGCGGCAGGTTGTTTCTAGGCGAACGCGTAACGCCCCAGCGCTGGCTCGGCGTCGGCTTCGTGTGTCTCGGCGTGGTACTCGTCTTCCTCGGCAATAAGTAGTCGAGGCGAAGGATTCGGCGATGGCTACCTTGTCGGTGCTTCGCGACACGCTCTTGGTGCTGGCGGCCGCGCCGTTCGCCTACTATGTGTTCGCGATCGCGGCCGCGACCAAATTCTTCCGCCGCAGAACGGAGCGCTCCGGAAATTTTTTCCCTCCAGTCAGCATCTTGAAACCCATCCGCGGCCTCGATCGCGACGCCTATGAAAATTTCGCCAGCCTCTGCCGCCAGGACTATCCTGAATTCGAAATCCTTTTCTGCGTGAGCGATCCACAGGAGCCGGCGATGCCTGTGCTTCTCCAGCTCATCCGGGATTTTCCGACGCGTAAGATTCGAGTGTACGTGGGCGCCGATCCGTTGGGCGCCAGCGACAAGGTGAACAAGCTCTGCCGCATGGCCCGCGAAGCGCAAAACGAAATTCTGATCGTCAGCGATAGCGACGTCCGCGTCGAGCCCGGATTTTTGGCCGCCGTCGCCGCGGCGTTCGCGAATCCCTCCGTCGGCGGCGTCACCTGCTTGTATCGCGGCCTCACCGACGATACTTTGCCCGCGAATCTCGAAGCTCTCGGCAACAGCGCCGATTTCGCGCCCGGTGTGGTCGTCGCGTGGATGCTCTGTGGAAAGCGTCTGGACTTCATGCTCGGCGCCGTGATGGCCACCACGAAAAAACAGCTCGCTGAAATCGGCGGCTTCGAATCGCTGGTTGATTATTTCTGCGACGACTACGAGCTCGGCCATCGCATCGCCGATCGCGGCCGCCGTGTCGAGCTTATCCGCACACCGGTGGATATTGTCTACCCGCACGAATCGCTCGGCGAGGCCTTCCAGCATCAGATTCGCTGGAATTTAAGCATTCGTTTTTCGCGGCCCGCCGGGCATCTCGGCCTGCTCTTCACGCACGGCCTCCCGTGGGCGATCCTTGGCCTTGCGTTGGCGCATTCGTGGGCGGGAACTTTCTTCTTCCTCGGCGCTTACGCGCTGCTGCGCTACGAGGTCGCGCTCGGCACCGGCGCCCGCGGCATGCGCGACCCGTTGATCCGCCGCAAACTCTGGATGCTCCCGGTGCGCGACGCCTTCGCTTTCCTCGTCTGGCTCGCCAGCTTCTTCCCCCAAAGAATCCGCTGGCGCGATCGCGAATTCTACGTCCGCGAAAAACGCCTCGTGCCTGTTCCTCCAACCCGTTGACGAAATTCGCGCGGGCCGTTAGAGTACTTAGAGGTCGCGCTCGCGGCCTTTTTTGTTGTCTCCCGTCGGCTGGGAGGTGATGCAATTGGTAGCATGGCAGACTCTGACTCTGCTCATCCTGGTTCGAGTCCAGGCCTCCCAGCCAAAATTCTTTTGCTCGCCTCCGTCGGAAGTTTCTCTCTCTTTCCTTGACGCCCACGCGAGAGTTTGATGTACTCGCCATCAAAATGGGCCGGCGGCATCGTCCGCGCACTCGACCGGGGTGGAGATTGGTTTGGGATCATGCAATCGAAGGCGAACCGTAAGCCCGCACCAACGTCCGTAGGAGCGCGTCCCTTCGCTCCATTCTTGATCTTAGCGGCGCTGGCGTCTGTCGCGCTGCCCAGCTCCGCGCAATGGTCCGCGGTCGGCGGCGACCAGGGCAACACGCGCTATTCTTCGCTCACGCAGATTAATTCGCAGAATATCGCGAAGCTCGGCGCCGCCTGGATATCGGAAAAAGTCGGCCCGCCGCCATCCAGTCGCGCCATGCCCGTGATCGACGACGGCCTCCTGTTCCTCACGGCGCCGCCGTTCGTTACTGCGGTCGACATCGTCACCGGTAAAATCGCGTGGCAGTACCGGCTCGCGCCTGACACTCTGCCGGGAGCGCCCGTCGCGGGCTCGCCCGCGCGCGAAGGCGTCGCCGTCGGCGAGGGCCTCGTATTTGTGGGCCTCTCGGATTCCAATCTCATTGCGCTGCACGAAAAGAGCGGCGAACTGGTCTGGAAACACTCCCTCATCGATCCGGCGGGCAGCAACACCGGCGGCCCTTCGGGCGCCCCTCTTTACGCGGACGGCCTCGTCTCAATCGGAACAAACGGCGATAACGGAAATCGCGGCCAAATCGTCGCTCTGGACGCGAAAACCGGTAAGGAAACTTGGCGCTTTTTCGTCATTCCAGCGCCGGGAGAACCCGGCTCGGAAACTTGGCCTAAGAACGATTCCTGGAAACGCGGCGGCGGCGCCGTCTGGCTCGTCGGCGCGACCGATCCTTCGATGGGCCTCGACTTTTACGTCACCGGCAACGGCGTGCCGCAGTACGGCGGCGAAAATCGCGCCGGCGACAACTTGTACCTTTGCTCAGTCCTCGCGCTCGATAGCAAGACCGGCAAGCTCCGCTGGCACTATCAAGTGATCCGTCACGACATTTGGGAAGTGGACATCGCCGAGGCGCCGGTGCTCTTCGACGCGCAGGTCAGTGGGCAGCCGCGCAAAGCTATCGCCGCGATGCGCACCGACGGATATCTCTTCCTGCTCGATCGCGCGACGGGTAAGCCGCTCGGCCGCGTGGAAGATCGCCGCGTCGCGCAGGATCCGTTCCAGAAAACGGCCGCCACGCAGCCCTATCCCGTGGGCGCTGATCCGGTCCTGCCGGACTGCGACGACTGGAAAAAACAGACGCTCCCGCGCGGTTTCGAACTCGGCTGTTTTTTTACGCCCGCCACGATCGGAAAAGAAAACGTGATCGCGCCCGTGTACGGCATGCGCGCCACTCCGATGGCGTTCGACCCGCAGACGCGATTCTTCTACGCCACCGGCAACGCCGGCCTGCAATGGTTCCGCCGCAGCGACGATCCGGATTTCTTCGGCATGGGATTCAACAGCCATGTGCCGGGAATCAGCAAATTGAGCTACGGCGTGCTGGCCGCCATCGACACCCGAACGGACAAAATCGCGTGGGAGAAAAAGTTTCCCGGCGGCCGTCCCAGCGGCGCCCTCGCCACTGCCGGCGGGCTGATCTTCCAGATGGCGGGCGACGGAAACATGCAAGCCTATGACGCGACCACCGGAAGTCTGATCTGGCAATTCCAGACGGGCACCGCTAGCGGCAGCCCGCCGATTGCTTTCGAAAGCGCGGGCGACGAGTACATCGCCACCGTCATCGGCGGTGCCGTCTGGGCGTTCAAGCTTGGTGGCGCTCTGCCGCAACGGGCAGGGCCGGTGATCGCCGCTCCCGAAGAGTTCGGCGGCGCGGTCGTCGACGCGACGCTGGTCGAAACTTCTACGATGGTGCGCGACGCCGGCCTCACCGGCGCGCACTACATGATCGACGAGTACGAGTTCACTCCGCTTCGCGCGCGGATCAAAGCCGGCGCGAGAGTGACCTGGAGAAACAACGGCAAGCTCGTGCACACAATCGTAGCCGAAGACGGTTCGTGGACCACTGGCCCGCTGCATCCGCTCGACTTCGCGTCGGTCAAATTCGACAAGCCCGGCACGTACACCTACATCTGCAAGGAGTATCCCTGGGTGTATGGCCAGATCATTGTTGAGCCAGCCGCGCCGCAGGATGCTCAGAACCAATCGTCCGGCAAATAACTGCACCCGCGCGCGGATGAAATATTTGCGCCGGGGTCCGCGCGCGGGAGTATCATAGCGCCCGCTGAATCACCCCGCTCGTCCGCTCGAAGGAAATTAGCCGGAGGTTCACGTGAAGAAACCCCTCACCATCGTCGGTATCGTCGTCGTCGTTTTGTTCTTGATCGCTCTCATCCTGCCGCATCTGATCGACGTCAACCATTTCAAGCCCGAAATTCAAACGCAGGTTTCCGATGCGCTCGGCCGCAAGGTCGAAATCGGGAATATCGAGCTCGCGATTTTTTCGGGCGGCGTGGCGATCGACAACCTGGTGATCGCCGACGATCCCGCCTTCAGCCCCTCGCCCTTCCTCCAGGCGAAGGAAGTGAAGGTCGGCGTGGCGCTGTTCCCTCTGATTGTTTCGCGGCGCCTGGAAGTCAGTTCCTTCACCGTGACCGACCCACAGGTTTCGCTGCTCCGTTCGCCCTCCGGCCAATGGAATTTTTCCACCATGGGCGCCGGCGGCGCCAAGGGCAAGAAATCCGAAAACTCCGCCGCGCCCACGAACATCGCCGTCGAAAAGCTTACGATATCCAACGGCACCATGGTGATCGGCAGCACCGGCTCGCATCAGAAGACGCAGACTTACCAGAATGTGGATCTGGAAGCCTCCGATCTTTCCTATACATCGCAGTTTCCGTTCAAGTTCTCGGCCAAGACGCCGGGTGATGGCTCCGTGAAGCTCGAAGGCAAAGCCGGCCCGATCGATGCCACCGACGCCGCGCTCACTCCGCTCGACGCCAAAGTCGAGGTCAAGAATTTCGACATCGCCTCCACCGGGGTCGTCGATCCGGCGATGGGACTGGGCGGCGTGATCGATTTCACCGGCGATCTTTCCTCCGACGGCAAGGAAATGAACTCGAAGGGCAGCCTGAAAGCCGTGAAGATCAGGCTGAAGCCCGGCGGTTCGCCCGCTACCGTGCCGGTGGATGTGGACTACGACACCGCGTACGACTTGAAGAAGCAAGCCGGCACGCTGAAGCAGGGCGACGTGCACATCGCCAAGGCGCTGGCCAAGCTGACTGGCAGTTACGACATCGCCGGCGCATCGCCCAGCCTCAATATGAAAATGAACGGATCGGGAATGCCGATAGCGGATCTCGAGGGGATGTTGCCGGCCGCGGCGATCACGCTGCCGCCGGGTGCATCGCTCAAGAGCGGCAGCCTCGACCTCGATCTCACAATCAACGGACCGGTCGACAAGCTCGTCATCAACGGTCCCGTGAAACTCGCCGACGGGAAAATGGGCGGTTTCAATTTAAAACAAAAGCTCGGCGCGCTTTCTTCGTTCACTGGGCTCGGCGGCAAAGGCGGCAGCGGAGATTCCGACACCGAGATTCAATTGCTGACCGCGGACGTGCACGTTGATCCCACCGGCACGCAGGCGACGAACCTGAATGTCGTTGTGCCGTCGATCGGGACGGTCGTAGGAACCGCGAACATCAGCTCCACCGGCCAGCTGAATTGTAAAATGTCCGCGAAGCTCGCCGGCGCGATGGGGTCGGTGATGACGCTGGGTAACAAGAACTCAAATGGCGTTCCGTTCACGGTCACGGGAACAACATCGAATCCCATCTTCCTGCCCGACGTTGCAGGAATGGCCGGCTCGATGGCCAAGGGCGCGGTAGCAGCGCCGGCCGGAGCCGCCAAAGCCGCCTCAGGCGCGCTCGGCGGCCTGTTCGGCAAGAAGAAAAACTAGCGGCTGGCCGGGAACGCTCGGCGTCAGTGTTATTGCGCGTTCACGGTCACGCCGTTGATCGTCAAGCGGACGCTGCTGTTGTTATATTGTCCGGGAGGCGTGCCGGGATTGCTGTTCCCGCCGCCACTTCGTCCGCCGCCACCTCCTCCACCACCGCCTCCGCACGGATGCCACGATGAGAAGGCCGCAGGCGATCAGCACCAGAACCACGCCGCGGAGGACAGACGTTTCGTTTCGCATGATTGCCTCTGGGGTAGCAAACCAGTTGAGCGTTTGTGTCGCCGCCGCAACGACGTCGTTGCGCGGGCGCCCATGTGGCCAATGCAGATAGGAGCCGTCCAGTACCACCTCAAGCAATTCTAAGCCTAGGTAGCTAAAGCATTTGGCGGAGGACGTAGGGCAGGATTCCACCGTGCCTGTAATAGGCAACCTCGAAGGGGGTGTCCACGCGCGCGACAGCGTGGAAATGGCGAGTTACGCTGCCGTCGACGTCGCGCACGGTGACTCGAATTCTTTTGCGTGGCTCGAAGGATTGCGAGAGTCCTTCGAAATCGTATATTTCGAGACCCGTGAGGCCGAACGATTTAGCGTTTTCGCCGGGCAAAAACTCCAGGGGCAGCACGCCCATGCCCACCAGGTTGCTGCGGTGAATACGCTCGAAGGTTTCGGCCAGCACCACGCGCACGCCAAGCAGCATGGTTCCTTTCGCGGCCCAGTCGCGCGACGATCCCGAGCCGTATTCCTTTCCGGCCACGATCATCAGCGGCACTTTTTCGTCGCGGTACTTCATGGCCGCTGCGTAAATCGACATTTGTTCGCCGCCGGGCTGGTGAATGGTCCATCCGCCCTCGGTGCCGGGCGCGAGGTGATTACGCAGGCGAATATTTGCGAACGTGCCGCGCATCATCACCTCGTGATTTCCGCGGCGCGCGCCGTAGGAATTGAAATCCTTGGCCTGCACTCCGTGCGCGACCAGGTATTTTCCTGCGGGCCCTTCGGGCTGGATTGACCCGGCCGGTGAGATGTGGTCGGTCGTAATGCTGTCGCCGAGTACGGCGAGCACGCGCAGTCCGCTCATGTCGGAAATCTGGCCGGGCTGCTTCGGCATGCCCTCGAAATACGGCGGATTCTTGATGTAGGTCGATTTGTCGTCCCACGCGTAGAGATCGCCATCGGGGACGGGAAGCGCGCGCCAGTGCTCATCGCCCGTGAACACGTCGGCGTACTCCTTGGAGAACATTTCGGAGGTCACCGCGCTGCGCATCGTGGATTCGACCTCCTGTGGCGAAGGCCAGATATCGCGCAGATAAACGGGCCTACCGGATTTGTCGCTGGCTAGCGGCTCGTTGACGATATCAAAATCCATGCGGCCTGCAAGCGCGTAGGCCACGACTAGCGGCGGCGACGCGAGATAGTTCGCGCGGCAGAGAGGATGGACGCGGCCTTCAAAATTGCGATTGCCGCTGAGCACCGAAACGGCCACGAGATTGTGGTCCTTGATCGCTTTGCCGATCGGTTCCGAAAGCGGACCGCTGTTGCCAATGCAGGTGGTGCAGCCGTAACCGACTAGATGGAAGCCCAGCGAATTGAGCGAGGGCCACAGGCCGGCCTTTTCGATGTAATCGGTGACGACTTTCGAGCCGGGCGCGAAGCTGGTCTTAACCCATGGCTTAGCGGTAAGGCCGCGCTCGACGGCTTTTTTCGCCAGCAGCCCGGCGCCGAGCATCAGAGACGGATTCGAGGTGTTGGTGCAGCTCGTGATCGCGGCGATAACCACGGAACCGTCCGCAAGATCAAAATTGTCGCCGTTGTTTTGCACCTTTGTGTGTTTGGGCGCTTCGGTGAGCGATTTTTCGAACGCGGCTTTCGCATTGGTCAGTGGGACGCTATCCTGCGGGCGCTTCGGACCGGCCATCGTGGGAACAACGGACGCGAGATTGAGTTCGAGCGTGTCTGAGAAAATCGGGTCGGGAGTCTGGTCGGTGCGGAACAGCCCCTGTTCTTTCGTGTACGCCTCGGCGAGCTTGACCTGATCCGCGGGGCGCGCGGTGAATCGAAGATACGAGAGGGTTTCCGCGTCGACGGGGAAGAAGCCCATGGTCGCGCCGTACTCGGGCGCCATGTTGGCAATGGTAGCGCGGTCGGGAAGCGTAAGGCTGGAAAGCCCCGTGCCGTAGAATTCGACGAATTTTCCGACGACGCCCTTCTTGCGGAGCATCTGCGTGACGGTGAGGACGAGGTCGGTCGCGGTGGCACCTTCGGGTAGGCGTCCGTGCAGCTTGAATCCGACGACCGCGGGAATCAACATTGAGAGCGGTTGGCCGAGCATGGCAGCCTCTGCTTCGATTCCGCCGACGCCCCAGCCGAAAACGCCGAGACCGTTGACCATCGTGGTGTGTGAATCGGTGCCGACGAGCGAATCGGGGAAGGCGACCCAGCCGCTGCCCTGCCGTTCGCGGAAGACCACGCGCGCGAGGTATTCGAGGTTTACCTGATGGCAGATGCCGGTGTCCGGCGGCACGACTTTGAAATTTTCGAAACCCTTCTGGCCCCAGCGCAGGAAAGCATAGCGCTCGATATTGCGCTGCATTTCGAGATCGGCGTTGAAGGCGAAGGCGCCCGCTGCTCCGAATTTGTCGACTTGCACGGAATGATCGATGACGAGCTCGGCGGGAATCAGCGGATTGATTTTTTTCGGGTCGCCGCCGAGCGCCTTCAGCGCGTCACGCATCGCGGCGAGGTCGACGACCGCCGGAACGCCGGTGAAATCCTGCAGCAGGACGCGCGCGGGCATGAAGGAGACTTCTCTTTCGGTTGCGCCGCCTACCCCCGAGGGGTTCCAGCCGGCGAGTGCGGTGATGTCGTCGTAGCGGACGAAGTGATCGTCTTCGTGGCGCAGCAGATTTTCGAGCAGGACCTTGAGCGAGAACGGAAGCCGGGCGACGTTGCCGACGCCGGCGCGCTCGAGCGCTTCCAGGCGATAGATATCGAATTTGTCGCTGCCGACGCCGAGCGTGGCGCGCGCGGCGAAGGAGTTCTTGGCGGGTAGGCTCACGAAATCAGTCTCTCCTGTAGTGGAAGCAAAACCAGTTTAGCGCAGTCGCGGGGCGTGGGTGCCCCCGATTTTCTGGATTGGCACCCAATTGCGTCAATGCGCATCCCCGCCGCCTACACGAAACCGGCCGCGACGCTTTCCGCTTTGCAATTTCCCGACAACTTCACGCTATCCATGTTAGGCGCGGCATAGTTCTCGTCAAGCGTGAGGCGGTTTGGAGATTTTGGAGTGCGCGCCAGGACGGAGAATTGATGAAGCCATTTACGCAGGCATCTCCGGGAGCAGTGGGCGTTCGGGCGGTGGAAGTGGATATTCTCGTGGCGGCGGTTTTGGCGGAGGCGGGGGTGGGAGTGCAGGCGGCGGAGGCAGAGGCAGAAAATAGACCGCCAGAAATGAGGATGGCTTACAGGGCATGGAGATAGGCGACGAGATCGTCCAGTTGTTGCGGAGTGAGGGCGCTGCCAGCGGCGGGCATCATGTTGCGGCCGTTGAGGATGGTTTGGCGGACGAAGCGTTCGTTGGCGGGCAGGCCGCTGGGCAGGAACGTTTTCTTGAAGAGGCGCTTGAGGCTGGGGCCGTTTTCTCCCGGGTCGGAGTGTGCGTCGTGACAGGGGGCGCATGTTTGCCGATAGATGTGGCGGCCACTCGCTTGCTGGGCGTTCAGCCCGAGCTCCGCGTCGGACTTCGACGAATTGTCGTCATTGCAGCCGCAGGAGAATGCCATAAACGCGAGCGCTCCGAGCGCGATGAGGGTTCGATTCACGCTGCCATCATATTCTGAAAAGTTCTGAGGAAACTACCGTCCAATCGCGCACCGCCATTGGATTCGCAGGCGCGAGTCGCATATATTGCGCGCACCGTGGCCAGCTTAGATCCCGACAACGAGCGCCTGAGATTGAAGCAGCTTTATGGCGCCCTGGTTGACGGCGAGTTGGAGGAAATCGCCGACGGGAGCTCGCTTTCGGACATAGCCCCGGAAGAGCTCCAATCTGAGCTTTCCCGAAGACTTTCCGCCACGCGGCTGCCGGATCCCGCCGCCTTCCCGCCGCCAGAACCAGAAGAGCCTCCCGGGCCGGTGCTACTGCGCCGGTTCAGAGATTTGCCCGACGCGCTCCTGGCAAAGAGCATTCTCGATTCAGCGAGCATCGAAAGTTTTCTGATCGATGCAATCACGAATCGAATGGATTGGATGTGGTCGAATCTGCTCGAGGTATCAAGCTCTGGGTCAGGCCGAAGGACGCCGACGCGGGCGAATTGCAGCAGCAGGACTATCTGGAGTCGTTGGAGGTGGAAGGCGTCGGAGAGTACAGGCAGTCGCGTTGTCCCAACTGCCATTCGTTTGAAATCTCCTACCGCGGATTAATGAAACACCTTCCGTATGGCATGCTCTGGCTCAATTTTCCCTTTCCCGTCACACACGTCGCTTGGGTCTGCTATTCGTGCGGGCACCTGTGGGAGGCTGCGAGGGACGAACCGCCGTGATTCCCTTGGGTTGAAGCTCCAGCTCGCGTATATTTCATAGAGGATGGCTACACCTGAAATCGACAGGGAGCGCTGGCGACTGGCGCGATTGTACGGCAGCATGAGCAATGCTGAAGTCGAGCGCCTGGCGGCCGATGCGGGCTCGCTTTCCGACGCGGCGAAATGGGCGCTGAAGGTGGACCTGGCGCGCCGCGGTCTGAGAACGAAGCTTGCCGAGCCTGCGCCCGAAGCCGAGCCGAAAGCGCATTCCCGAATCGTAAACCTCCGCAAGTACATGACCCTGCCGGAAGCGCTGCTGGCGAAAAGCATTCTTGAATCGGCGGGGATCGAAGCGTTTTTGGGCGATCAGAACATCGTGCGCATGGATTGGTTTCTTTCGAACGCGCTTGGCGGCGTGAAGCTGCGCGTGCGCGAGGAAGATGCCGAGGACGCCGCGGCGCTGCTGAACAAGAGCAAAACGGCCTAGGACCGGCGTTTTTCGCGCGCGGGTTTTTCGACGGCGGGCCGAGTATCCCAGGCGGCGGCTACTGCCTTGTGTTCGCGGTAGAGGCTGCTCGGCACGCGAATCTGGCCGCCGCGGACGAAGCGTTCGTGATTTTCCTCGAGCTCGTCGGGCAGGTAGCGGTAGTTCACCGTCACACCGTAGGAATCCTTCAATCCGTAGGGCCGCAAATTCCCGAACACGTTGATGCGTTCCAGGCGCGCGCCGTTGGAAAGATGA
The DNA here is from genome assembly GCA_035603395.1 of Candidatus Acidiferrales bacterium. GTDB lineage: Bacteria > Acidobacteriota > Terriglobia > Acidiferrales > UBA7541 > Palsa-295. The sequence continues at coordinate 52,274 of DATNKM010000079.1, forward strand.
AACGTGGCGACGGGGTCGTAGAGTTTTCCGCGGCGGCGGGCTCGCGTGAGATAGGCGAGCGCGAGCCGTTCGAGAGGCTCGGCGAGAAGTTTGCGGTTCGCGATGGGATCCTCCAGCAGCCGGAAAAGAGCATCGACCGTGTCCCGCCGACCGGCCGCGCCGAGCTCAAGCGAATACTCTTCCATCAAGCGCGACAGGCGTTCTCGCGTAAATCCCAGCTGATTTTCGTTGTCATGCAGCGCGCGGGCGAAAAGGGGTAGCGGCGAGAGCGTGCTGTAGGTGCGAATGTTCGGGAATTCGGCGGCGAGTTCGGCGACCACCTGCTTGATCAGGAAGTTTCCGAAGGGAACGTTACGCAAGCCGGTAAGGCAATTGTTGATGGAATAAAAGATCGCAGTGTCGGCTTTGTCGGGATCGAGGACGGGTGCGTTTACGTCGAGCAGCGGCTCGAGATCGCCGGCGAGGCCCTTCGCGAGCGCGACTTCGACGAAGATGATCGGTTCGTCGGTGAGCGCGGGATGAAAAAACGCGAAGCAGCGGCGGTCGGCCTCGAGGCGGCGGCGCAAATCGGGCCATCCGTTGATTTCGTGCACCGATTCGTAGCGGATCAATTTTTCGAGGATGCGCGCCGAGGTTTCCCAGCTGATGCGTTCCAGGTGCAGGAAGCCGCGATTGAACCAGGAGCGGAACAGGTGGCGCAGGTCGGAATCGAGCGCTTCGAAATTCGCACCGTTCTTCGGTAGCGACAACAGGTCCGATCGCAAATTGACTAGCGTTTGCGTGCCGTGCAGGGCCGTGTTAATGCGGCGGATCAGTTCCTGGCGCGGCGCTTCCACAGCGTCGGAGAGCGAGGCGAGTGTTTCGTCGCCAGGGGTGCGTTCGTATTCGCCGACCGCGGCGCGGATTTTGGCGGGGTCGGGCGAAAATTCGCGAGTGAGAATTTCGAAGAATGCCGGGCGCTGTTCAGGCTTCATCGAGTTGTAGGCAGAGATGATTTCCTGCGCGATGGCGGTTTGCGAGGCCTCGCCGCGCTCAGACAGCAGGCGATGGCACAGGAATCGCATGTCCTTGCGGCGGCCTTGAAGCGATTGGACAAGGTTGGAGAAGAACCCGGGCATCGGATCCAAATTATATCGTATATGTTTCTGGCGTATGTCCACGGAGCGAACGGCTGGTGCCTGCGCGATAGTAGTGAGGATGTCAGGGACCCGAAAGCTCCCGCTGGGCGATATCGCGATCTTCCTGGGCAACTTGCTGTGATGGATCGAGCGCGAGGGATCGGTCGAATTGGGCTAGGGCGTCAGCGGGCTTGTGCATTTTTAAAAGAGCTTCGCCAAATGCGTTGCGGATTTGCGGATCGTTGGGCGAAGAGGTGATCATGGCAGTGAAAACCGAAGCAGCTTCGTCATAGCGGCCAAATCTGGCGAGAGTACGGGCGAGATTGAAGCTCGCATTGGCGTAATCGGGCTTCAGGACAAGCGCCGTACGGAACTGCGAAATCGCCTCCTGGGAGCGGCCCAGCGCGCCGAGGGCCAGGCCAAGCCAATTATGGCCTTCGGGCTGACTGGGATCGATGCGGACGGCCGTCTCGAGCGATGCTTCGGCGCCGGCAGGATTCGCGAGCGAGAGCCTGAGCGCGCCCAGCCAGAGACGGGCCCAGAAGTCGCCCGGATTTTTCTCCACGTTGTGCTGCATCACGGCTTGTTCGAGCTCGCGGCGACGGTCGCCGTCACCGCGCGGCAGGACCTGTAGCCAGAGGTGGGCCATTTCGTCGGTGGATTGGTTCCCGCCGACGACGCGCTGCGGCGGCTTATGCGGATTGCGTGGGTTTGCGGTTGAATTGTCGAAGTGCCAGCGCATCGAGATGAGCGTGCCTTTCGGCAGAAACACAGGCTCGCGGTAGTGATAGACAGCCTGCCAGTTGGGGTCCCAGTCGGGAATTTTGATGAGCCACTTGCGGTGGCCGTTGGGCAGGGTCGCGTAGGCCTCCAGCAGATGGCCCAGATAATGCGCGTGCGGGTAGACGGCGAGCGCATCGACGTCGAGCGGAAGACGCAGATCGTCGGCCAGCGTGAAATCGCGGGCTCCGGCGGGTATGTCGAGCTTGCCGTCGCGCTCGAGTTCGATGAGAAGCGGGAATTTTGTGGGCGGCTTGTCGCTGAAATAAAGGCCGATCGAAGGCTTCACCTGCATCGGCATACCCATGGTCATGATGTGTGCGTTGAGGATGAGGTCGGTGCCGGGATCGAGTTCCCAGGAGAGGCCGTCGGGTTCGACCCACGGTGCGCTGCCCGGCTTCCAGAAAAGAAAATGGCTGTCGAAATCGAAGACGCTGTGCTGCACGGTCAGGTCCATCCCCGGGAATCCGGCGCCGGGCTGGGTTTGGCGGCTTCGCGCCGAGCCAGCGCGATCCACGAGAAGATTGGCGTGATGCACGCCGTGCGGAATTCCGGGGCGAACTTCGATCGCGCGGACATAACGCTTGGTCGAGAGCTGCGGCGAGAAAATGAAATTCCAGAAAACGTCGGGGCCCGAGGGCGGGACGGTATACGCGCGTGTGGCATCGAGGATGATGTCGGGCGTGCCGAGCTCCCAGCCTTCCGTGAATTTCGGCGCGGGCGGGCCTTGGTCGGGCGGACCCTGCGGCGCGCCGTACTTGGCCCATTCGACGATGGTGTGAATCTCGCTGTCCGTCAGGCTGGTATCGTTTGTGAAGTCACCATACCCATGTGCCGGGAGCCAGGGCGGCATCGCGCGCGAACTGACGGCGGCGGCAATTTGCGGCGCGAATTTTTTCGCGTCATCATAGCTGAGTAGCGGGAACGGACCGGATTCGCCGGGACGATGGCAGGAAGAGCAGGAGCGGTAGACGATCGGCGCGATGTCCTGCGCGAAGGTCGGCGGAGAATTCGTCTGCGCGGGACCGGTTTGCGCTGTGGCGAGGGCCGCGGCGAGCACGATGGCGATCGAACTCGGTGCCGCCGCGCACCTCAGCCAGCGCATTTCGGTCCTACTTCTCGATGACGCCGCAGGCGATGCGATTGCCCGAATTACCGGAGGGATCGGACATCAAATCGTCGGCCTTTTCGTGGATTACGATCGACGTGCCGCCGTCCTGGAACAGCGAACTTGCTTGGTCGCCGAGCGACACGCCTTTGGCCACAAAGGTGGCGCTGCCCGTTCCGTCGGCTGCGACGTTGAGGTTGGGCAGATCGCCGAGGTGCGGATGAGGGTCCATCGTATTGTTCATACCGTGGTGGGCGCTGGTCGGGTTGAAATGTCCGCCGGCCGTGGTGAACGCCGGGCCTTCGCATTTGCCGACCGTGTGGATGTGAATGCCGTGGTCGCCGGCAGGCAGACCCATCACTTTCACCTGGATCTGCACGCCGTCTTTCACGGCTTTGATTTTCGCGGTGCCGACCTTGGCGCCTTTGGCGTCCATGATGTCGGCGTGGGCGGATTTGGGAGCGGTGTCGGCCGTCGCGGCTGCGGCGGAAAACGCGAGCAGCGCGGGAATCAGGAGCAGAGTTCGAATTTGCATGAAGTGTCCCCCCTCAAGGACTTTCGAGCGATCTGACAGCGCAAAGTCTAACACAGTGCCCTGTATGCGGGCCCGTTCGCGCCGGGTGAAAAAAACACGATCAATGCTTCGGAGCCACGTAGCCTTCGGGCAGTTTTGAACCTTCGCCGAAGAAGTACTGCTCCATCTGATCCTCCATGATTTTTTGCGAGTTCGGATCGAGCGGATTCAGGCGGAACTCGTTGAGTAGCATCTTGGAGTGGTCGACCCACATTTTCCAGGCGTCTTTGGAGACATGTTCGTAGACGCGCTGGCCGAGGGTGCCCTTCCAGGGGGCGCGGTCGAGGCCAGGCAGCTCTTTGCCCAGCTTCACGCATTTCACCATGCGGACTTGTTGCGCGCCCTGCTTTTCATCTGCCATTTCGGGGAAGCCTCCGTTGAGATTCTGCATTCATCTTAAACGCGTATGCACAGTGGCCGCAACTCGCGGTGGCCTACGCGGGGTGTCGCAGCTTGACTTCGCCGCGGGCGGCCAACAATATCGTTCTGTCATTTTGCGCAATTGAATCTGGGTCGCGCGGAGGCGCTGTGGAACACGTTCGGTTGGGAGCCACGGGTTTGAAGGTTTCGAAGCTGTGTCTGGGAACGATGACGTTTGGATACCAGTGCGATGAGGCGACTTCGTTCGCGATTCTGGACCGCGCCGCGGCGGGCGGGATCACTTTCATGGACACCTCGGATGTGTATCCGCTGGGCGGCGGGCTGGAGCGCGCCGGGCGCACCGAGGAAATCATCGGTAAATGGATCAAGGGAAAGCGGCACGACTGGGTGGTGGCGACGAAATGTTTCTGGCCGGTGGGGCCGCAGCCGTTTCACGCGGGGAATAATCGCCGTCACATCTTGGAGTCGATCGACAATTCGCTCGGGCGGCTGGGCACGGATTACATCGACCTCTACCAGCTTCACGGATTTGATCCAAACGTGACGGTGGACGAAACGCTCGGCGCGCTCGACGATCTCGTCCGTGCGGGCAAGGTGCGCTACATCGGCTGCTCGAATTATCTGGCGTACCAGATTGCGCGGGCGCTGGGGCGCAGCGATGCGCGCGGATTTGCCCGGTTTGTTTGCGTGCAGCCGCGTTACAACCTCCTTTATCGCGAAATCGAACGCGAGATGCTGCCACTGTGCGCGGAGGAAGGCGTCGGCGTGATCCCTTTCAATCCAATTGGGGGCGGCATGCTTTCCGGGAAGCACGATTTTTCGCAGCCGCCGAGCGAGGGAACGCGCTTCGCTTACGAAGGGCGCATCGGCGAACTCTATAAGGGGCGGTATTGGCAGGAGAATATTTTCAAGGCCGTTGGCGAATTGCAGGGGGTTGCTTCGCGCGCGGGCATTCCGCTGATTACGCTTTCGCTCGCCTGGGTGCTTGCCAATCCGGTCATTACGAGTCCGATTATCGGAGCGAGCAAGCCGCAGCAGCTGGCCGCAACGCTGGCGGCGCTGGATGTGAAGATTGATGCCGGCGTGATGGCGGAACTGGACAAGGCTACGATCCAGTTCCGTTAGCGCGCGAACTTAGTTGCCGTCCGACCCAGCTGGCGTGCGCCGCCACGCGAAGTAGCCGTCGAGGACCCTCAGCTGGTCCAGGTGTGGGACCGGCACGGCTTGCGACGGGTCGTTCAGCTTCATCACCTGTTGGTTCGCGTCGGTGAAGGCGGGCCAGTTCGGTAGGCCGCTGCCGTTGGGATCGCCGGTCTTGGCGAAATTCGTCCAGTAGGTCGAAACCTCGTCCGAGACTTTCTTGTCCGCGTCGCTTGCGGGCATCTGCTGCGAGAAATTTCCGAAAACGTAGGAAATCTCGGCGCCGTGTGCCGCCCCCCAATCCTTGAAATTCGGCGCGTTGGGGTAGGCGGGGCGGTGGCTGAAATAGTACACGTACACTTTCCCCTTGCCCGTTTTCGACTGTAGCTGAGCCCAAGCCCACGTAGGCCATGCGAAGGTCGCGTCCCGAAACATGTCACGGGCGGAGCGCAGCGCGTGCGCATCCGTGTCGCCGGGATAGGCGGCGAAAATCTTGTCCGCGTAGTCGCCGTAGCCCGCTTTGATCTGGGCTTGATACGCGGCGGCGGTGGTTTGCGCGACGAACAGCGCGCCCTCGTCGGCGTTGGAGCCGATCAGGATCGGCGTGTCGTTGTATTTTCCCTCTTCGTAGAGCTTGTCCTGGTCGCCGAGCAACACGTAACCGTCGAAAATCGGCCACGATCCGCCAAGCCCCGGATTCGAAGCTTTCATCACTTCTTCCGCGGTTTTCTTGCGGGCATCGGCGATCGATGCAGTGCCGAGCTTTGCGAGATATTCCGCGCCGTTCTTTTCGGCCGTGGCGAGCGAGAGCATGTTCGCGCCGCCTTCGTTATCGTTGCCGTGCTTTTCCGGCCCGAAATTGCCGCCGCTTTCCGAGATCGCGCCGGAGAACAAACCCCCCGCGAGCGGGGAAGCGGACAGCATGCTGACGGAAATTCCTCCGGCCGATTCCCCGAAGATGGTGACGCGATGCGGGTCGCCGCCGAACGCCGCGATATTTTTCGTCACCCACTCGAGCCCGGCGATCTGGTCGAGCAGACCGTAATTGCCGGAATGGCCGCCCTGTTCCTTGCTCAGCTCGGGAGAGGCGAGAAATCCGAACTGACCGAGCCGATACGCGACGCTGACGAGGATGACGCCTTTTTTCGCGAGGTTCTTGCCGTCGTACTGTCCAAGCGACGTCCCGCCAATGGTGAAGCCGCCGCCGTAGATCCAGACCATCACAGGAAGCTTGTCTTTCGGTGTTTTCGCCGGAGTCCAAACGTTGAGATAGAGGCAGTCTTCATTGACCGTGAGCGCGTCGAGGCCGAGCGCCGGCATCACGATGGGCACCTGCATGCAAGCAGGCGCGAATTTGTCGGCCTTCAAAACATCAGTCCACGGAGCGTGCGGCTGCGGCGTGCGCCAGCGCAAATCTCCCAGCGGAGGCGCGGCGAATGGGATTCCTCTATAAATCGTGAGGCCGTCTTCGACGGTTCCCTGCACGGGGCCAGCGTCGGTGCGGACCGGTTTCGGTGACTGAGCCTGAGCCGTGTGGGCAAACGCGAATGCAAAGGCGAACAAGACCGCGGCAAATCCGAAAATTCGAATCTTCATTGTGATGGTCCTTTTGGGCCGGGCTGTTGACGGCAGAGCCGACCTTCGCATCCCCCGGAGCAGGCGCATTCTACATGAAGCGGTTCATGAGCCGCCCGTGAAATTGAAAACTAGGAGGTACGCTTCACGATCAGCTCGGGAGGACGCTTGCGCGGTATCCGTTGCCCGCGGCCAGGGAAGTGCGAGAGGACTTCGCCATCCCAGAGACGGATGACTCGCTCGGTGAAAAGCCATCGGTCGGCGATTTTAGCGAGCCTGTCGTCCCAATACCCGGCGAAGCGGATCACGTAAGGCGGCTCGCCCCGGCATTCGGTGACCAGTGCGAAGGAACGCACGGCGCAACGCTCAGAATCGCCGGTGACGACGGAGTTCGTAATGTGGTGCTGGCGGCCAGGAAAATTCGGAACGTTGCGGAAATGCTCGGCGAAGCGGCGGATGTTGGCGCGGCCTTCCCATCGATCCGGCTCTTCGAATGCTTCCTCGATCACGACGGCGTCGGGCGTGAAACAGGCCACCAGAGCGTCCACGTCCCCGGTGTCGAGCGCCCAGGCGTAGGCCGCGAGTAGATCGTTGACGGCGAGGCGGTCTTCGGTCGTGAGTGCCGGCATTTAGTAGCCGATCGTGATGCGCTCGTTGTGGTGCTGGGGGCGCTCCATTTCGTCTACGAGCGCAACGGCGTAGTCCTCGAGCGAAATCTTGCTTTCGCCTTTGTCGTTGTACAGCACGTGGTCCTTGCCGATGCGGAATTTTCCGGTTCGTTCGCCGGGAGCGATCACGACTGAGGGCGCGATGAAAACCCAATCGAGCGCTGGCTCCTGTTTCAGCAGATAGTAGAGCTCGCGGGTGCCACGAATACCGGGCTTGAATTGTTCGTAAGCGGCGGGGAACTGCGGCGAGTCGATGAGCTCGATTCCCTCGGGAGTCTTCAAACTGGCCGCGCCGCCGACGCCAAGGAAGCGCTTCACACCGGATTTTTTCGCTGCGGCGAGGATGCCTTTGTGTCCCTGGACATGAAGGTCGTACACATGGGCGCCTGCGACGCCGCGCGCGGGGTTGAACGCGCTGACGATCACGTCGTGTCCGGCCAACAACTTCGAGAGCTCGTCAACATTGAGCACGTCGGCTTTTTTCGTGTTGAGATTCTTGTCGGGCTGGATTTTCTCAGGATTGCGGACGATCGCCGTGACCTGATGGCCGCGCTGGAGCGCTTCAGCCAGAATTTTAGATCCGACGAAACCACTGGCGCCGATCAGAGCGACTTTCATGATAAATCTCCCCTGAAGACGACCGTTATAAAGACCTCCCGACGGCCGAGATTGACAGGCTGCAAGAACCGGGGGATTGTATCACCAGATTATCGAGAGGCAACGATTCCATGGGCAAAACGAGGCCGTTCGGCGCCGTCGTTTCGACGATTACCGAGCCGCGGCTGGAATTCGCATTTGAGGTGCGGTTGCGTTTCGCGCGCGTGCAAACGATCCTGAACATGCCGAGCGGTGCCAATCGCGGCGCAGTCTATCTCGATAGCGGCCAATTTTCCGGACCGCTGCTGCGGGGAAAAGCGGTGCCGAATAGCGGCGGCGATTACGCCCTGTTCCGACCGGACGACACGGCGCAATTCGATGCGCGCTACATGCTTCAAGAGGACGATGGAACCTTGATCCTGGTTCAAAACCGCGGGTATTTGTGGGGATATGAGGACGATACGATGCAGCGATTGCGGGCGATGGCGTTTGAGGGTGGGCCGGCGGTTGAGCCTTCGGAATATTATTTGCGGGCGTTTCCGTCGTTTGAGGTGCCGGTCGGAAAGCATGATTGGCTCACGCGGCATGTTTTTGTCGGCGTCGGCGAGCGAAAAACAGACGGGAATTTGATTCGGTATTTCGCGCTGTTGTAAGGGAGCGCGGAGCAGTCGATCCCGATCCGGGCTAAAAGCCCAGGATGCCATTTCGTCGCCGAACGCGCGGCTCGATTCACGGGAACGTAACAAGAGCCGATACGGAGTATGGTACGCTGTTCGCTTGCGGAGCCTGTTGGTGCGGGAGGCGGTTTTTCGAAGCCGTTTCTTCGCCGAGCGATCCGCGACAATCCCGACGGAGCACGCCCATGAGCAGCAATCCTGCCGTAGTCTCCGAAGCGCCGCGAAACGATTCCTATTACTGCGAAATTCCGAATGATCCCTGTCTGATCGTGATGTTTGGCGCGTCGGGCGATCTCGCGCGTCGGAAACTCTTGCCCGCACTCTACGATCTGGAGTTGCATAGCTGTCTGGCGCCTCGGTTCAAGCTGATCGGCTTCGCGCGTACGGAGATGAGCGACGACGCGTTCCGAAAATCCGCCGGGGAGTTCTTGTCGAACGTGGACCAGAACGGCTCAAAGGGCGACCGGCGGAAGAGTTTTCTCGATCACCTTCAATATTTTCACGGAAGTTACGACGATCCGGAGTCGTACAAGAAACTGGCGGAGCGGCTCGATGCCGTGGACGGCGAGAACAATCTCGGCGGCAATCGTTTGTTTTATCTGGCGACGCCCCCGGAAGTTTACCAGCATGTGATCGAGCAGCTGGGGCGGGCCGGCCTGGCGAAACCGAAAAACGGGGATTCGTGGGCGCGCATCATTGTCGAAAAACCTTTCGGGCGCGATGGTGCATCAGCGCGCGATCTGAACGCGAAGGTGCTGAAAGTGTTCGATGAACCGCAGGTCTACCGTATCGACCACTACCTCGGCAAGGAGACCGTACAGAACTTGTTGGTCTTCCGCTTCGGCAACGGAATTTTCGAGCCGATCTGGAATCGGAATTTCGTGGACCACGTGCAGATCACCGCAGCCGAAGCCCTGGGTGTCGAAAAGCGCGCGGCGTTTTACGAATCGACCGGCGCGCTGCGCGACATGATTCAGAGCCACGTATTGCAGTTGACTTCGCTCGTGGCGATGGAGGCGCCGGCGCGATTCGATGCCACGTCGGTGCGCAACGAGAAGATCAAGATCCTGCAGTCGATCCGGCCGTTTAGCACTGAGTCGGTTTGGAAATCGGTGATCCGGGGACAATACGGGCCGGGGACGCTGAAAGGCGCGGCGGTGCCGGGATACCGGCAGGAGCCGGGCGTGAAAGCGGATTCCGCCACGGAAACTTTCGTGGCCCTGAAGCTGTTGGTCGATAACTGGCGCTGGAGCGGCGTGCCATTTTATTTGCGCTCCGGGAAACGCTTGGCCAGGGCCATGACGGAGATCGCGATCCGCTTCAAGAAAGCGCCGCACATGGTTTTTCAGGGCGAGAGCGTCGAGCCGAATTCGATGGTGCTGAATATTCAGCCCGACGAGGGAATTTCCCTGAGCTTCGGCGCTAAATCGCCGGGATCGCAGATGCACATCAGCCCGGTCACGATGGATTTCCGGTACCGACAAGCTTTTGGCGCGGGAACGCGCGAGGCATATGCCACGCTGATCAACGACTGCATCCGCGGCGATGCCACGCTGTTTGATCGCGCCGATAGCGTCGAGGCTGCGTGGGGCTTGGTCGATCCGATTCTCGAGGCTTGGCAGAACGCGGCGGCGCCGCCCTTCCCGAATTATCCGGCGGGCAGCGACGGGCCGCGCGCGGCGGACGACCTGACGGTGTCCGAAGGACGCCGCTGGCGCCCGATTTAGAGCTGCAGGCTCGCCGTACAAACGCGATCGAATTCACGAATTTCAGGTTTCGCTTGGGAGGTACGCTTGATACTTGCCGGCGACATCGGCGGAACGAAGACCAACCTCGGGCTTTTCGACATCCAGCAGAACAAACTTACCAAGGTTTCCGACAAGCGTTATCCCAGCCACGAACACAAGGGTCTGGAAGAAATCGTCGCCGATTTCTTGCAAGTCACCGGCGCGAAACCGGATTCTGCATCGTTCGGCATCGCCGGGCCGGTGGTGGATTACCGAGTGCGCACCGGGAATTTGCCGTGGATTGTGGACGGGGCGACGATGGCAAAGCTTCTGGGCCTGGAACGAGTCCGTTTGCTGAACGATCTGGAGGCCGCGGCATTCGGAATCAGCGTGATGACCCCCGCCGACTTGGACTTACTACATGCCGGAGTCTCCGCGCCGCAGGCGCCGCGCGCGGTGATCGCCGCGGGCACCGGGTTGGGTGAAGCGATACTGTTCTGGGACGGTACGAAGCATCTTCCGACGGCGACCGAAGGCGGCCACGCCGATTTCGCCCCCCAAACCGCGCAACAGGCCGATCTGTGGAAGTACATCAAATCGCGCAGCGAATTCGTCAGCGCGGAGATGATTCTTTCCGGCCGGGGATTTAAGACTCTCCACGAATTTCTCGATCCCACGGTTCGCCATCCGGGCTTTGATGACGCTTCCGTCGATCCCGCGGCTGAAATCACGCGCCGGGCGCTCGCGAAGGAATGTCCCGTATGCATTGCGGCGATGAGCCTGTGGATCGATATTTACGGATCGGAGGCGGGGAATCTGGTGGTGCGCACAGTGGCGCGTGGCGGCCTCTACATCGCGGGCGGAATCGCCCTGAAAGTTCTGCCGCTGCTGAGGGACGGTCGCTTCATTACGGCAATGCAGCACAAGGAAAAGATGACCCAATTCCTCGTCCAAGTTCCGGTGCAAGTTGTGCTCGATGAGGAATGCCCGCTCAAGGGTGCGGCGTACGCGGTCTGGAAAGGCCTCTAGCTCGCGCCGATCTCGTTGTAGTACCCGGTGCCGTACGTCCTATTACTCTTCGCCTCTTGCAGCTCCGAGGAATTTCACAAAAGTGGGCCTGAATTCCGCGACCGAGCTGCGCGCCGCTGAATTCTCTCGAAGGTCGACCCTAAGTCCCTGTAAATCTGTGTAGTAGGAGCCTGCGCTCTGGCATCGCAATTGCCACATACCGCGGTGTCGCCGACAGACCCGGCGCAAGTGAGGTATACGATCATGAAGAGATTCTTGGGAGTTGCAGCGGTTGTTCTTTTCGGTTCGATCCCAGCTCACGCGCAGCGTGTCGCGGGCTCGGCGGCCGGCAGCAGCTCCAGTGCGGCCCTGACGTTCAGTAGTGGCACCGCGGGCGGCGGCGGCATTACCGGCGAGGCGGGCCACCTGCCCATCTATTCGCGGGCGGAGTTCGCTACCGTGGCCTTCGGCGGCGATCCGTCGTTCGCGCCTTCCTCGTTTATGACGTTTGAGAATGCCGTGAAGGAGGGCATTGCCGAGTCTGCGCCAGCCAGGACGGTGGTGCAAGCAGCTGCCGACAATCAGGCGGCCCTGCGGGAGAAATCGCGAGTCGAGTTCGTGCAGGATCACAGAGGCAACGTCATCCCTGTGGCCCGCTAACAAACGCATCACGTCCTCAAATTATTTCACCTAGAAATGGAACGGCCGCCCGGCGGGAGATCGAAAACCGGGCGGCCGCTTCGGTGGAAAGCGCGGCTCCGTCGAGATGGAGACGGAGCCGCGGTTTTCGAACCTACTTCAGGTTCGCGCTACTGAACGTGTAGACGAAACTGATCGTCGCCGTGTTCTGTTCCTTCACCACGTTCTCCCTTGACAAGCTCTGAATGAAGATCGGTTGGCTAGCGAAATCATAGCGCCATTCACCGCGTATCAGCAAAGCGCTCGTCAGGTTGTACGAATAGGTTCCCGTAACCTCCTGGGCCCAGCCGGGTTCGAAGCTGGCAGAGGAAAACTGCGTACCGGGCACCTCGAGCAATCCCTCATACGAATAGGGATCGTCGAACCATTCGTAACGAACAGCGAAGTTCGTCTTTGGGCTCATCGTGTACTTAGCATAGCCTGCAATCCCGCCCCAGTTTACAGGTGAGGTCGGGTTGCAGCTGAACCCGATCCCTCCTTCCGGCAGTGGGCGAGCTGCCGGCTTTCGGATAACGGCGTCGTCGCAATCCTCCTCATAGATCTTCGGACCGAAGCCGTAATCTCCGTTCACCTGGAAGGCCCACTTGGCGTTCGGAGTGTAGGAAATAACCGTATCGGAGATTTGCTTCCAATCGTTCAGGTTTTCGCCGTTGGCGCCAATACCCTGGGTTACCGGACCGGCAAAGTAGTTTGAAGTCAGCGACCACTTCGCGTTCGGCGTGTACGCCACGCTAACCCCGTACGTCAAATTCGACGGCGTACCGAAGATGCCCGTTTCGAAGCCGTAGGCGTTGTTGATGATGGTGTTGTTCCAGCCGTTCACCATATAGCCGGTTACCGCGATCTTGGGGTTGAATGCATACTTCGCACTGGCTCCAAAGTGGAAGAATGGAATCGCGTAGTTGAACAGAAGGCCGCGCGAATAGTTCCAGTTCGCGTTGCTTTCGATCACTTCGGCACCCATCGGCGTGACGAATTTTCCGACGGTTACGGTCAGACCTTTGCCGAGCGGGAACAAATAGTCGAGATACGCTTCCTTCACGAAGAAATTGCTTCCATCCGTGAAAGCCGCGTCAGACCCGTTCACGATCTTTGCGCCGTAGCCATAGCCGACCGACGCGTGATACCCGAGCCGGCTTTCCGCCGAGGTCGCGTCGCCCGCTTTATCGAGGATCAGCTCGGCCATATTGAAATTGAAACCGTTCGTCGGCGCTTCAAAGGATCGCAAGCCCGCGAGATTGTCGTACGGGTGATTGTTGTCGTAGCCGTAGTAGACATCGCCGAATCCGCTGAGCGTGACCGGCCCCAGCAGGCTGGCGATGCTGATTTTCGGCGGGGCATCATCGCCTGCTGCGCCGGGAGTAAAAGAGACACCCGCTTCCGGTTGCAGGCCTGGCTCGGCGTAGGCTGCCGTCTTCATGCTCGCGGCGGTGTCGGTCTTCAGCGACGCGATCTCCGCCTGGAGAGCGTTCACTTCCTTCTCCAATTCTTCCAATCGCTGATCCGCAGTCGGCTGTGCGCTCGCGGCCGGTTGCGTCGCGGCGGCGGGCTGTGTGGCAGCCGCCGGCTGCGATGCCGGAGCCGGTTGGGTCGCTGCTGGCGACGGCTGGTCTTCGGCTCTCGACGCCGGCGAACAGGCGATCGCCAGGATTGCGGCGAGCAGACCCGCGGCCCATTTGCTAAGGCACCTCGTATTGCGATTCATGTGGTTTTCCTCTCCCTCCCTGCCGCGCTCATAGTTGCGCCTAATGAGATCGCGGCTCTGCATTGAAAAAGTGGTAAGGCACCATACCGACGGGCGCAGGAATCGTCCAACTCATTAAATCTATGGATTGAATAAGAGAATTATTGCCTCTCACATATGAAATCTTTATGTGCTTCAGCCGTGAAAAACCAGAACCCGCGCCGATGCGTATCCTTGGGGAAGCAAATCGGGGCAGAAAAAGACTCTAAAAGAGGGCTATTTCTTCACGAAGAACAGCATCAGACCGAAGATCACGATGGGGATGAGCGCCAGGAAGATATAGAAAAGAATTCTCCGGAGCCACGGAGTGCGCCGCTTGCGCCAGTCGTGCAATTCGGGCCGTTCGGAAACTCCCACTTTCTCCGGATGCTCGAGATCGAGCTTCATTTCGTGCGCGTTGGCGTAACGATTTTTGGGGTCGCGCTCGATTGCGCGATAGATGATTTCCTGCAATTCCGGCGAGATGTTGGGATTAATCTCCCGCGGCGGAATCGGATTGTTCAGCAGCCGGTCGTTCATAATCGCGAACGGATTCGGTCCCCGAAACGGGGCCTTGCCGGTCAACATTTCGTACAGCATGACGCCGAGCGCATACACGTCACTGCGTCCGTCGCCCCGCTTGCCCTTCACCTGCTCGGGCGAAATATATTCCGGTGTGCCCATCACCTGCGAAAGCTTTGCAAACGTGAGCCGCCGCGCACCAGCCTGGCCGGCGATGCCAAAATCGATCAGCTTCACGCTGTCGTTTTCATCGACCATGATATTTTCGGGCTTCAGGTCGCGATGCACCACGCCGTGAGAATGGATGTAACTGAGTGCGTCGCAGATGCCGATCGCGATTTTGACGGCGCGTTCCGGCGGCAGCACCTTTTTTTCATCCAGGATTTTGCGCAACAGGCGACCGTCGACCCATTCCATCACCATGTAGATTTGGCTGCGGTCGTCGTCGGGGAAAACCTTCATCACCGCAGGATGGTCGAGGGACTTGCCGATATCGCGCTCGCGATTGAACCGGTCGAAAAATACCGGGTCGCTTTCCATTTCCGGGTGCGGAACTTTGATTGCGACAGGCTTTCCGGTGCGCGTATCCGTGGCGCGGAAAATGGACGCCATACCGCTGCGAGCAACGACGCTGTCGATGCGGTAATGGTCGAGTTGTTCGCCGGGATGGACTGGGATTCCTCGTCAGCGCGAGCCGCGCGGGTGGCCGGGTCGAGAATAACCCCGAGGCCAGTGCCAGGACTAGGGGAGCCGGTAAGGTCGCCCGCGGTACATGCCCACGCGTTCGACGCTTTTCACGCGGATCAATTGCAGGGAGATATTATCACTACCGTCACGCTGGTTGGCAATTTCCACCAGACGTTTTGCAGCCGTCGATAAGTCGCCGCCATGCGAGACGAGCGCGGCCATCTCGGTTGCCTCCACCGAACCGTGCAGACCGTCGGAACAGAGCAGCAGCACATCGCCGGCGAAGACCTGGTGTTCGTTGACTTCGACATTGACCATCAGCTCGGCTCCGAGCGAGCGGCTCAGCATATGCCGGGTTTCCGACTCCGCAGCATCCTGTTTGGAGATCAATTTCAGACGCAGGTGCTCGTTTGCCACGGTATGGTCGCGCGTGAGGAGGTTCGGCACGCCCCGGCGGATGAGATAACAGCGTGAATCGCCCACATGCGCGACAGCGGCGCGATCGTAGCGCAACGCGCAGGCGACAATCGTGGTCGCCATGCCCGCGCCCACGGATATTGCGGCGTGCCCCGCATCGATCACCTTCGTGTTCGCATTCCGGACGATGCGCGTCAGCAGCGGGCCATGCGGCTCGCCCGCCCCGGATTCCTTGAAATCGGTCTGAAGGCTTTCGATCGCCGTGCGCGACGCAACTTCGCCGAGATCGTGCCCGCCCACTCCGTCGGCGACCGCGAACAGATAACCTCGCGCCCGCACGTCGTCGGGCGTCGTCGGGGCGTAGTGGCCCAAATAATCCTCATTGCCCTGGCGAACCCGCCCTACGTCGGAAATCTGCGCAAATTCGCAATCCATGGATGAGTTTTGCGGCACAGCCGCGCGCGCCGCAGCGCCGCCAAATCCGACTGCTGCAGCCGCCGCTTGAAAGCCTCTGAACATTAGATCATCCCGGTTGGCACCGTACGCACCGCAGCCAACGCCTGATGCTCACGTCACCACCCCGCAACGCGGACTCGCGGAACTCCGTGACGTAAACGAATTATTAATCCTGCAGGCGGCGCCGCGGGATACAACATTTGGATGGACCGCATAGATGTTCGCAATGGGTCCCCGGCGCAAAAGAAAGGCGGGCTCGAGTTCTTCGAGCCCGCCCGTGAACGTGGATCCGATCACGCCAAGCGAATGCTAGGCACGGGTCGTGACAAGCGTCGTCTTCCCCTGCCTTTTACTGTTGAGCGTGAAGTAGATGCCGCCGTAAATGGCCCAGACCGCGGCAATACCCAAGGCCAGGTACGGTTCCATCTTCGTGCCGTAACCCATGAATGGTCCGATGAGGTAGAACGACATGCAGACCAGGTTTGCGACCACGCCGAATATTGGAATCAGCATGTGCTTGAGGAAGCTGAAATTCGGGTGACCGGAGAAGCAGAAGATGCAAGTAATGCAGCTGAGCCCGTAGAGCAGGAACGTCCCGAAGTTCGATGCTAGCGTGATCGTTACCAGCGTATTGGGCAGAGCCACCATTTTGTCGTGCGTCAGATATCCGAAGCTCGACCAAATGCCATGAGGAAGCGCTTGAATCGCCGCATCGGTTGGCGCGCCCGCATCGCCGAACACCATCAGCAATGCGATGCAACCAGTGATTGCGGTGATGATTGCCAGCGCCCAGATGGCACGGTGGGGGCTCAGGTTCTTGTCGTGGAGCAGGCCGAAGTTTTCCGGCACTTCGTTGTCCTTGCCCATGGCGTAAGTGACCCGCGCTCCGGTGTTGATGCAGGAGAGCGTGGTGCCGATGAGCGCCAGGAACACGGTGATCGCTTCGCAGAGCATGAATACGCGGCCCCGGCCGGCGCCGAAAAGCGAATCGCCGACCATGACCATCAGGTCGCCGATCGGAGCGGCGGAGTTCGCCGCGCTCTGCATCGAGTAGCCGTTACTTAAGACGTAGTTCGCGGCGAAATACTCGAACAGATAGCAGAACGCTCCTTGCACCAGCAGCGAGGTGATCACCGCGATGGGCACGTCACGCTTCGCGTTGCGCGCCTCACCGCCCATCGAGGTCACCGATTCGAATCCGACCAAGATCAGAATCGCGACGGTCGCCTGTACGAACATCCAGCCAAAATTGTGGATTCCGATTACCGACTTGGCGTTCGGATGTGCGAGGAAGTTCCCGCTCGCATCGTTGGGTGTGTAATCCACGTGGAACGGAACCGGCTTGCCGGAAGCGTCCACCTTGCACACCGGGTTCATGTTGGCGTCGCGGGTGATCACGTCGGTCGCGGTGCCATTCACCATCTGGCTGGTGGTCGCGAACTCGCAATCGAAGGAGGCGTTGGTGGTCGAATCCCACTGACGAGCCACGCTGCCCGGGGGGTGATTCATGCGATAGCCGATCGCCATCACGGAGAAGACGATCAGCGCCGAAATCTGAATGACGTTGATGGCAATGCTGACGGCGGTCGACCCATTCACG
Organism: Candidatus Acidiferrales bacterium; assembly: GCA_035603395.1. Classification (GTDB taxonomy): domain Bacteria; phylum Acidobacteriota; class Terriglobia; order Acidiferrales; family UBA7541; genus Palsa-295. The sequence continues at coordinate 69,731 of DATNKM010000079.1, forward strand.
CCGCGATGAGCGATGTACGCCACACCGAACGTGAAGACAATGGCGACCAGCATCATGAAGAGCGTGCCCGGATTCGAAGCGCTCATGAAATTCGGCCACAGCGTGCCCACCACGTAGCCCACGAATACGCCCGTTACCGCCACCATGACGCCAGGGTAGATCCAGTAATACAGATGCGAGCCCCAGCCGACGATGAACTTCATCAGGCGCGCGTACTTCCACGCCTTGTCATGATTCAAGAATGCCTGCTCTGCGAAGTAATACGAACTCCCCGTGCCGGGATACAGCTTGGCCATTTCCGCATAACAGACCGCGGTAGCCAGACACAGCAGGAGTGCGAAGATGATCCCGATCCACATCGAAGGCGAGGTCGCGCCCTCCGTCGCCTGGGCGTAGAACGTGAGCCACAAAAACGCGCCGGGTGCGATCAACGCCATGGCGTTCATCGTCAACCCGGTCAAGCCTAACGTAGCCTGCATTTCTCCGGTGGTCTTCTCGGCCATTAGGTACTCTCCTCTTGGAAAGACAGAAACTTAGGGCCGGACCTTACGCGGAAATATGGATTTCGTAAAATGCAACGTTTCGATGGACGGGATAGATGTTTCAAATGGTGTACGAGAGTGTGTAAAGCTCTAGGACTCTGCCATATAACGGCCAAATGCCGCCTGCGTGTTCGCGCCGCCTGCGGCGCGGCGAGTTGCAGCTCTTGGCGCGGCGGAGGGAAGTCGCAGCAACACTGGCGACGAATGTGATGCCGGTTTCGGTCGCCGATTTTTTCGTGCAGGGGTCGACTGGCCATGACGCCCGAGGGGACGCGCTGCTTTCTTCACGTCGTGCGTCTCGCTTAAAAGTGCGTCCGAATGTGCAGATTCCGCGTGGCGTGCCGCGCGGCCGCGCGCTTGCATCAGTCAACGCGCCTGTTAGTATGTTTGGATGTATTTTGCGCTGCCGCGCTCCTGAAAATGACCGAGAAACGACAGTTTCGCGCCATCAAAGGCACGCGCGACATTCTGCCTCCGGATTCCGCGTTGTGGAATTGGTTCGAGCAGGCTGCGCGCGAGGTTTTCGAGGCCTACAATTTTCGGGAGATTCGTCTGCCGATTTTTGAGGAGACTGAATTGTTCGCGCGCTCGATTGGAGCGGATACGGACGTCGTCGGCAAGGAAATGTACACGTTCGCGGACCGTGACGAGTCGTCGATCAGCTTGCGGCCGGAGGCGACGGCGGGCGTGGCGCGCGCCTATATCGAACACGGGATGCACACGCTGCCCGGCAACGTGAAGCTCTATTACATCGGGCCGATGTTCCGGCGCGAGCGGCCGCAGAAGGGACGCTACCGGCAGTTTTACCAGATCGGCGCGGAAGTACTGGGTCAGTCGGACGCGCCGGCGATCGACGCCGAAGTGCTCGAGATGCTGATGGTGCTGTTCGAGCGCGCCGGGCTCGCGCTTACGACGCTCTACATCAATTCGATCGGCTGCCGCGATTGCCGGCCGAAATATGTCGAGCTGCTACGCGAGGAATTGCGGAAAGTAAGCGACAAGCTGGGCGCGGACAGCCAGCGGCGCATCGAGACGAATCCGTTGCGCGTGCTCGATTCGAAGCTGCCTGATGAACAGACGCTGATTGAGACGCTGCCACGGATTTCCGATCATCTGTGCGCGGCCTGCCGGCAGCATTTTTCCGAGCTCAAGGACGAGCTAAACCTGCGCGGCATCGCGTACCAGGAAAACTGGCGGCTCGTACGCGGGCTCGACTACTACACACGGACCACGTTTGAGGTAACAGCCGAAGGCCTCGGCTCGCAGAACGCAGTTTGCGGCGGCGGACGCTACGACGGGCTCGTGGAGCTGCTCGGCGGGCATCCGGCCAAGGGCATCGGCTTCGCGATCGGCAACGACCGCGCGATTTTGTCGATTCAGGACGGCGGACAGGCCCCGAAGCTGCCGGGCCTGGGAGTGTATGTAGCGTGGATGAGCCCGGCCACCTATCCGGCAGCGGTCGAGATCGCGCGGAAACTGCGGGCTGGCGGCGTCGCAGTCGAGCTGCCGCCTGAAGAAATGAAATTCAAGAAATCTCTCGGCTTGGCCGATAAATTGGGCGCAACCTATGCGCTGATTATTGGCGAGGACGAGGTGGCGTCAGGCACATTTACGTTGAAGCGATTGTCGGACGGAGAGCAACAAAAACTGAAAGAAGAGCCGCTGCTGGAATATCTCGAATCGGAACGGAGAGGGTAGTGCTCGATACTCTTGGGAGTCTGAAGAGGACGAATTACTGCGGGGCGCTACGCGCGTCGGACGCTGAAAAAGACGTTGTGCTGATGGGCTGGGTCCATCGCCGACGCGATTTGGGGCAACTCATATTTATCGACCTGCGCGACCGCGCTGGAATCGCGCAGATCGTCTTGAACAAGGAACAGAATCCCGAGGCGCACGCGAAGGCCGAAGAGCTGCGCTCGGAGTTTGTCGTCGCGGTTGAAGGCAGAGTGATTCGCCGCCAGAAATCGAATCCGGAAATTGCGTCCGGCGAAGTCGAAGTGGTCGCCACGAAGCTGCACATCCTGAACAATTCGAGGACTCCGCCTTTCCAAATCGAAGACGAAGTGACGGCGAACGAGGAGACGCGCCTGCGCCATCGCTATCTCGATTTGCGGCGGCCGAAGCTACACAGCAACATCGAGTTGCGGCACAAAATCGTCTTCGAAATCCGCAAGACGCTCGACGAGCTGGGCTTTTTCGAAATCGAAACGCCGCTGCTGACGCGTTCAACTCCGGAAGGCGCGCGCGACTGCTTGGTGCCCAGCCGCATCCATCACGGACAGTTCTACGCGCTGCCGCAGTCACCCCAGATTTTCAAGCAAATATTGATGATCGGGGGCATGGACCGCTACTTCCAGATCTGCAAATGCATCCGCGACGAAGATTTTCGCGCCGACCGGCAGCTCGAATTCACGCAGCTCGACCTCGAGATGTCGTTTCCGCGGCAGCAGGACGTGTTCGACGCGATCGAGGCAGTGATGCAGCGCGTGTGCGCGCTGGTCGGCGTCAAGGTCGAGCGGCCGTTTCGCCACATGGAGTACAAGGAAGCGCTGCGGCGCTACGGCTCGGACAAGCCCGACCTGCGGTTCGGAATGGAGCTTCACAACGTGACCGAGCATTTCGAGCCGGCGCGCGCCACGCTGCACTTCGAAGGCAACGTGCAGGCTCTCGTCACGCCGGGTGCCGCGGCCTGGTCGCGCAAGCAGCTTGACGAGCTTTCCGAGCACGCCAAAGCGGCCGGCGCGCGGGCGGTTTACACGGTGAAGGTGACCGCCGAGGGCATCACCTCGCCGCTCGAGAAGAATCTCGGCGCCCACGGCTTGGAACGACTGGCCGAAGCGGTCGGCGCGAAGCCGGGCGATCTGATCGTCGCCGCGGCGGCGAAGGATCAGATCCAACACAACGATACGTCGCTCGGCGTCGCCGGGCAGATTCGTCTCTTCCTCGGCGACAAGCTGAATCTGATCGACCGCAGCAAATGGGAGTTCTTGTGGATCACGGGCTTCGCGCTGTTTGAATGGAGCGAGCGCGACAAGCGCTGGGTGAGCGCGCAGCATCCATTTACCGGAATTTTCGAGGAGGACATCGACAAGCTCGAAACCGCGCCGTGGGAATGCCGCTCGAAAGGCTACGACATCGTCCTCAACGGCAACGAGCTCGGCTCAGGCAGCATTCGAATTCACCGCCAGGACGTGCAGGCGCGCATGTTCAAGGCACTCGGCCTAACGGACGAGCAGGCGAAGCACCGCTTCGGATTCTTTCTCGACGCGCTGACCTACGGCACGCCGCCGCACGGCGGGATCGCGCTCGGCATCGATCGTATCGTGATGCTCCTCGCCGGCGAAAAATCGCTGCGCGACGTAATCGCGTTTCCGAAAACAACCAAAGCCCAGGATCTAATGTCAGAAGCGCCGTCGACGGTGGACGAAAATCAGCTCGACGAACTGGGGATTGCGATCAAGAGGGGAGTAGAGTAGCCGATGAGTTTGTTCTCCGTCATGGAACCAGCAGAACGAGACGCGAAGTATAGGTATCGGTCTGTTCCTGTAAGTGTCACCGTCGCGGTGGCTTCGTTCGGCCTGTTTTTGTGGCTTGCGATCTCTTTGCCCGGATGGGTTGGTTTGCCGGCGGGCGTTGCGCTGCTCGCGGCCGGATTTCTGCTTCTCTTGAAGCTCGTGAATCGGATCGTTTCGAGGAAGTTTCCGGCGGACGAGGACTGTTGATGTCGCGGATACGCATACTTGCCGAAAACGTCGCGAACAAGATCGCTGCGGGCGAAGTTGTCGAGCGGCCGGCGTCGGTGGTGAAGGAGCTGCTTGAAAACGCGCTGGATGCGGGCGCGCGCGGGATCCGCATCGAGGTGGAATCGGGCGGCAAGCGGCTGATCCGCGTGACCGACGACGGCAGCGGGATGAATCACGACGACGCGCTGCTGGCGTTTGAGCGGCATGCGACCTCGAAGCTGCGCACCGCGGACGACCTGCTGTCAATCGCGACGCTGGGATTTCGCGGAGAGGCGCTGCCTTCGATCGCGTCGATTTCGCGGCTGCTGCTCGAATCGCGCACGGCCGAGGAAGAGCAGGGGACGCGCGTCGAATTCGCGGGCGGCAAGCTCATGGGCGTGAAGCCCACGGGATTGCCGGCCGGTACATCGATCAGCGTCGCGGATATTTTTTACTGCGTCCCGGCACGGCGGAAATTCCTAAAATCGGAAACGACGGAGTTGGGGCACATCGCCTCGCTCGTCACCCACTACGCGCTGGCGCATCCCGAGACGCACTTCGTTCTGAAGACTTCCTCGCAGCTGATCCTGGATTGCGCGCCGGTGGAAAAACTCTCCGAACGCGTCTATCAGCTCTTCGGCCGGCAGGCGCTCGACGAACTGATTGAAATCCCCGCGAGCGAAAGCCCTGTGCGTTCCGCGATCACCGAGCCGCAGATTGAGGCAGACGAGCAGGCGGCCACGCTGCGCGTCACGGGATTCGCGTCGCGCCCCGAAGTGCAGCGCACGAACCGCAACGGCATCTACATTTTCGTTAACCGGCGCCTGGTGCGCGACCGGCTGCTGCTGCATGCGATTCACGAGGCGTATCGCAACGTGACGCCGCCGGGAGTTTTTCCCATAGTGCTCCTGTTCCTCGATCTGCCGTACCAGGAAGTCGACGTCAACGTGCACCCGGCGAAGATCGAAGTGCGGTTCCGCCATCCGCCGTTTGTCCATGATTTCACGCGCGATGCGCTGCGGCACGCCCTCTCGATGGCGCGGCCGATCCCGGGATTTCCCGCTGCGCGCGCGGCGACTGCGGGAGCGGGTGCCGCCGCCGGAGCGCCCGGATCGTCGAATGGCGGTCCGTATCCGGCTGACGCGCCACCTGCCGGCTTTGCAGCGGCAGGCGGTGTCGCTCTGCCGCCCGGACCGCCGCGCGCGGAAATTCCCGTTGCGCCGGCATCGGGCGCAGCCGAAGCGTTTGAGTTGAGCCTGGGCCCTGACCGGCCATTCGCGCAACGTCTGGGATTCGACGCGAACCCGGCGATGAATTTCCCGATGCCGCGGCTCGATCGTGCCGGAAGCGAATCCGCTGCTGTCACCGTCCCGATGTCGGATTCCGGTGCGCTGCCGAGCGTCGAGCAGATTGCCGACCTCAAGCCGCTCGGACAGGTGAGCGCGAGCTTCATCGTCGCGATCAACGCCGAGGGCCTCTGGATCGTCGATCAGCACGTGGCGCACGAGCGTGTGCTGTTCGAGCAGCACCTGCGCGCGCGGCGCGAGGGCGAGCTGGGTGGTCAGCGCATGCTGCTGCCGGTGATGGTCGAGCTGAGTCCGCGGCAGCTGGTGACGTTCGAGCAGATTTCCGACGAATTGCGTGCGAACGGCTTCGAGGCCGAGCTGATGGGCGCGCGCAGCGTGGCCATCCAGGCCGCGCCGGCCGGAATCACGTCGACCGACGCCGAGAGGCTGCTGTTTGAAATCCTCGACGGGATCGGGCGCGAGAACCAGTCGATCTCGATCGATTCGCTGCGGGCAAAAATCGCGGCGTCGACCTCGTGCCACGCGGCGATCAAGGTGAATACACCGCTCGACATCACGAAAATGGAATGGCTGCTCGGCGAGCTCGCGAAAACCGAATATCCGATGAGCTGCCCGCACGGCCGCCCGGTCGTGCTGCGCTATTCGGTGCGCGACATCGAGCGCGCCTTCAAACGGATTTGACGTGGACCGGTTAGGTTTTTGGATCTTTGCGACTGGTATAGCCCTGGGATGGATCGGAATCCGTTTCAATTCTAGGATGCGGGACGATGTAAAGCGTTTGGCGCCCTCGCGAGCTATGGGCCTGAGAAACCTGTTCGACACGATCGACAATGGCCGAATATGGAGGGAGCACCATCGTCTTTTTCCCGAGAGCCGAGTTCGGAATCGGGCCAAAGCCTTCTTCATCGCCGCCCTGTTCTTGGCATTGCTAGGCTTTGTACTGTTCGGCGTCAGAATATGAAGGGGTTGATCATCGCGATTGACGGGCCGGTGGGCTCGGGGAAGAGCACGCTGGCGCGGCGCGTGGCGGCGCTGCTGGGCTACGTCTATATCGACACGGGCGCGATGTACCGGTCGGTCGCGCTGAAGGCGCAGCGGCGCGGCGTGCCGCTCGATTCGGGCGACGCGCTAGCGGCGCTGGCGGGTGAAACGCGGATCGATTTGCGCCAGATGGACGGTGCCGGCGGCGGCGCGCAGCAGGTGCTGCTCGACGGCGAAGACGTGACAAGGTTAATCCGCACGCCGGAGGTGGCCCAGGCGGCGTCGAAAGTGGCGCTCGAGACGGGAGTGCGCAAGGTGCTGGTGGCGGAGCAGCGGCGCGCGGGTGAGCGTGGGGGCGTGGTGATGGAAGGCCGCGACATCGGCAGCGTGGTATTCCCGGACGCGCAGTTGAAGATTTTTCTGACGGCGTCGCCCGAAGTGCGCGCGGAGCGCCGCTGGCGCGAACATCAGCAGAAAGGCGACGCCATCGACCTTGGGCGCACGCTCGACGAAATCATCGAGCGCGACCGCCGCGACCGCGAGCGCACCACTTCGCCGCTGGTAAAGGCGAAAGACGCGGTGGTCGTTGATAGCACCGCAATGGAGCCCGAGGAAGTCGCCCGGCTGGTGGCGATGCTGGCAAAACAGCAAGCCAGCGAGCGCGCGCGTTAGAAATTCGAGCGACTGAACTGAGGATCGTTTGAAGCCTACGTCCAGGACGGGGCATTCCTGGCAAACAGCGAGATCGTGTGTCACTTCGTTGGGGTACCCACCGTTTGTTTTCAGCAGGTTAGGCTGAAAACCGCCTTCCCCCGGAGAGCCGCGATTCAAAACGAATCGCCCTTCACGGGCGGACAGAACCCGGGTCGGGAAACCTTGCATCAATGGACGCTGGGTGTTGCAAGGCGCCGTCGTCGAGGTTATGTCGGACCTGGAGCTCCGACCCCTTAAAGGCCAGGTCGGATGATCCGAGAATCGATTCCAGCGAGCAGGCCGCTTAACGAGCGGAGATCGCAAGAGCACTCCCCGGAGTCTCTGTAGCACTCGAATCGAAGGCAACTACGAACCGAGCCGAAGGGCTCCTCTCCAACGAGACGGGGCGAGCTACGCAATTGAATACCTATGCCGGGCTGGACATTGACGCCAGGAACTCGCCGTTCGTCTTTGTCTTGGACAGGCGGCCGAGCAGGAGTTCCATCGCTTCCACCGTCGACAGCGGGCTGAGCACCTTGCGCAGCACCCAGATGCGGTTCAGCTCGTCGGCCGGCAGCAGGAGCTCGTCTTTACGAGTGCCCGAGCGGTTGATGTCGATCGTGGGGAACACGCGTTTGTCGACGAGGCGGCGGTCGAGGTTAATCTCCATGTTACCGGTACCCTTAAACTCCTCGAAGATGACGTCGTCCATGCGGCTGCCGGTGTCGATCAAGGCCGTGGCCATAATGGTGAGCGAGCCGCCCTCCTCGATGTGGCGCGCGGCGGCGAAAAAGCGGCGCGGGCGCTGCAAGGCGTTCGCGTCGATACCGCCGGAGAGGACTTTACCTGATGGCGGCGTGACGGCGTTGTAGGCCCGCCCCAGGCGAGTCAAAGAGTCGAGCAGGATCACGACGTCGCGCTTGTGTTCGACCAGGCGCTTGGCCTTTTCGAGCACCATTTCGGCGACCTGAATGTGGCGCTGGGGCGGTTCGTCGAAGGTCGAGCTGATGACCTCGCCCTTCACCGTACGCTGCATGTCGGTGACTTCTTCCGGCCGCTCGTCGATCAGCAGCACGATCAGCGCGATTTCCGGATGATTGGTGGTGATGGAATTGGCGATGGACTGCAGCATCATCGTCTTTCCAGTGCGCGGCGGCGCGACGATCAAGCCGCGCTGACCCTTGCCGACGGGACAGAGCATATCGAGCACGCGCCCGGTGAGGTTCTCCTTCGTGGTCTCCAGACGAATGCGCTCAGAGGGATAGAGCGGCGTCAGGTTGTCGAAGAAAATCTTGTTGCGCGTGACCTCGGGGTCTTCGAAGTTGACCGCTTCGACCTTGATCAGCGCGAAATAGCGTTCACCGTCCTTCGGCGGACGTACCTGGCCGGAGACGGTGTCCCCGGTGCGCAAGTCGAACTTGCGGATCTGCGAGGGAGAGACGTAGATATCGTCCGGGCCGGGCAGATAATTGTATTCCGGCGCGCGGAGGAAACCGAAGCCGTCGGGCAGGCATTCCAGAACGCCCTCGGAGAAAATCAGGCCGTTCTTTTCGGTCTGCGCGCGGAGGATCTGGAAGATCAGCTCCTGCTTACGCATGCCGGAGGAGCCGGGAATGTTGAGCTCCTTCGCGATCTTCGCGAGATCGGTGATGTTTTTGTCTTTCAGTTCTGCAAGGCTGATGCTCATTTATTTCTTTCCTTCTCAAGCCTGATCGTCAGGCGCGATGTTGAGTTGTGATTGTGGTGATCGATCCGGGGCGGGCGCGTTCGAAACGAGGCACTCTATCCCAGATTGAAAATGGGCTAACGAACAGAAAATCCTTACGCTTCGGTCGCCGAACCTGCCGGGGAGCAGAGTGAGAGGGCCGAAGGCCTTAGTTTGTCAGTTCATTATCCTGCGTGACATCCGCGCCAAACTTGGAATCCACACCGCCAACCGGGGGATGCCCAGAGATGGGCAGCGGTCTTTCAAGCGCAATTTCCAACACCTGGTCCATGGATTCGACGAAGTGGATGGCCATCTGCGCCAGAATTTCCGGCGGAACGTCCGCCAGATCTTTTTCATTGTCCTTCGGGAGAATGATCGTGCGCAGGCCCAAGCGATGGGCTGCGAGCAGCTTTTCCTTCACGCCACCGATGGGGAGCACCTTTCCGCGTAGCGTGATCTCGCCGGTCATGGCCACGTCGCAGCGAACGGGGATCAACGTGAGCGCGCTGACGATCGACGTGCAGAGCGTGACGCCGGCGGACGGACCATCCTTGGGAATTGCGCCTTCGGGCACGTGGATGTGAATGTCTATGTGGCGATAGAAATCCTTGGGCAGGCCGAAGAGATGGCTGCGCGAGCGCACGTAGCTCATTCCCGCATGCGCCGATTCCTGCATCACGTCGCCCAACTTGCCGGTGAGCGTCAGCCGGCCCTTGCCCTGCATCAGGGTGGCTTCGGTGGTGAGCACCTGACCGCCGACTTCGGTCCATGCGAGGCCCGTGGTGAGGCCGATCTCATTGCGCTTCTCGGCGAGAAAGTCGCGATACTTCAAGATCCCCAGATAATCGTTGAGGTTCTTCGGCGTCACTTCCGCTGTGAAGCTCTTGCCCTCAGCGACGACCTTGCGCGCGATCTTGCGGCAGACGTTGGCGATTTCGCGGTCGAGATTGCGCACGCCGGCTTCGTGCGTGTAGTGCCGGATGATGTGCGTGATCGAATCGTCGGTGAACTTCAGATTGTCCTTGGTCAGGCCGGTGCCTTCGAGCTGGCGGTTCACCAGGTATCGCTGCGCGATCTGGTGCTTTTCCTGTTCGGTGTAGCCGGGCAGCCGCAAAACCTCCATGCGATCCTGTAGAGGCTGCGGAATCGTATGGAGCACGTTGGCGGTGCAGATGAACATGACCTTCGAGAGATCGTATTCCACGTCGAGATAATGGTCGGTGAAGGCGTGGTTCAGCTCAGGATCGAGCACTTCCATCAGCGCCGCCGATGGATCGCCGCGGAAATCCATGGACATCTTGTCGACTTCGTCGAGGACAAAAACCGGGTTCGTGGTGCCGGCTTTGCGCATCATCTGGATAATCTGGCCGGGAAGGGCACCGATGTAAGTACGGCGGTGGCCGCGGATTTCGGCTTCGTCGCGCACGCCGCCGAGCGACACGCGCACGAATTTGCGTCCCGTGGCGCGGCCAATCGATGTGGCGAGCGAAGTCTTGCCGACTCCCGGAGGCCCGAGGAAGCAGAGAATCGAGCCCTTCGGATTCTTCACCAGCTGGCGAACTGCCAGATATTCGAGGATGCGTTCCTTGATTTTGTCCAGGCCGTAGTGATCTTCGCTCAGAATCTGCTCGGCGCGCTTGATGTCTCGGATTTCCTTGGAGCGCTTCTTCCACGGCACGGCGAGCAGCCAGTCCAGATAATTGCGCGAGACGGTGGATTCAGCCGACATCGGCGGCATCATTTCCAACCGCTTCAGCTCCTGCATGGCCTTTTCCATCGGTCCTTCGGGCATGCCGGAGGCTTCGATCTTTTTCTTCAACTGCTCGATTTCGTTCGCTTCGCCGCGCCCGAGCTCTTTCTGGATGGCCTTGAGCTTTTCGTTGAGGTAGTACTCTTTCTGGGCGCGTTCCATCTGGCGTTTCACGCGGGTGTTGATGGAGCGATCGACGTTGAGCTTTTCGATTTCGACTTCCAGGATGTCGGCGATGCGGTTCAGCCGCTCCGCGGGCTCGAAGATTTCGAGCAATTCCTGCTTTTCTTCGACCGGGATCTGCAGGTTGGCGGCGATGGCGTCGGAAAGCTTGCCGGGATCCTCGACGCGCACGGCGGCGATCATGGTGTCGTAGTTCAGACTCTGCGAAAGCTTCACGTACTGCTCAAAGAGCGTGGTGACGCGGGCGGAGGCCTGCTCGATCTGCGGGCCGGGCTCGGATTTTACGGGTACGAGGCGGACGGATGCACGGAAGAAGCCTTCGTCGCTGGTGACTTGAACGATCTTGGCGCGCTCGGTGCCTTCGACGAGAACTTTGATATTGCCATCGGGCAGCTTCACGCTCTGTACGATATTGGCGAGCGTTCCGACCTGATAAATCTCTTCGGGCTTGGGGTCATCGACCGAGGCATCGTGCTGCGTGACCAGGAAAATTTTCTTGTCTCCGGCAAGCGCGTCTTCCAGAGCGCGCACGGAGGCTTCGCGGCCCACGATGAATGGGTGCATCATCTCCGGGAAGATGACCATGTCCCGCACCGGCATCATCGGTACGCGCTTCACGTCGCCTTTTTCTTTGCTGAACATTAAGACCAATCCATCTCCAAGTTCATTCGATTGCACTACGGCGCAAAGGACTCAAACGCACGGTTCCAAACCGCGCCGCGATCATCCAGCCTTTTCGAGAAGGCTCCAGTTGATCTCGCGGCCCTTGACCATGTCCGCGGTGACGACGAAATCGCGAAGCTTCCGCTGCGCCGGCAGGTGATACATCATCTCGAGCATCAGATCCTCAAGAATCATGCGCAGGCCGCGGGCGCCTACTTTGCGGGCCAGCGCGAGTTCCGCGACGGTTTCCAGCGCATCGTCGGTAAATCGCAGGCGAACGTTTTCAAATTCGAAGAGTCTTTGATACTGACGCACCAGCGCGTTTTTCGGTTCCGTCAGGATGCGCACCAGCGCCGACTTGTCGAGATCGCTCAGAACGCCCATCACCGGCAGCCGGCCCACGAACTCCGGGATCAGGCCGTAGCGAATCAGGTCCGTCGGCTGGGCTTGCTCAAGCACCTCGATGTTGCGGCGCGTCGCCGTGGTCGGCTGGGTGTCGGCATGGAAGCCGAGCGATTTCTGGCCGACGCGGCGCTCGATGATCTTTTCCAGTCCCACGAAGGCGCCCCCGCAAATGAACAGGATGTTCGTCGTATCGACCGGCGTGAACTCCTGGTGCGGGTGCTTGCGTCCGCCCTGGGGCGGGACGTTGGCGACAGTGCCTTCAAGAATCTTCAGCAGCGCCTGCTGCACGCCCTCGCCCGAAACGTCGCGGGTAATCGAGGGGTTCTCGTCCTTCTTTGAAATCTTGTCGATCTCGTCGATATATATGATGCCTTGCTGGGCCTTTTGGACGTCTCCGTCGGCGGCTTGCAGCAGCTTCAGGATGATGTTTTCGACGTCCTCACCGACGTAGCCGGCTTCCGTGAGCGTGGTGGCGTCGACGATCGCGAAGGGAACTTCCAGCATGCGCGACAGAGTCTGCGCCAGCAGCGTCTTGCCGGTTCCGGTCGGACCGATCAGCAGAATGTTTGATTTCGTCAGCTCCACATCGCCCGGCGTGCGGTTCAGGAAAATCCGCTTGTAGTGGTTGTACACGGCGACGGCCAATTTCTTCTTGGTTTTGTCCTGGCCGATCACGTAGCCGTCGAGAAATGCCTTAATTTCCGGCGGACGCGGCAGGCGGCGATTCGCGGGCGTTGCTTGTTCGCGCTTCTCGTCCTCGAGAATCTGCTGACAGACGCCGACGCATTCGTTGCAGATGTAGGAGCGCGGATAGTCCGATGGAGAGCTGATGAGCTTCTCCACTTGCTCCTGCGTCTTATGGCAGAAGGAACAGCGCAAAGGTTCTTCTGGGGTAAAGCGCTTCACGAATGGCGCCCCTCACGACAGCACACGCTTGCTGAAACTTTCCCCATTGTAGGACGAAAGCCACCCGGTCCTGAAGGGAATCACCGCTTTCACTACTAACCATTTGGAACGTCACCCCTGCGGCTCCAAACGGTGCAACGCCCATCCACCCGAACCAAATCCAACCGCTTGCACCATCATACGGCAGAGATGCTAGCGATGCTTGGTAATAATTTCATCCACCAGACCATAGGTCTTAGCCTGTTCGGCGGTCATGATGAAATCGCGTTCGACATCGCGCTCAATTTTCTCGACCGGCTGGCCGGTGTGGGTCGCGAGCAATTGATTCAACGCGGTGCGGGTGCGAATAATTTCCTTGGCGTGGATATCGATGTCGGTGGCCTGTCCGGAAAGTCCGGACATCCAGGGCTGATGGATCAGCACGCGGGAATTCGGCAGTGCGTAGCGCTTTTTCGGCGTGCCGGATGCAAGCAGTACTGCCGCGATCGACGCGGATTGGCCGATGCAGTAGGTGACTACGTCGGGCCGCACGAATTGCATTGTGTCGTAGATGGCCATACCCGCGGAAATCGAGCCGCCCGGGGAATTGATGTAGATCGAAATGTCTTTTTCCGGGTCCTCGGATTCGAGAAACAGCAATTGCGCCGTAACGAGGTTGGCCACGTGGTCATCGATCGGCGTGCCAAGAAAAATGATGTGGTCCTTGAGCAGTCGCGAGTAGATATCGTAGGCTCGCTCGCCCCGGTTGGTCTGCTCGACCACCATGGGAACCAGGGTGGTGGCAAACGGAATCGTGTCTTCAGTTTTTCTCATTGGAATTTGTTCGCGCGCTTGAGGAAACCCGAATCCGAATCACTTTTCGCTCTTGGCTGTCTTTTCGATTCGGGCGTTGCTGTAGAGCCAATCAATTGTTTTGTTGCTGCGTAACTTCGATTTCATCGTATCGAGCGTGCCTTCCTTTGTCAAGCGAGCGCGCATGGCCGTTGCGGACTCGCCACGGTGCTCGGCGAGATGTTCGATCTCTTTTTCGACTTCTTCATCGGTCGTGTCGATCTTTTCCGCCGTCGCGATGCGGTCCAGAATCAGTTCGGCCTTTACGTCGGTGATCGCGCGGTCGCGCTGCTTGCCGCGAATGCCCGCCCAGTCCACGTTCATGCCGCGCGGATCGATCCCTTGCGCCGCAAACGTGCGCACCATGCGCTCCAGGCGCGTGTCCATCTGGCCTTCAATCAGGGCTTCGGGCACGGGGAAGTCATGCGCTTTGGTGAGCTGCTCGAGGATTCTGTCCTGGGCCTGAGTTTTCTGCTGGTGATCCCGCGACGCCTCGATGCTCTCGCGAATTTTCTTGCGGAGCTCGTCGAGCGTCTTCAGTTCGGCGTTCTCGCCCGCCGCCTCCTTCACGAAATCGTCGTTGAGCTCGGGACGTTTTTTCTCTTTGATCGCCTGGACTTCCACCGTGAAGTCGTAGGTTTTTCCGGCGAGCTTCGCGTCCGGATAATCGTCGGGGTATTTTGCTTGAAACGTCTTGGCCTCGCCCGCGTTTGCACCGCGCAGGTTTTCGGTGAAGCTTGCGAGCGTCTCTTCGGCGCCCAGCGGGACCATCACATTGTCCGCTTCGACGGGCTCGCCGCCCTCGGTGGGCAGGCCTTTTAGCTTGATCAGGACGGAATCGCCATCCTTCGCCGCGCGCCCCTCCACGGGAACGAACGTTGCCGCGCGCTCGCGCATTTCTTCGACGGCCTTGTCCACTTCGGTGTCGCCGGCGGGGATCTCGTCCACCTGCACTGTGAGATTCTTGTAATCGCCCAGCTCGAACTCGGGAAGCACTTCGAAAACCGCGCGGAACTTCAGCGGCTCGCCGTCCTTGAACTCGACCTTGTCGACTTCTGGGCGCGTCACCGGAATCAAGTTCTTTTCGCCCAGCGCTTTTTCCAGAGCTTCGGGCACCAACGACTGGACTACTTCGCCCTGGATGTCATCTGCAAAGCGCCGTCGCACAAGCGTCATCGGCGCTTTGCCCGGGCGGAAACCGGGGATGCGCGCGACCTTAATAATGTCGCGTGTGATCTTGTCCGCCGCCTTCTGCACTTTGTCGGCGGGAATTTCCAGTTCGATTTCGCGTCTGCAAGTTGCTTCAGTCATGAGAAATAGTTTCGGGCGCCGAACGCCCGCAATCCTTTAGCGTTAATCCACCTTTCGCACGTTCGGAATCCGGAAGGAGGAGTACGGGAATGAGCGGCGCGCATCCGCCGCCACAGAAATTCCAGTATAGGGAATCGATTCACACGCGTCAACACAGCTCCAGGTCAAGCGGGAAGTCACTGGGCAGAGATCGACGCTAAAGGATGATGTTCCGCCTTTTACTTTGAAGTCTGTATAGGCGTCCGCCGCCCATGAGCCTAGCGTGTCTGGTGAACAAAATATTCCGCCAGCGCCAAGACGGCTTGGAGGCCGATCCGCTGCGCCGGGAAATTCGAAAAGGGGCAACGCTGCCATGAAGGAGAATCAGCTAAGGGAACTGTACGTTGAGGAATTGCGAGACCTCTATAGCGCCGAAAAACAACTCGTGAAAGCCTTGCCCAAGATGGCAAAAGCAGCGACTTCCTCCGATCTTCGTTCCGGTTTTGAAGAGCACCTCGAACAAACGAAAGGCCACCTATCTCGCTTGAAACAAATCTTCGACTTGCTCGATGAGAGCCCCAACGGCAAAACCTGCAAGGGCATGGAAGGATTGATCAAAGAAGGTAGCGAAATGATCGAGGAGGATCCCGAGGAGGAGCAGCTCGATGCCGGGCTGATTTCGGCCGCGCAGCGCGTGGAGCATTACGAAATCGCCGGCTACGGTTGCGTCCGCACCTACGCGCAGCTTTTGGGCGACGACGATGCCGTGTCGCTGCTGGAAGAAACCTTGAAGGAAGAGAAAGAAACCGACGCGAAGCTGACTCAACTCGCGGAGAACATCAACGTCGAAGCCTTGCGGGCCGGGCAGTCGGAGGAATCCGACGGATCGGAAGAAGGCGAAAAGCACGAGAGGCCGGCCGCGAAGGCAAAAATGAAAAGCGCATCCGTGTAACAGCACCGTGTTGCGGG
>DATNKM010000093.1:0-21622 GCA_035603395.1 Candidatus Acidiferrales bacterium
CGTTGCGAAAGCGGCTTCAGTCCGACGAACATGCGGCCGGTATTGATCGCGCCGCCACCGACAAACGAAATGATGCTGTCCACGGCGGGATCGTTCATTACGATTTCGCTGAACTGGCGCTGTTTGACGCGCATGGCGTCAAAGGAAACGTCCTGGGAAGCCTGAATTGATCCGTTGAGCAAGCCGGTGTCCTGCTGCGGGAAAAATCCCTTGGGAATGATGATGAAGAGCAAGATGTTCAGGCACACCGTGCCGATGGTGACGCCGAGCGTGAGCGCCTGGTGATCCAGCACCCATTGCAATCCCCTGTCGTAGGCCGCGGCCAGGTTGTTGAATCCGCGCTCGCTCAGGCGGTAAATCCAATTGTGGCCTTCTTTGTGGACGGGGCGCAGGAACAGGGCGCACATCATCGGTGTCGTGGTGAGTGACACAACGAGAGACAGCCCAATGGCCAGGCTCAGCGTGACGGCAAATTCGCGGAACAGCCGACCAATGATGCCGCCCATCAAGAGTAGCGGGATGAAGACGGCGACCAGCGACGCGCTCATTGAAAGAACCGTGAATCCGATCTCACGCGCGCCTCGCAGCGCAGCCTGGAACGACGAAAGTCCCATTTCGTGGTACCGCGTGATGTTTTCGATCACCACGATCGCATCGTCGACCACGAAGCCCGTGGAAATCGTGAGCGCCATCAGCGAAAGATTGTCAATCGAGTAATGCAGCAGATACATGGCGCCACATGTGCCGACAAGCGACACAGGTACGGCGATGGCCGGAATCACCGTGGACCACACATTCCGCAGGAAGACAAAGATCACCAGAATCACCAGCACCACGGTGATCAGCAGCGTGATCTGTATATCATCCACCGACGCGCGGATCGTGACCGTGCGGTCGATGGCCAGCACTAACTCGATGGCCGCCGGAATCGACGCCTGAATCAGCGGCAGGGCCGCGCGGATGCGCTTGACGGTGTCAACGATGTTCGCGCCCGGCTGACGGTAGACCTGCAGCACGATGCACGGTTTTCCGTTCTCAAGCCCGGCGGTGTGAACGTCCTCCACAGAATCCTCGACTGTCGCCACATCGCCGAGGCGCACGGGCGCGCCGTTGTTGTAGGTGACGATCAGGCTGCGATAGTGATCGGCGTCAAAGAGCTGATCGTTGTCCGTGAGCGTCCAGCGCACCAACCCGTTCGAGAAGCTCCCCTTCGGTTCGTTGGAATTCACGAGGCCCATTGCTGTGCGGACATCCTCGAGCGCGATGCCGTAATTGGCGAGGACGGAAGGATTCAACTCGATGCGAACGGCGGGGCGCGCACTGCCGCCGATTTGCACTTGGCCCACGCCGCTGATCTGCGAGAGCTTTTGCCCGATGATCGAATCGGACACGTCGTACAGCTCGCTCTGCGGCAGCACGTTGGAACGCACGGCGAGGACGAGAATCGGCGAATCGGCGGGATTAATTTTCCTGTACGTCGGCAGGCTCGGCAAATTCGCGGGTAGCTGCCCGGATGACGCATTGATGGCGGCCTGTACGTCGCGCGCGGCGGCATCGATATTGCGATTCAGGTCGAATTGCAGCGTTACCGAAGTCGACCCGGCCAGGCTGCTTGAGGTCATCTCCGTGACGCCCGCGATTTTTCCGAACTGGCGCTCGAGCGGCGTAGCGACGGACGACGCCATGATTTCCGGGCTCGCGCCGGGAAGCGTTGCTGAAACCGAAATCGTCGGAAACTCAACCTGCGGCAGCGGAGCCACCGGGAGCATGCGGTAGGCCACCGCGCCGGCCATCAGAATTCCCGCCGTCAGCAGTGACGTTGCGATCGGCCTGCGAATGAAGGGCGCGGAAAGATTCATGTTCGTTGGCGCTCGCGCTCCTCAGTCTGCCGTGGCTTCCGATTCCGCCGTATTGGCGACGCGATAGCGCGCCAGCCGCCGCGCAAGGCGATCGAACCAGAGGTAAACGCAAGGCGTGGTGTACAGCGTAAGCACCTGGCTGATCAGAAGTCCGCCTACGATGCTGATGCCAAGCGGCCGGCGCAGCTCCGATCCTGTGCCGGTGCCGAGAGCGAGCGGAACGCCGCCGAGCAGCGCGGCCATCGTGGTCATCATGATCGGACGGAAACGCAGCAGGCAGGCCTGGTAGATCGCCTCGCGTGGCGATTTGCCTTCCTTGCGCTCGGCGTCGAGCGCGAAATCGATCATCATGATCGCGTTTTTCTGCACGATGCCGATCAGCAGGATAATGCCGATCAGCGCGATCACGCTGAAGTCCGTCCGGCAGATCAGCAAGGCTAGGATCGCACCCACGCCGGCGGACGGAAGCGTGGAGAGAATCGTAATCGGGTGAATGTAGCTTTCGTAGAGCACTCCGAGCACGATGTACACCGTGATCAGCGCGGCGAGGACCAGCAACGGCTCGTTTGCCAACGACGCTTGAAACGCCTGCGCCATTCCCTGAAAGCTCGCGTGCGCCGAAAGCGGAAGATTGATCTCCTGTTCGGCTTTCTTGATCGCATTGACGGCGTCGCCAAGCGAAGCGTTCGGCGCGAGGTTGAACGACAGAGTGACGACCGGGAACTGGCCCTGATGGTTCACCGCGAGCGCCGAGTTTTTTTGTTCCAGGTGCGTGAAAGCAGCCAGGGGCACCTGCGTACCGTTCGACGACTTCACGTAAATATCCTTCAGCGCGTCGGTATTCTGCTGGAACCGCGGGTCCACTTCGAGGACCACATGATATTGATTCAGCTGCGTGAACATGGTGGAGACCTGCCGCTGGCCGAAGGCGTCGTAGAGCGTGTTATCGATCTGCGCGGGCAGAATTCCCAGCCGCGCCGCGGTGTCGCGGTCAATCACCAGATTCGCTTCCAGGCCCTGATCCTGCTGGTCGGTGGCCACGTCGCGCACTTCTGGCAGCGCGCCGATTTTCGCCGCCAGCTTCGGCGCCCACTCCGATAGCTCCTTCGCGTCCGCATCCTCGACGGAATATTGGTACTGGGTGCGGCTGACGCGGTCTTCGATGCTCAGGTCCTGGATCGGCTGCATGAACAGGGTGATGCCCTCGACCCGCGCCAGCTGCGGCTCGAGGCGGCGAATGATGTCCGATGCGGAGGCGCTGCGGCTTTCGCGCGCCTTCAGGTTGATCTGAATCCGGCCGCTGTTCGGCGTCATGTTCGTGCCGTCCACACCGATGAACGACGACAAACTCACGACGTCCGGATCCTTCAGGATCACCGCCGCGAGCGCTTGCTGGCGTTGCGCCATGTCCGTGAACGAAATGGTTTGACCAGCGTCGGAGATGCCGAGGATTACGCCGGTATCCTGCACCGGGAAAAATCCCTTGGGCACGTAATAAAAAAGCACGATCGTCAGCACGAGCGTGCCGACCGTCACGACGAGCGTAGCGGTCTGGTGGCGCAGGATCACTTGTAGGGTGCGGTCGTAGAACGCAATCAGGCGGTTGACGAAGTTTTCAGAGGCGTCGTAGAAGCGGTTGTGCTTCGTGCCAGTCTCGCGATGTAGGAGCTTGGCGCACATCATCGGCGTCAGTGTCAGAGACACGCACGCGGAAACCAGGATCGTGACGCCGAGCGTGACGGCGAATTCGCGAAACAGCCGGCCGACGATATCTCCCATGAACAGCAGCGGGATCAGCACGGCGATCAGCGAAACGGTCAGTGAGAGAATCGTGAATCCGATTTGCTCCGAGCCCTTCAGCGCGGCTTCGAGTGGTGAATGGCCTTCCTCGATGTAGCGCGTGATGTTCTCGATCATCACGATCGCGTCGTCCACGACGAAACCGGTCGAAATCGTCAGCGCCATCAGCGAGAGGTTGTCGAGGCTGTAGCCGACCAGGTACATCACGCCAAAGGTGCCGACGATTGAAAGCGGCACGGCAACGCTTGGAATCACTGTGGCCGCGACGCTGCGCAGGAACAGGAACATGACCATCACGACCAGCGCGATCGTCAGCATCAATTCGAACTGAACGTCTTTTACCGAGGCGCGAATCGTGACCGTGCGATCGGTGAGGATCGTCACCTGAATCGCGCTGGGCAGCGACGCTTGCAGGCGCGGGAGCAGAGTCTTGATGCTGTCGGCAACGCCGATGATGTTGGTGCCGGGCTGACGTTGGATGTTGAGGATCACCGCGGGCTTTGTGTTCATCCACGCGGCCTGGGTGTTGTTTTCCGCGCCGTCCTCGACGTCGGCCACGTCCGAGAGGCGCACCGGGCCGCCGTTTTTATACGCCACGATCAACGGGCGATACGTTTCGCTCGTCAGAAGCTGGTCGTTGTCCTGAATCGTGAATTGCTGACGCGGGCCGTTCAGCGTGCCTTTCGCCTGATCGACGTTCGCGTTGCCCAGCGCCGTGCGCAAGTCCTCAAGGCTCATCCCGTAGGAGGCCAGCGCGGTGGGATTGGCGCGCACGCGCACCGCCGGCTTCTGGCCGCCGCTGATCGTCACCAGGCCGACACCGGAGAGCTGCGAGATTTTCTGGGCCAGATTCGTGTCCGCGTAGTCCTCCACTCGCGCCAGCGGCAGGGTGTCGGAGGTTAGAGCGAGCGTCAGAATAGGCGTGTCCGCAGGATTCACCTTGCTGTAAACAGGAGGGTTCGGAAGATCTTTCGGCAGATACGTGGTCGCCGCGTTGATCGCCGCCTGCACCTCCTGTTCGGCGACGTCGATATCTTCCTTTAGATCGAATTGCAGGGTGATCAGCGATCCGCCGAAGGAGCTCGTGGACGTCATCTGCGTCAGCCCGGGCACCTCGCCGAACTGACGCTCGAGCGGAGTGGTCACGGACGACGCCATCACGTCGGGACCCGCGCCCGGATAAAACGTCAGCACCTGAATCGTCGGGTAATCGACCTGAGGAAGCGCGGAAACGGGAAGCTCGAGATAGCCCACCGCCCCTGCCAGCAGAACGCCCACCATCAGCAACGCAGTCGCGACCGGGCGTACGATGAACGGCCCGGAAATGCTCACGGAGCCAGTCCGGTGGGGTTATTCGAGAACGATCGATTGGGGTTGGCCTGATGCGGTTCGACCGGCGAACCGGCCTGAAGCTTTTCAGCTCCGTCGACGACGACGATTTCGCCCGCGCTCAGCCCCTTCGAGACGATCGTGGAATTTCCTTCGGTGAAATCGACTTGCACTTGGCGGACCTGCGCCTGGCTGTTGGCGTCCACCACGTAGACGAACGCTCCCTGCGCGCCTTTCTGTATTGCAGCGGAGTTCACCAAAATCGCCTTTTGCCGCACGTCGAGGAATAGCCGGATATTTACAAACTGATTGGGCCACAGCGACGAATCCTGATTCGTAAACTCCGACTTGAATCGCAGCGTGCCGGTGGTCGGATCGATCTGGTTATCCGGCGTCAGCAGCTTGCCGGTGGCGAGCAGCTGCTTGTTGTCGCGCCCGTAAGCCTCCACCGTCATCTGCCGCTTCTTCATCACAGAAATCACGTCCGGAATATTGTCCTCAGGCAAAGTGAAAATCACGGAGATTGGTTGCACCTGGGTAATCACCAGCATCCCGTTCGTATCCGCCGCGTGCACGATGTTTCCCGGATCGACCAGCCGCAGCCCCACCCGCCCGTCGATCGGAGAGGTGATCTTGCAATACGTCAGCTGCAATTTTTCGTTGTCGATCTGCGCCTTGTCGGACTGGATCGCGCCGTCAAACTGCCCTACCGTCGCCTGCTGCGTGTCCAGCTGCTGCCGCGGCACCACGCCTTCCTGCCACAGCTGCTGGTAACGACCCAAATCCACTTTCGCGTCTGCCTGCGACGCCAAATCCTTCGATAGCTGGCCCTGCGCCTGATCCAGGGCTACCTGATACGGACGCGAATCGATCGTCGCCAGCACGTCCCCGGCGCGCACGAACTGCCCTTCCTTGAAGTTCACGTCCATCAGCTGGCCGTCAACTCGAGTGTGCACGGTCACCGTATTAAAAGCCGTCACGCTCCCCAGCCCGCTGAGGTAGTAGGGCACATCCTTCTTCTCGACCGTGGACACACCCACCGATAGCGCCGAAGTGCTGCCGTTGTCCTTCGAAGCCGCCTGCGATCGCGCATGCAGCTGGTAAGCAATCACGCCGCCCACGACCACCAGCAGCAGCAACACCCAACCCCAGACGCGGCCCCGCCCGTTGCCGTTCGCACTCGGCGTTTCGGTCGGCACACGATTCTCCATACTCGGCACAGTTCGTTCGGACATACTTTCCCCGTAACGCTATTTTTCCACAGTTCTTGGACGTGTAGAAGGCCCCGGCGGGTTCAGCAACGTCGGCCGCGTCGCACCTCAATCAACCCTCGTTGCCCCTGCCTACCTTGACCGAACTTTACCCGTCCAGTAGTCTGATGTGGGATTTCGGTCGCGCATCCGGCCCATGAAAAGCGTCCCACAAACCGCGCAGTCCCCGGTCGGCAAAGTGTACCTGGTGGGCGCCGGCCCCGGCGACCCCGACTTGCTGACGGTGAAGGCCCAACGCCTGATCGCGCATGCCGCTGTGGTCCTCTATGACGACCTTGTTTCCCCGGCGATCCTCGCTCTCACGGCTCCGCACGCCGAAGTCGTCAGCGTCGGCAAGCGCTTTGGCGCCCAAGGTCCCACCCAGACCGAGATCAACGAACGCATGATCGCCAGCGCCCGCCGCGGCCTTGAAGTCGTTCGCCTCAAGGGAGGCGATCCCGGGATTTTTGGACGCCTGGCTGAAGAAATCGACGCGCTCGAAGCGGCCGGCATCCCCTACGAAATCGTCCCCGGTATCACCGCGGGCATCGCCGCCGCCGCGTCCCTCGGCATCTCGCTCACCGATCGCCGCAAAGCCGCGCGCGTAGTGGTCGTGACCAATCATCAAGCACATGGAGACTCCAACGCCGACAGCGCCGATTGGCGCGGGCTCATCCGCGAAGATTCGACGCTCGTCATCTACATGCCCGGCCACGATTTCGCCGCCCTCCGTGATCAGCTCCTGGCAGCCGGATGCGCCACCGACATGCCCTCCGCCATCGTCTCCCGCGCCTCCCTGCCCGACGAAGGCTACCGCTTCTCGACGGTCGGCGAGCTCGACAAGCTCGCTGCCGTGGATTCGCCGAGCATCCTGCTGGTCGGTCGCTCGATCGATCGCACCAGGTGCCGCGCAGATTCCAGCGCCGCCCGCGCCTTGGACGAAGCCGAACTCCTACTGTCCTCGCTCGAAGCCTGACCCTCGCAAATTCGCCTCCGTCCGCCTTTCTTCATGCTAGATTCATCTCGCAATGATCGACCGCAAGCGCTCAGCCGTCGATTGGATTGACGTAGTTTGGCTGCTCTTCATCGCCGGCCTCGCTTTTCTCCCGCCCGTCGACGAAGTCCACAAGCAGCTGATCCTGATCGGATTCGCGCTCTTCCAATTCCTGGAGGGTAAACTCGTCGCCCGCCGGCCGCACGAAGGCCCCACCATCGCCGTCGGTGTGAAGATCCTGCTCGGCACGCTGCTGCTTGACCATACCGGCGACATCGGCATCAACAGCGAGTACTATCCGATTTATTTTCTCCCCGTCATCACCGCCGCGATCTACTACGGTCCGATCGGCACGCTGCTCTGGACCGCGCTCGCATCTCTCGCCTACTGTTCCTTCCTGATTCCCGCGCTCGTCCTGTATGAGATCCCGGCGGAAGGTGAAGGACTTCTCGCTTTGCGCATCCTGTTCTTCTTTCTCGTCGGCATCCTGGTGAATCGCTTCGTGGTCGAAAATCGAAAGCAGATGCAGCGCTACCAGGCGCTTTCCGAGACGCTCGAAGAGACCAATCGCCAGCTCCAGCGCGCCGAGGCCGACGCCCGTCGCTCCGAACGCCTGGCCGCCCTCGGCCAGTTGTCGGCCGGCCTGGCCCACGAAATTCGCAACCCGCTCGGGGTCATAAAAGGTTCGGCGGAAATGCTGGTACAGAAACTCAAGAACTCCGAGCCGCTCTCAAGCGAACTCGCGGGCTACATCTTTTCCGAGGTCAACCGTCTCAACGCCCTGGTCGCCCGCTTTCTCGATTTTGCGCGCCCTTCGAATCTCGAATTGCGGCCCATCCAGATCGCCGGTATCCTCGATCGCGCCCTCGACTCCGTCCGTTCGCAAATGCCGGAATCGAAAGTTCGCGTCGAGAAAGATTACGCGAGCGTTCCCGACATTCAGGTGGACGATCAGCTCTGCGAAAGAGTTTTTGTGAATCTCATTCAGAACGCATTTCAAGCCATGGAGGCCAATAGCGGCGCATCGGAACGCGTCCTGCGTCTGCATGTGGCTACGGCAACCTCGGGCGTGGAAGTCGTGGTCGAGGATACCGGCCCCGGCGTCGCCCCTGAATTGCGCGAGCAGGTTTTCAACCCGTTCTACACATCGAAAAAGGACGGAGTAGGCCTGGGCCTCGCCATCGTCGCGAAATTCGTCGACGCGCACCGCGGAAGAATTACGCTCGAGCCCAATTCCCCGCGCGGAGCCCGTTTCCGCATTTTCATGCCGAGCTCCGCTGCATGAACTCAGAACCCGCGCGCCGGGCGCCCGCATCGAATAGACTGCAAATATGAAGCCGGAAAAGGCATCCATCCTAATCGTCGAAGACGAGCCGAAAATGCGGCGCCTGCTCGAGCTGCAACTCGCCGAGGAGGGTTTTCAAGCGCGCATCGCCGCCGACGCGGAAACAGGGTTGCAGATGCTGGGCAAGGAATCGTTCGACGTTGTCGTCACCGACTTAAAACTTCCCGGCATGAGCGGCCTCGAATTCCTGCAGGCAGTGAAACGAGTGAACGCTGATCTTCCAGTGGTCCTCATGACCGCGTTCGGCACGGTCGAATCGGCCGTCGACGCCATGAAAGCGGGCGCGAGCGACTACGTCCTGAAACCGTTCTCGCTCGCCGAGCTCGTTCTCGTAATCCGCAAAGAACTCGCCAGCCACCAGTTGCGCCAGGAAAACCGCGATCTGCGTGAAGCGCTGGGCCGCCGGTACGAGTACAAAAATATCGTCGCGAAAAGCGACAAGATGCAGGCCGTCCTGGCGCTGGTCGAACGCGTGGCACCCACAAATTCAACCGTGCTCATCGGCGGCGAAAGCGGGGTCGGCAAGGATCTCGTCGCGCGCGCGATCCACGAGCATTCCCAGCGCGCGAACGGCCCTTTCGTCAAGATCAATAGCACCGCCATTCCCGAAACTCTGCTCGAAAGCGAGCTTTTCGGGTACGAGAAGGGCGCGTTCTCCGGAGCCACCACCAGCAAACCGGGCAAATTCGAAGTGGCCAATAATGGCACGCTGTTCCTTGACGAAATCGGCGACGTTCCCGCCGCCATTCAGGTGAAGCTCCTGCGCGTCCTGCAGGACCGCGAGTTCGAACGCCTCGGCGGCACACGCACCCTGAAGGTCGACGTGCGCCTCGTCGCCGCCACCAATCGCGATCTTCGCGCCGCGCTCGAGGAGGGCACGTTCCGCGAGGACCTCTACTACCGCCTGAACGTCGTCGCGATCGACATTCCGCCGTTGCGCGAGCATCGGGAAGACATCCCGGCTCTCGCACAGTTCTTCCTGGAAAAATTCGCGCGCGAATCCGGAAAACCCGTCCACAACATCACGCCGGCCGCTATGAAAATGCTCATGGACTTTCACTGGCCTGGCAATGTCCGCGAGGTCCAAAACGTAATCGAGCGCGCCATCACACTCTCTGCGAGCTCGACGCTCGACGTCGCCGACATCCACATCGACAACGCGCGTCGTGCGCACATCGAGTCCGGCTCCGCGGTCTTGCCCGAAGGCATGAGCATGGAGCAATGGGAAGAAGAGCTCCTGCGCGAGGCCCTCAAGCGCGCGAACGGCAACAAGAGCCAAGCCGCGCGCGCCCTTGGACTTTCCCGCAACGCGCTGCGCTACCGCCTATCCAAAATGGGCGTCCCCGATCCGCCAGACAAGGACTAGCGCAACTTTCAAGCGGTGGTTGAAATCCACCACCTGCGATTCAAAACCACCAGAATCAATGGCCTGCGCCAGAGGCCACCCGGCCCGCACTCCCCGTGTAAGTAACTGAACAAAAATGCTTTATGGAACGCCAGCCAATTCCCCAGACTTTGGCCCTGCCCCTGCATTATCAGCTGCGGGATTTGAAACTTTCGGGCCTGTCGTAGCAGGGGGCGAGATGAAAAAGTACCTCTCGAGTCTGACGATCATGACTTTTATAACGCTGGGACTCATACCAGCGCTGGCGCACGCCCAGGCCCCCCCGCCACCTCCCGGCGCCGCGGACAATCCATCCGATCCCTACGCGCCGCCGAGTTCCCCGCAAAATGCTGATTCAAATTCGAACGCCCAAACGCAAGCCGACGCGAACGCACCGGGAGTCGCCCGAGTAAGCTATATGAAAGGCGATGTTTCCACCCAGCGTGGCGACACCGGCGACTGGGTCGCGCTCACGCAGAATTCCCCAGTTTCGCAGGGCGATAAAGTCGCCACCGGCCAGAACTCGCGCGCCGAATTTCAGCTCGACTACGCAGACATTCTCCGTCTCTCGAATAACGCCACCGCAAACATCACCAATCTCTCGCGCGGCTCGATTCAAGTGCAAGTGGGCCAGGGCCTCGCGAGCTATTCGGTGTTGAAGGGTGGCGAAGCAACGGCCGAAATCGACACGCCCAACACAGCCATTCGCCCGTCGAGCGAAGGCGAATATCGCATTCAGGTGAATTCCGATTCCGAGACCGTGATCACGATCCGTCGTGGTTCCGCGGACGTTTCGACGCCGGACGGCAGCACGCACGTCGAGCAGGGCCAGATGATCACCGTCGAGGGCACGGATAACCCGCAGTACAAGACGGAAACGGCCGCTGCTCGCGACGAATGGGATTCGTTCAACGACGATCGCGACCACCACATCGCCGGCGCATCCAGCTGGGGCCGCACCAACCGCTACTACACGGGCTCGGAAGATCTCGATCAACACGGCACGTGGTCCGAAGTTCCCGACTACGGTCCGGTGTGGACCCCCTCGGAGACCGGTCCGGATTGGGCTCCCTACCGAGATGGCCGCTGGGTCTATCAGCCCTACTACGGATGGACGTGGGTTTCCTACGAGCCGTGGGGCTGGGCTCCGTATCACTACGGCCGCTGGTTTGTTTACGGCGGCAACTGGGTTTGGTGGCCGGGTCCCGTGGGCGCGTATCCGGGCTACTACCCGGTATGGTCGCCCGCCTACGTCTCCTTCTTCGGCTTCGGCGGCGGAGTTGGATTCGGCGTCGGTTTCGGGTTTGGTTTCGGCTTTGGCCACTTCGGCTGGCTGCCCTGCGGGCCCGGTGACTGGTATCACCCGTGGTTTGGCCGCTGGGGCGGGCGCGTGAACAACGTCAACATCGCGAACATCAACAATTTTCACAATGGCTTTGGGCCGCTCGGAGGGAACCGCGGACGGCAATTCTCGAATTTTAACGAAGCCATGAACAACGACCGCGTGCGGAACGGAATTTCGTCGCAGGCCGGCAATGAATTCGGCCGCGGCGCGGTTTCGGCTCATCAGGAACATGTCAGCGCCGATTCGTTCCGCTCGAGCACGATGATGGGCGGCAAGATGCCGGTCACGCCGTCGCGCGAAAGCTTCAGCCCATCGGGCCGCAGCGCCGGTGCCTCGTCGATGCGCGCCGGAAACGTGGGCTCGCAACATTTCTTCAACAGCAGCGGGCGCTTCAATAGCACCGCCGGCGCTCGCTCGTCGGGCACTTCGGGCACGCGCTCATTCGGTGGCAGCGCGAGCGTCAACGACGGTGCGCGCGGAGGGGCATCGGGTCCTGCTGGCAATCACAATTTGAATTCGTCCTCTTCGGTTCAATCGAATCGCTCGGGTTGGCAGAAATTCACGCCGCCCTCCGGCTCGAACAATCGAACAGGCTCGGGCTTCGGTGCGGACAACCGCTCGACGCCGAACAACTCCGGCCGGGGAACGTTCGGGTCGTCGGGGTCCGCATCGGGGAATGAATCCGTGAATCGGGGTTCGTGGCAACACTATTCCCCGCCCACGTCGTCGTCACGAGGGGGCTCCTCTAATTCATACAATTCATACTCACGTCCTTCTCTTAATATGAGGCAGCCCATCGTGACGCCGCGTGGCGGATCCAATTCCAATACTTCTCGCGGTTATGGATCGAATCCGTACGGTTCGTCGGGCTCGCGCGGTCAGACGAACGAACCTTCCCGTGGCGGTTTCGGAAACGAGAATCGCAGCGGCACCGGCAGCACGGCCCCGCGTGGCAGCTACAGCGCCCCCCACGCCTACAGTGCGCCGCATAGCAGCGGTGGCGCCAGCAGCGGCCATTCCTCCGGCGGCGGTCATTCCGGCGGTGGCGGCCATAGCGGCCATCACTAGAAATTCTCAGAGGTAGTTTCTAACCGCGGCCCCGAGCAATCGGGGCCGCGGCGCATGAGGACGAGCGGAGCACCCATAACGGACGGAGAAAAGGACGACGATGAGCGGATTTTGTGAACTGCGGCGCGAAAAAGGGGGAAACAAACTTCGTGCCATGGTCTTCTACGAGCAGGAGGGCAACATGTCGAATCTACGCGTCTTCGTCTGGCTAACCTGGTTGATGGCCTGTAAACTCTTCGCAGAACTCGCCCCGGCAACTCGTCACCGGCCCACCACTGGAGAAATCGCATGAGTGCACTCGTCCCCGACAAGAGATTCGTCTCGTTCTTTGTCATTTCGCTTTTGATCGCCGGACTGATCGCGTCGCTTCCGAAACCGGCACTGGCGCAGGATCAACCGCAACAGGATCCTCCGGGCCGCGTGGGCCGGCTGAATTTCATTCAGGGCTCGGTGTCCTATCAAGTCGCCGGCGATACGGACTGGGTGCAGGCCGATCCCAATCGCCCACTGACCACCGGCGATAACCTCTGGGTCGATGAAGATTCGCGCGGCGAAGTTCATATCGGCAGCACCGCGATCCGCATGTCCAGCCAGACCGGCATTTCCTTTCTGACGCTCGACGATCGCACCGCGCAGATACAGCTTGCGCAGGGCGTGATCGAGGTTCATGTGCGAAGGCTTTCTCCCGGTGATGCGTTTGAAATCGATACGCCCAATCTCGCGTTCACGCTCGCGCGCGGCGGCGAATATCGCATCGCCACCGATCCCGATGGCGGCTCGACCGTGATCACCGTTCGCGAAGGTGAGGGTGAAGTCACCGGCGCCGGACAGACCTGGGATCTCGTCGCCGGACAGATGTACACCTTCAACGGTACCGACGATATTTCCTACGACTCGGCGGCCGCGCCGGGCTACGACGATTTCGAAAACTGGTGCCAGTCGCGCGATCAACGCGAAAACGCGTCGCTTTCGGCCCAATACGTCTCGCGCGATGTCGATGGCTACTACGATCTGGACGACTATGGCGCGTGGCACAACGATCCGGACTATGGCGCCGTGTGGGTGCCGAACGGCGTCGCCGCCGGCTGGGCTCCCTATCAGGTCGGCCACTGGGTTTATGTCGCGCCGTGGGGCTGGACCTGGGTTGACGCCGAGCCGTGGGGCTTCGCGCCCTTCCACTATGGTCGCTGGGCGTTCGTCGACGGATATTGGGGCTGGGTTCCCGGACCCGTCGTCGTGCGGCCGGTGTACGCGCCCGCCCTCGTCGGCTTCGTTGGCGGAGGCGGCTTCGGCGTTTCGGTCGCGTTCGGCGGCGGACTGGCCGGAGTGGCCTGGTTTCCCCTCGGCCCTCGTGACGTCTTCGTTCCCGCGTATCACGTGAGCCCGCGCTACTTCACGAATGTCAACGTGACGAACACGCGCATCGTGAGAGTGACGGATGTCACCAACGTTTACACGAACGTCTACGTGAACCACAACACGACCGTGGTGAACAACTACACCTACGCGCGCAATCAGGTGGCCGTCACGGCCGTCTCGCGCGACACGTTCGTGAACGCCCGGCCCGTTGCGGGCGCAACCGTACGTGTGTCGGCGGAACAGATTCAAAGCGCGCGCGTCGTTGACAGCGCGCCGCTTGCACCAACGCGAGCGAGCTACGTTTCCGCGACCGCCAAGGTGTCGAATGCACGGCCCAAGGTCGCGTTTTCGCAGCGGCCCGTGGTCGCGCGCTTGACTCCCGCTGTCTCGCGTCCGGCTCCGCAGCCCACAAACCGTCCAGGCTTCCAGAGCTTCAACAATAATAATCGCGCCACAGCCGTCTCCAATCATGACACGGGCCCAGTCAACACGCCGCCGAGCGGTAACGCAAACAACAATCGCGGCACGAACGCGCCGAACGGCGCGGTCAACAACAATGGCCAGCAGAACCAGCCGGCTTCGCGCGACGGATTCCGTCCGTTCACGCCGCCTGCAAACGCCGCAGCGAGCGACAACGCCAATCGAGGCCAGACCAACGGCACGGTGAACAACAACCAGTCGATGCGTTACGCTCCTCCCGCAAAAGCGCGCGACGAGGACTATGACGTTCACCCGCCGTTGAATCAGAACCAACCGCAGGCAAAACCGGAACCGAAACCGGAGCAGAAACAAGAGCGGCCACCGCAAAAAGAAGAAAAGAAAGACGACAAGGATAAGGACAAGAAGTAAGTTCCCGGCATCCTGTTCAGTGAATCGCGGCGGCTTCGAGAAATCGGAGCCGCCGTTTTTATTTCGCGCGCTACTGAGTGACGGGTTTCGAAGGCGCGGCGGCGTCCGGAGCCGCGGTGGCAGCCGGCGCCGCGGGCGCCTGTTCAAGCGCGAGGTAGGCGCGGCCGAAGGCCGATTGCTGACTGCCGGCGGCGATGGCGACGGCCTGCACCGTGTAGTGCCCTGAAGGCAATTTCGCGAGCGGCAGGCTGATGCGGTAGGAAGCGGTGCGCGTTTTCGCGTCAACCGTCGTGGGCGGAAGCAGCGGCGTGGCGTTGAGCTGCACGCCACCACGGAAAAACACGAGCCCAGCGCGCAGCGTGGCCGGATCGAGTGGCTCGGATTTATCTGTTTTCTCCGGGTAGTAGGCCTGGAAGAAAACGTACAGCGTCTGTTGCTGCGTGAAGAATCGCGTGACGCTCGGGACGATTTTCTGTCCTTCCACTTCGAGCGGAGAGACCACGTTCTGTGCGCGACTTCCCTGCCCGCGGGTCTGCACCTCCGTGGATTTCGCGACCACGGGCACGAGCTGGCTCGAGAGCAGGACGGAGCTGAGCGACATGCGCGCCGCGGGACGCTGCGGCACGACGAGTGCCTGCTCGAACGTTCCGATTTTTCCCGATTCGTTTTCGCGAGCGAGGAATTTCAGGCGATAGTTGCCGGGCGCGAGCACCACGCCGCCTTGATAGACCAGATTGCTGCGGTTCACCTGCTGGAACTTCTCTTCGTCGAGATGCACGGTGATCGTGTCGCGCAACTGCGCGACGCTCTGACCTGACGGAACGGCCAGAACCTCGGCAGCGAAGTCGAATGCGGCTTCGTGTCGGTCGTGTTTTTTTGCCCAATCCAGAGCGGTGGAGGATAGCTTCGCCGAAATCGGGACGTAAACCTGCTGATCGTTGAGGCGGAACATCGCCGTTTCGACCGCGATCGGCAGATCGACTTCGGGGCTTTCCGAGCGCATGGCGTCGGCAAGCTGCTGGTCGCGGTCTTCTTTTTCCAGGTGCTGGAAATCGCGCGGCGCGTAGTAGCCGCTGCGGTAGTGGACATGCGCTCCCGGTGCGTTCACCTTCACGCGGATGGCGTGCCAGGTGCCGTCGCGCTTCACGTCAGCCGGCAGATCGTAGCCGATCAGGTAGTAGCCGCTGTAGTCCTTCTGAATTGTGGGAAACGCGTCGGCCAGGTCCCCGAGATCGAAAAACGCCTTGCCGCCGGTGTCCGTGGAAAGCGTGGCCAGCGTATCGCGCGAATCTTCGCGCTGGTCGGTCTGGTGATACACGGCAGCGCCGCTGAACATGGACGTGCCGGTGGCGGCATTGGCGGTGACGTCGCCGCCGGGCGGCGTGGCGAACATGCCGCGCGCGTCGATGGAATAGATGGAGACATCCGCGCGATTGGCCGCGTCAGTAGCGGCGCGAAGCTCGGCGCGATTCTCTTCCCCGGTCTGAGTGATGCCGCC
This sequence comes from Candidatus Acidiferrales bacterium, assembly GCA_035603395.1. Taxonomy (GTDB): domain Bacteria; phylum Acidobacteriota; class Terriglobia; order Acidiferrales; family UBA7541; genus Palsa-295. Next base: position 16,081 of record DATNKM010000093.1, read on the forward strand.
AGTGAACTCAACCACAGCCTTGCGTCCGGGGATGGTGGACAGGACATTGACGAGGCCCTCGACGGCCGCGAGTTTTTGATCGGTGTTGAAAACGTTGAATTCAGTTTCGTCCGGCGTGTAGGCGTCGCCGGTGTATTGCTGCACGTCGTATTCGCCGTTTTCCGCGGCGGCGTAGAGCGGATTGTCGATCTGCGAAGACGCGCCGGGAATGATGTGGGCAATGGCTTTGTCGAGCACGGTCTTGTCGTTCGTGAAATTGGCGAGGACCGAAATCCGCGTGGTGAACGTGACCACCGAGACGAGGTCGGCGGGCGTCATCTGCTGCTTCAGGAATTTCTGCGCGGCGGAATGGGCGCGCTGGATGTCATCGGGCTCCATCGAGGTCATATCGAAGAACAGAACGAGCATGCGGCGGTCGCGGACGCTGTCCGTGACGGCTTCCGCGGCGCCCGGACCTTCGTTGTCCACCGGGACGACGATGGGCTTGGCGCCTTCCTCCGGCGCGGTTTCGACTTTTTCGATGTCGGAGTAGCTGAAGCTTGAAATTTTCTGGGCCTTGCCGTCGTCGCTGATCTGGAATTGATCGGCGTGCAGGCCTTTGATGGGCTTGCCGGAACTGTCGGTGACTTCCACGTCGATGCGAACGACATTGGATTGGGCGCGCAGGACGAATGTGGGATTTGGGGGGAGATTGCCTTGTGGCGCGTTTGCCTGCGGCGGTTGCGCCCCTGCGGGCGATGACGCTTCGGGCGGCGCGGGAGCCGGAGCGGGCGAAGGCGCCTGTTGCGCCCAGCTGGAAACGGGCGCAAACGCCATTGCACCGGCGAGAGCCATCGCCAGCAGCCGCCGGGTAGCCAGAACCCCGCTGTTCGGGCGATGAGAGCGAGCCTCGACCTGAGTGACGGGCGTTTCGATTCGGTGTGATTGTCGGGTAGAAATGCGTCGAGCCCGGAAGAGGGTCTCGCCAGTGCGCCCGACTGCGGCGAGCTGGGGCTGAGCCGAGTTTTGGTCCCGCTGTTTCATCGTTACCATGCTAGCCCTCGGGTTGCGCGGCGCAAGGACCCTGTAGGAATTGCTTCCTGCCCGCGAAAGGGTCTCCCTTGCTTCGATGCTGTTTTCCGGCGGTGCGACGGGTCAATCGTCCCTCCGGAGTTTCGCATTTCGCGCGCCGAGTTCCCGGCACTGGGTGGCGGGCTCATCGCGCTCGCGCCTCTGGCACTGGCGAACCCTTCGCGCCTCCCCCAAGCATCCTGGCCGGGCACGATATATCGTGCCCGTATGAAACCCCGCCGATGGTCGTAGCGGATCGGCAGCCGGCTACCAATTGAACCTCGCTTGGACGGCCATGGCGCGCATGGCGCCGGCGCCGGTGACGCGGCCGAAGAGCGAGCCCGCGCTGGTCGAACTGGTCGAGACGCCGCAGACAATTCCTGCCGCTGTGCCGCCGCCCATACCGCCTCCCTCCGTGTTGGAGCACGGAAGCGTCGTGCCGAGGCCGTTGAAGGAAGGCGTATTGGTCAGGTTCGTGATCTGCCAGCTGATGTTGAGGTTGTGGCGGCGATCGGGTCCAAAGCGAAACGTTTTCGCGAGCGACATGTTCCAGTTGAACATACAGGGGCCTTCGACGGCGCCGCGCGGTTCATCGCCATACGTCAGGTTATCGCTCGCGTCCGTGGGAAGAGTGAAGACCTGCGGAACGCCCGTGTTGAAAAAATGCGAGGGCGAGCCGCCGCAGATGCTGAGGTTGGGATCGCCGATCAAATTCGGGCGCAGGGAGAAATTCGCGCCGGTGCCGTTGTCGGAAGCGACGCCACCGAGGAGAACGGTGTCAGGCGTGCCGGTCTGCCAGGTAACGATGTTCTGAAGGCGCCAATCGCCGAATAGTTTTTCCGCCCAGCCGTGATTGAAGTGGCGGTAGCGCTCGCCCCCCGGAAGCTCCCACATCCAGAGTCCGCGAATCTGGTGACGAATGTCAAACGTGGAGAGGCCGTATTCGGCGTGGAGATTGCCGTCCTGCTGCTCGACGGTTCCGCCACCGCCGGCGCCGTTGACGGAGCTCGAATCGTCGAGCGATTTGCCGTAGGTGTAGGTCGCCTGAATTTGCATGCCGTGCGTGAAACGGTGGACGAGGCGAACCTGAAGCGCATTGTAGATCGAATTAGCACCCGACTGATCGTACGTAAAACCCGTAGCGAAGGGATCGATGCGCATGGCCTGAATATCGTCGGAGGGCGTGCCGAGCGGGGCGCGGTTGGGTGCGCGAAGGATGTCGAGGTCGGTGCCCTTGGTTCCCGTGTAGGTAAGATCGAGAATCCAATTCTGCGTGATGGAGGTCTCGGTGCCGAGGTTCCAGATTTGCGCGTAGGGATTTTTATAGTTCGGATCGACGGCTTCGGTATTGGGAATGGCGATCCCGGTGGAAGAGCCGCCCGTGAAGCCGTTCTGGAGCGTGAGCGGCGCGGTCGAGGTGGTCGTGAGAGTCTGCACGGTATCGATGGGCGCCTGGAAAGCGAGCTCGCGGGCGAGCGTGTTGTAGATGGATTCGTTGTAAAAAACCGAAAAGCCGCCGCGCATGACGGTCTTTTTCTTGATGAATTTCGGCTGCCAGGCAAAACCGAAGCGGGGTTCGAGGTTGCCATAGTTGCCGTGAATCAGGGCGCGAGGCAGGCCCGGAGCGCTCAAGCCGTCGACGCGGCCAAGCTGCGTGACGCTTGAAAGGTCGGCGACGTCGAGATTGACGAGGTTGTTATCGATCTCGATCGGGGGCGTGGCGAATTCGTACCGCAGGCCGAACTGAACGGTGAAGGTTTTCGTGACGCGGAAATCGTCCTGCGCATAGGTGGCGAATCCCCAGCTGCGCAGATAGAGATTCGGGTTGCCGAACTGTTCGGTGGTGTTGAACGGCAGGCCCTCGAGAAAATCGGCGAAGTCGTTGCCGGTGGCGATGCCCGTGAAAACGAAGCCGCCGCGCGGATTGGGATTGGACTGGGTGTTGAGATCGATGCGGCGCAGCTCGGCGCCGAAGGTCATCGTGTGTTTGGTATGCGTCCAGGTGAGGCTGTCGGCGAGACGAAGCGTTTGATTGCGCACCAAGGACGGAACGGGATCGTTGATGCCGGAAAAATCGGTGATGCTGACGAGGGGAATGCCGTAGTCGATCGGCTGGGGATTCACGCCGCCGATGCCGAGCGCTTCGTCGATATTGGTGCCGAACGAATTAAAGCTGAGCAGCTGAATGCGGCTGCGACTCCAGGTGAGCGACGTGTTCTCGACCAGGCGCGGCGACCAGTTGTGCGAGAGGCCGAGCTGTACGCTCTGACTGAGCGTGGACTGGTGGCCGCCGATGCCGGCGAAGTTGCTGAGCGTGTTGATGCGCTGCGAATTCAGGTTGTAGCCGCCGTTCAGGTTCCATTTCGCGTTGAGCGTATGCAGCACGTGCGTGCTCACCGTGTCGGCGTTGAGCGGAGTGGTGGCTTGCAGCAAGTAATTCTGAGCCGGGAGACCGGCGAGGCTCGGCGTGGGGAACGGGATGAAATTCAGAAGGCCGGCCGAGGCAGTACTGATGGGCACCTGCACGTCACCCGAGGAGCAGCTTCCCGGATTGGTGTACGGCGTGGTGGTGAAGGGCATGAAAACGCTGCCCGACGGGAAGCAGCCGGCGCGCTCCGCAGGCGTGGGTACGGTTGAAAACGTGTTGACCGGATTTTTCGCGAGTTCGTGCTGGTAGTTGACGAAGAAATAGGTTTTGTCGCTGCCGTCGTAGAGGTGGGGAATTTTGAGTGGGCCACCGATGGTGCCGCCGACGCGCTCGTCGTAGGCGCCGATTTGTTTTTCCGGCGTGTGCGTGATCGAGTAGGGCTTCGCGTCGAAGGCGGAGTTGGTGTAGCGATCAAACACTGTGAAGCGCACGCGGTTTACCGTCTGACGCAACAGCCGGCCGCCCTGCCCTGCGCCGCGGCCGCCAGGTCCGCCCCCACCACCGCGACCGCCGCCGAAACCTCCTCCGCCACCTCCGAAAAGTCCACCCAGGCCGAATCCGCCGGCGCCAGGACCGGCTGCTCCCGCGAAGGGATTGCCGTTGCCGGGCCCCTGGCCGGGCTGTCCCGGACCTCCGGCCACATTCTGCGCCAGCGCGACAACCGCATTTGCGCCGGGACTTCCGTAACCGCCTTGCGATAGGCCCTGACCGACCGTGCCCTGTAGCAGGAAGGAGTCTGATGAGCCGGCAGTGGCGGTTGCGGCCAGGTTGGCTTCCGCGGCGCCGCTTCCGAAACCTCCGACGGCTTCTTCGCCTTGCGCAGCTTCTCCGGTCAAATCCGTCTGTTGAAATCCGCCCATGCCCTGGCTCATGGCATTGAGCAGGCCGGGGGGCAATGGCTGGCCGCGTCCACCACGGCCGTTGCCGTAGCCGCCGTTGCCCCCGGGTTGACCGTTGGCGGCGCCATTGCCGGGTTGTCCGCCAGGGCCTTGGCCCTGACCGAAGCGTCGTCCTCCGGGACGCTGCGTGCCGGACGGGTTGTTGAGCTCGCTGAGCGTGGCTACGCGCAGCGTGAGCTGCAGAGGGGGCGGAGGCGGTCCACCGCCGAACTCCACGTCGAGCCTGGCCGGCAGGAAGCCGAGTTGAGAGGCTTCCACCGTGTAATGCCCTGCCGGTAGCGCGGCGAATTGGAATTTGCCGGACTCGTCGGTCCAGCTGACGAAGGCTTTGCGAGTATCTGTGTTGACGAGGCGCAGCGATGCGCCGGGGATTGGCGAGCCGTCGGCGGTGCGGACGGTGCCGGAGGCGATGGTTGTGGCCGCCTGGTCGGGCGAGGCGTTTTGGGAGGGCGCTTGACCCGCCGTCGGCGATGACGCGGGCGGTGTTGCCTGCGGCGAGGGTGACGATCCAGGCGTCTGCGGATCCTGCGCGTGCGCGGCGGCAACCGCTGCGAACAAGACAATCAGCAACCCTGCAATTTTCAGGCTGATCGTTTTCGAGTAGATCGCTTGGTGCGACACCGTGTCCTCAGCTTACGAGATTCAAACTTGCCCGCAACTGCTTTCTTATACGGTGTGGCACGGGAGCGAGTTACTCGGTGGACTGCACGGGATCGTACACGAGACGGAATGTGGCCGGATTTTGGAAGCGCGGGTTGTCGATTTTGGTGGTCACGTACAGCTGTTTTCCGTCGGGCGAAAGCTCGTAGGTGCGCGTGGTGCTGCCCTGGCGGCGGGCGGGCGTTACGGCTACGAACTGCGAACCCTTCCATTGGGCGTTGGGAGCGATGTCGTTTTCGGCGGTATTGTTGCTTCGACTGGGATCGCTGGGGGAGCTGGACGACGATGACGCGCCGTATGCTGGCGGAGTGCTGGAGGAAGACGGCGGGGTTGAGGTCGACGCCGCGGGGCTCGAGTTGCTGGAAGCGCCCGGCGTGCTGTTCTTCATTGCGGGGCCCGCTTGGGGCGTGCTGCCGGCTGTGTATTGCGCGATGACGCGGCCCGCGTCGTTCATAACGGTTGCCGAGGTCGCGGTCTGGTAGATGGTGACCTGAGAGAGATCGCC
>DATNKM010000051.1:0-5470 GCA_035603395.1 Candidatus Acidiferrales bacterium
AGCCCGCGCTGCTTCAGCCCCGAAAAATAAAGCGCCGATTCACGCAGGATCTTACTCGGCAGCGTTCCTGTGTTGATGCAGGCCCCGCCCAGCTCCGGGACGCACTCGACGAGCGCCACGCGCTTGCCGAAATATGCCGCCTGCGCCGCGCCCTTTTCGCCGGCCGGGCCCGAGCCGATCACCACCAGATCAAATTGCCGCACGATTCACCTCAGGAGGGCATTCACCTGCTGCATCTGTCGCGAAAAATTCCGCGGATCGTATGAAGAAGGAGTCTGGAGCTGCTGAAACAGCGCGCTGATCGCCGCGCGGATGTCGGTCGAGTTCTCGACTTTCGCGTCGCGGTCGTAGGCCACGAAAAGCGACTGGATCGCCATTGCCGCCTGCGCCGCCGATTGCTCGCCGTCTCCGGAAATTTCGTCCGCATCGCCGCAAATCTTCCGCAGCAGCCGCAGCGTCGCCGCCGGATCGTACGCCGCGCCCTGCACACTCGCCACCACTGCGTCCGCCGTGTGCGACACGTTCGTCGCCGCCGTCGCCACCGCCTCGCGGTCCGGATTCAGCACGCTCATCAGCGCCGTCACCTGCGTCACCTGATCGTCCAACTGGTGAGCCTGCGTCCCAGCCAGTTCCTCGACCACGTAGCGAAATACCGCATACCGCGCCGCGTTCCACGGTGGATCGCCCGGCCGCCGTCCCGGATACCCGCGCGCCTGCCGCCAGCTCTGTTCCGGCGGCGTCAGGCTGTGATGGCAGGCGTAGCACTGCATCTCGGAAAACTCCGGCCAGTTTTTCCCCTTCGTGCGCCCTGCCAGCCGCACCATCGACTCGCGCAGCTCGACCGCCTGTCCCGTGGTCAGCTCACGGACGTCGTACCACGGATCGCTACCCGTCGCTTCCCCCGGCTCGCCGGGCACCTTCCAGTGCCGCGGCATCGCCGCCGAAAACGAAGCCAGCTCGAAAAACAGATCCGGATGGCCCGCCGCGATCATTTCGTGATCCACGAATTTTTCCTCGCTGCCCAAGTGGCAGCTCAGGCATTTCTGGGTGCGTTTCACGATGTCGCGCGTATCCACCATCCCCGCCGCCACCGATTGCGCGTGCGTCCAGTTCCGCTCCGTGTGCGGGCCCAGCCATCCCGACGCCGGCCCGTGGCAGCTCTCGCAGCTCACACCTTCGCTCACGTCAAACGTCCGTGACCGCAGCTCCGCCGGAGGATTCAGCGCATGGCAGGCCAGGCATTTCGGCGCCGCCTCCGCCTTGCCCACGCCCAGAATCCCCGCCATCCGCTCGCCAATCGCACCCGTCAGCGCGTTATAGGCTCGCGCATGTTTGTCCCCGACGATCCAGATGCTGTACTCGTTCTGCAGCACCTCGTTGATGTTTTGCGGCGTGATCGCGCCGTGGCAAGCGGTCGAAGCGCAAGATCCGGGCCCGGTGTATTTCCCGGTTCCCGGGGACCGAGCGGCACCTGATTGCGCAACAGCCATCGAAGGCAATAGGGCAGTCAGCAGAAGGGCTGCGGCACGCAGCAGCAACGAGCGAGAGGGCGTGGACTGGGGCAAAGTGATCATGTCCCGTTCGGCAGGCATACTCTACCCCAATTTTCCCCGCCGCCAATCGCCGATCTCAATCCGGCCGATAGATCCAACGGCGCGGACTGCCTGTTTGAACCGGCCGGTAAGCCGTGCCTGCGGTACTCTCCTCTAGGCGTAGGGTTCGGCTAGCGCCCTGGCGTAAAGTGTCCTGCCCGAGTGGGAAGCGCCACCCAGCGCCGGCATCCCATCCGGCCGGTGCTTTTGCAGATTCGTTCTTCGTGCTGACTTTTTGGCTCTGCTCATTCCCTGGGTGCCTCTGTGGCAGGAATCTGTTCGGCCCCAGCCGTTTACTTGCCTAACCATCTCTGCTATATCCTGTTGCGTCACCATCTCCACCACCGCGATTGATTCCGCCGCGGAATTGAACGACCCTCTGTCTGGGAGAGTCACGTTGATCTTCGACGGGTTGCGGGAGATCCAGCACCGTTTCGGTTACCTGCCTGCCGAAGAATTAAAGATCCTCGCCGCGAAAATCGACGTACCGCTCTATCGTCTCCACGGCGTCGCCAGCTTTTATCCGCATTTCCGCCTCAGCCCGCCGCCGAAGGCGGACGTCGCCGTCTGCCAGGACATGTCCTGCCACCTGCGCGGCGCCGACGGTCTCCGCGCGCGTCTCGAGGATCGCTTGCAGAATCTCAACAGCACGGATGTCACCATCCGCGGTATCTCCTGCCTCGGCCGTTGTGACACGGCTCCTGCCATCGCCGTCAACGACCGCATCTACACGCGCCTCACTGAATCGCAAATCGAAGAGATGATCCGAGACGTGGTCACACAAGGCGCTCAGCCTGAGCCCGCACTGTCGCCGCGCGGCGTTCGGTGCGCTTCCGACCCATACGCCGCTCCCAACGAGCGCTACGCCGTCGTCCGCCGCCTGGTCCAATCGCGCGACTGGGACGCGGCCTTCGCGCAGCTGAAAGCCTCGGGGCTTCGCGGCCTCGGCGGCGCCGGTTTCCCCACGGAATCCAAATGGCAGCTGGTTCGGCTGCAACCGGGCGCCGAGAAATACATCGTCTGCAACGCGGACGAAAGCGAGCCCGGCACGATCAAGGATCGCTTCATCCTCACCAACATTCCGCACCTCGTGATCGAAGGGATGATTCTCGCCGGCCTGCTGACCGGCGCGAAAAAGGGCATTCTCTACATCCGCCACGAATACGACGAGCAGGAAAAAATCCTGCACGACGAAATCGCGCGCTGCAAACGCGAAGGCCTTATCGGCTCGAGCGTTCTCGGCAGCGAATTCGCCTTCGATCTCGAGCTCTTCGTCAGCCCCGGCGGCTACATCTGCGGCGAAGAAAGCGCTCTGCTGGAAGCCATCGAAGGCAAGCGCGCCGAGCCGCGCAACAAGCCTCCGTTTCCCGTCGCGCAGGGCCTGTGGAACAAGCCGACCGTCATTAATAATGTCGAGACATTCGCCAACGTCCCGCCGATCCTGGTCCGCGGCGTCGAATGGTACAAGGCACAGGGCGTGGGCGGCTGCGCCGGGCTGAAATTCGTCGGCATCAGCGGCGATATCGCCAAGCCCGGCGTGTACGAAGTTCCCATGGGCACCACGATTTCCGATTTGATCTACCAATACGCCGGAGGCATTCCCGGTGGGAAAAAACTGAAAGGCTTTGCGCCTTCGGGTCCGTCCTCGGGCTACCTGCCTGCGTCGATGGCGGACGTAAGACTCGATTTCAAGACGCTTGCCGACGCAGGCTCGATGCTCGGTTCCGGTGCCGTCGTGGTCTGCGACGAAAACACCTGCATGCTCGACATGGCGCTCAACTCCACCAAATTTTTCCGCAATGAATCCTGCGGAAAATGCGTGCCGTGTCGCGTCGGGTCGCAGAAAATGGTTGACCTGCTTACCGGCTGGACGCAGGGGAGCGCCGGCTCCGGCGATCGCACTCTGATCGACGAGCTGTCCGATGCGCTGCGGCTCACTTCGATCTGCGGCCTCGGCCAGGTCGTTCCCGCGCCCATCGCGTCCGTGATGAAGCATTTCCCCGACGAAATCGAGGCGCACCTCTCGCGCCGCGAATGTTCCTCCGGCGCCTGCTTTACCGGAGCGCCAACGGTGGCAGAAGTGATCGCCGCCACGAGGCGCGCATGAGCGCCGCCGGCCTGATCGAGCTGACCATCGACGGCAAGAAAGTGGCCGTTCCCAAGGACACGACCGTCTTCGACGCCGCGCGCCTGAACGGCATCGCCATCCCCACGCTCTGCCATCAGCAGAACGAAACGCCGGTCGGTGTCTGCCGGCTCTGCGTCGTGGACGTCAACGCGCGCGTTTTCACCGCGTCCTGCGTGCGTCCCGTCGAGCCGAACATGGTCGTCACCACCTCGTCCGAGAAAGTGCAGCGCGCGCGACACACGCTGATCGAGATGTTGATGGCCGATCATCCGTCGCCCTGCGCCCGCCAGCAGCATTCCGGCGATTGCGAGCTCGAAACGCTCGCGCGCCAGGAAAGAATCACGCAGCCGCGCTTCTCGCACCGTACCACCGGCCGCGGCAAAGACGATTCCTCGCTAAGCATCGCCGTCGATTTCGACGCCTGCATCCTGTGCGACCGCTGCATCCGCGGCTGCAGCGAAATCCGCGAAAATTTCGTCCTCGGCCGCATGGGCAAAGGCTCGCATGCCGGCATCGCCTTTGACGACAACGAGCCGATGGGCGAATCCTCCTGCGTTTCCTGCGGCGAGTGCATGGTTTCCTGCCCCACCGGCGCGCTCACCAACAAAGGCGTCACGCGCACTGCCCTCGGCAGCGGTCCCGCGTTCGAAACCGTCCTGCCTGATGAGCTCCAATCGCTGCCTGTGTTCAAGGGCGTCAGCGGAACGTTCCTGAGCCTGAATCGCGGCGCTGTGGTGAAGCGCCATTTCCGCAAAGACGACATCATCTGCCGCGAAGGCGAGTACGGTTCGACCGCCTTCTACATTCTCGACGGCAAAGCGCAGGTTTCCATTTCTGCGCCGATGGCGCATGTAAAAACCCAGGGCGGCCTGAAGAAATTCATCGGCAAGCTCTCCAGCTCGCTCGCCCAACGCAGCCGCGACCGCCGCGACGAAGAAGCCGACCAGCGCTGGATTCCCATCGACGCGCCGATGGACTTGAGCTACGACAATCCAGTCGCAGAGCTCGGCCCCGGCGACCTGTTCGGCGAAATGACCTGCATGAGCCTCTATCCCCGCTCGGCCACCGTGCGCGCGGAAACCGATTGCACCATGCTCGAAATGCTGCGCAACGTGCTCGACATCATGCAGCGCAACAAGAATTTCCGCGCCCAGCTCGACAAGTCCTATCGCCAGCGCGCGCTCGATAGCCATCTGCGCTCCGTACCCGTCTTCGCCGAACTCACCGACGAATTCATCGGCAGCCTGCGCGAATCGGTCGAGCTAGTCCGCTGCGCGCCGGGGCAGGTGATCTGCCGCCAGGGCGATCCAGCCGATAGCTTCTACTTGGTGCGCATCGGCTTCGTGAAAGTCTCGCAGACGCATCCGGGCGGCGACATGGTGCTCGCCTATCTTTCGCGCGGCGACTATTTCGGCGAAACCGGTTTGCTGGCCGGCGACATCCGCACGGCCACCTGCACCGCGCTCGATCACGTCGAGCTGGTTCGCATCGGCGCTGACGATTTCAATCGCATGATGGCGCAATTCCCGGCGGTTCGGCAGAAACTGCAAACCGTGGAGCACGAACGCGCACAGATGAATCGCGAGCAGCTCTCCGTGGTGCAGAGCGTGCCGCTGGATAATTTCCTTGCGCAGGGCCTGATGGAAGCGCAAAGCCTGCTGTTGCTCGACCTAAACAGCTGCACGCGCTGCGACGCCTGCGTACGCGCCTGCGCGGATTCCCACGACGGCATCACGCGCCTGGTGCGCGA
>DATNKM010000114.1:0-21492 GCA_035603395.1 Candidatus Acidiferrales bacterium
CGCGACTCGCTGCATTCTCGAAAACACCCGTTTTAACTGAATGGAAACATTCTATCGTGTCGCACTCGCCCGCGAAAGACCCCACACGAGACGAATTTTGGAGCTAGCGCGCGGAGACGATTTCGTCCAGCCGCGCCTCGAAGTTCTCCTCGCCCTCGGACCACAGCCGCGTTTTTTCTATCGGAAGATCGGCTTCGATCCGGCGCACCCAGTCCTGTAGCCTGCGAATATTCTCGCGGGTCTGCCGCTGATATTTTTCGAGGTTTTCCGGCCAGGCCATGGCTTCCAGGAACCGCGACTCTTCAGGGCTCTGCGGCGCCGATTTCGGGCCGGGCCGCAGGCCGAGCAGGCCGGCGTGGCCCGTGAAGAGGTGCTCGAAGCCGAGATTCACCTCGAAATGGCCGTTCTCGCGCCAGAATTCGCCGTCGAATTCCTCGCCCCGGCAGAGGATTTGCAGCAGCTGCGGCTCGACGCCCGATTTTCCGCTGGCCACGTCGAAAACCGAGAGGTCCCAGGCGCACGCGACTTCGTAGGACGAGTCGGCGTGCAACTGTTCGCCGGCGATTTCCACGATGCCCGCGGCATCGAGCGGCAGGGAACGCAAATCCTGCTCCATCACTGGGACTTCCGTGGTGTCCACGGCGCGAATCGTCAGGTGCGTGAATCCGGGCCGCGTGGCGGCGAAGGGAACGGTAGCCAGGAACGCGCCGAATCGCTCGAGGATTCGATCTTCGGGCAGGGAGTTGAGCCAGACACTGAGAAAGGAATGATTCGCCATGCCGACATTATACGAGCGCACTGGGGAAATCCGAAATCGTGCGGGAAAGCGGTCGAAAGCTATTTTCTGGAAGGCGGTATGTCGTCTTCTTCATCGTCTGTTTCGGCCGCGATACCGGAGGAAATTCCCATCAGACGATCCTTGAGCGTATCGCCCATTCCTGCGAGGACGCCCGCCACACTTTCGCGCATACGCTTTTCGGCAGCCTTAGCCAGGGTATCTAGCACGGCCTGGGAGTGTTGGCCGAGCGTGGTGGCCGATGCGAGCAGCCAGGAGTTCGAGGCATTCTCGAGCCGTGTTTTGTACTGCTCGATCGATTCCTCGGTCGATTTCTTGAGTTGGCTCATCCACTCCTGGTGTTGGCGCTGCCGATTCGCCTCCAGCGCCTCGATTACCGGGCCGATTTGCGACTGGAAATGAACCTGGGCGTGCTCGACGCTCTGCAGCATCGACTTTTCGAGCGTTTTTTGGAATTCGTTGAGCGACCCGTCGCGGTTCGCTTCCATGTCCGCACGGGCTTTCGCCAGCGCGATACTCGAGGCCTCCTCGAACTGCTTTAGAGACGTGTTCGCGACGCCTTGCACGCGATCGACGAATCCGGCGTGGGCCATTTCTGCGTTTTCACCGAGCTTCATCCGCTCGTGCGACACGATTTCTTTCGCGGCTTCTTCGATTTCCGCTTGGCTGTGCTCGACGTAGGAGCGCCGGTAGTGGTCGAGCTCGGACGCTACCAGGCTCGAGATTTCGGCGGCGCGGCTGCGCAAGGACGACGTGGACTGGTCGACGGCCTTTTCCAGCGACAACTGCATCGTGGTGTGCGCCTTTTTCTGGTACCAGTCGGCAGCCTTGGAAAGCGCTTCGTAAGTTTCGTGCTGCGCCCCGACGCTTTTCTGCTCGAATTCTTCTTCGATCTTTGTCAGCGTGGCGCGGACGTTTTGCTCGAACTCAGCCGGCACTTTCGCAGTTTCCTGGCGCAGCCGGTCGAGTGATTCCTGCACCGTTTGCTGCGATTCGCGCTGCACCTGATCGCGCGTGGCGGACTGCACTCGCGCGGCTTCGTCGGCGACTTTTCGCGCGTTTTCGCGCACCATCGCTTCGATCTGCGCGGCCTGCTCGGCGGCCTGGTCCACCTGCTGGCGGATGGCGGTCTGCAGCTGCGCGGCTTTGTGTCCTGCTTGACTGAGATTCGATGCCGCCTGCTGCGCCTCGTCGATTTTCGGCGCGAGTTTTTGATCGAGCTCGCTGGTGAGCCGATCGAGGACCTGCTGCGCGGAAACTTGCAGGACCGGTTCGATCTGCCGGGTGCGCTCGGCGATGGCTTCGTCGGCGCGGCGCACGGCTTCCTGATGCTGCGCTGCGGCGACGTCTTCCAGATTACGGCGCGTCTGTTCGATGGTGGCTTGGGCCGCGTTCTGGAGTTCGGCTTTTGCGGCTTCCGTCTTCCCGCGCTCCTGTTCGAGCCCCGAGCCTAGAGACTCGATCGTCGCCTGCGCGGCTGAAATCGCTTCATCCAGTGATGCGCGCACCTCCCCTTGGCGTTCGACGACATCGCGTTCAGCCTGAGCTAGGCGCTGCTGTGCGCCCGCGACGGTTTGATCCAGTGAAGCGCTCAGGCCCGAATGACGCTCGACCGCCTGGCGTTCCACATCGGCGATTCGTGATTGGGCGCTGGCAACCGCCTCGTCGAGCGAAGCTCGCGCGCCGGATTGCCGCTCGGCGAATTCGCGCTCGGTTTGGGCCATCGATTCCTGGGCGCCGGCGATCGACTGGTCGAGCGATGCGCGGACCTGATTGTGCCGCTCGGCGAGGTCGCGTTCGGCTTGTTCGAGAGAAGCTTGCGTTGCTTCGTTGATCTTTTGGCCGACGGTTTGCGTCCCGCTGGAAAGCGCGGCTTCGAATTCCTCATTCCAGCGCTGCTTCGCGGCGGCCGCATCGGCTTGCGCAGCTTCAATCGTTCGCGAGCGGACGCCGTGAGCCGATTCCTCGAGACTCTTTTTCCACTGATCGAGCTGTTGCTGGGCTATTTCGGGCGACGACAGGATGCTCAGCGACGGATTCGAAGCCTCGCGCTCTGAAATCACACGCTCGACGGCTTCTTCGACCGCGTTCTTCAGGTTGTGCGTGGCCGCCTGTTGAGCGGCCTGCTGCGCGGCTTGCTCTGCGGCGCTGCTCACGGCCTGTTCGACCGCCTGCCGAACCTTCGCGTCCAGATTCTCGGCGCTGACCAGAGTGGCCTTGCGCGCGTCTTCGACGATGGCATTGGTGCGATCCGCGGCCTGCTGCACTACCTTCTTTACGGCCGAGTCCGAAACGCGCTCCATCGAAACCTTGATGGCGTGCTCGACCGCGTCGTGCAGCTGTACGTCCAGCTGCTGCCGGACGATGGTCATTTCGTCGTTGATCGCGGATTGCGCGTCGCGGCGGAGCGATTTGTCGAGGGCCGCCTTGGCATCCTCGACCATCTTGGCCATTTGCTTGGCGGTGGCCAGCGGCGTTTCTTGAGGAGATGCGGCGGTCGGCGCCGGCGGCGCTGGCGCTGGTGGTAGCGCGGGCGTTGCGGGAGGAGCCGGCATCACGTGCAATTTGTTTGCGGGCGCTGGCGCTGCGGGCGATGCGCTCGGCTCGACCGAATACGCTGGCGCCGGCTTCTGAGCGGCCGGCGAAATCTTGTCGAGCTCGATGGCGAACTCACTGGGTGACATCGCCGGCGTGGACGCGGGCGCGACAGGCGCGCTCGCTTCTTCGCCAGGCAGCGGGAACCAATCCTCGGGCGGAAACGCGATGCCCCACACGTTTCCGGCTACCTCGAATTCCAGGCCGATCTGGAAAAGCTCGCGGACGGCGCGCGGTCGCTGCACCCACACCACCCGGCCCTGAAGCAGGCGTGGAGGCTGGGACGGGTCGGTGCGCGGAACTTCGAGCTTGATCGTGGAATTCTTCGGGACGTAATGCTTCGACTGGTACTTGCACCCGTGACAGTTCACCATCACGGTGGTCGTGCGTTCCTTGAACGGCTGCCCGAGCGCATCGACGCCCGCGACCGTGATGGGCACGGCCTGCACGATGCGCGTGCTGCGGCGCTTCTGGGGACTGGCGTCTTCGACAGGCAGCGAATCTACCACTTGTTCCTCCGAGGGCTCAGTTGCAAGGTTAGCACCCGCCTTTCCGTGGAGCGCTTGGGGGTGAGGGGGTGGTGCGAAAGGGTAACTTCAAACCGGGCGAAAGGGAGGAGAACGGCGTGCGGCGCTGCTGGGCCTCGCTCCGGAAGGGAATCAAGCACCGGGCGGGAACCTAAACGTCGCGGCGGCCTTCCATCGCTTTCGACATCGTCACTTCGTCGGCGTACTCCAGGTCGGTGCCCACCGGGATACCCATGGCGATGCGCGTGACGCGGACGCCCAGCGGCTTGATCAGCTTCGACAGGTACACCGAGGTCGCTTCCCCTTCGGCCGTTGGGTTCGTCGCGACGATGATCTCTTCGACTACGCCGCCCTTCAGCCGCTCGATCAGGCTCTTGATCTTCAGCTGTTCGGGGCCGATACCTTGCAGCGGCGACAGCGCGCCGCCCAGCACGTGGTAGAGCCCGTTGAACTGCCGCGTCTTCTCGATCGACTGGATGTTGGTGGCATCCTCGACCACGCAGATCAGGGTCTGAGCGCGCGATGCGCTCGCGCAGTAAAGGCACGGATTGCTGTCGGTAATATTATTGCAGATGGAGCATTCGCGGATTTTTTCCTTCGCCTCACGAATGGCGTCGGAAAGCGCCAGCGCATGTCCGCGGTCCGCACGCAACAGATAAAAGGCCAGCCGCTGCGCCGTTTTCTGCCCAATGCCGGGCAGCCGCTTCAGTTCGTCGATCAATCGCGTAATGGAAGGAGCAAAATCAGCCATGGCTTTGGATTATTGCAGACTCTCTCCCCGTTTCGCTACAGACGAAACGCAGCGGCCGCGCCTGCCGTCTGACGATCAGCTGTGTGCCGAGAAGCCGCGACGCTTGCAAGAATGAGCCCCACTCAATTTCGCATTTAGATTAGAACACAGCGCGGCCCAATGCCTCGTTGCGTGCTCCGCGGCGTGGGAGTTACAATCGGGCGCCTCGTGTGGGGACAGAAACTGGGGACCGACTCTGGAATTCTTCCAGCAGCGGATAAGGGAGGAAACGTTTGATGCAAAACAGAATTGTGCGATTGCTCGCGCTCGTAGCGCTTCTGCTGGCCGCCGGTGTTGTGCCGGCGCTGGCGCAACAAGGTCCTCCGCCTGCCGGCGGTGGTGGTGGCGGACGTCCGATGATGGGACCACCCCTTCAGTTGACCAGCACAGGAATCACTGACGGCGGAACGATCCCTGATAAGTACACCTGTTCGCCGGACGGCAAGTCCATGACCGCGCCGGCCAACATGACCTCGCCGCCGCTCGCCTGGGTCAACGCTCCGGCCGGCACGAAGAGCTTCGTCCTATTGCTGCACGATCCGGACGCGCACGCGCGGAAATCGTTTGACGACATCACGCACTGGATGATCTTCAACATTCCCGGCGACGCGACTTCGCTTCCCGAAGGCGTGAAAGCCGATTCCACCGTTGGCCTGCAGGCCGCGAACGTCACGGGCCAGCCCATGTTCTTCGGACCCTGCGCTCCCGCAGGCCCCGTGCACCACTATACGTTTGAGCTGTTCGCCCTCGATAGCGTGCTCGATCTGCAGAAGGGCGCCAGCCGCGACGACGTGCAGAAGGCAATGGACGGCCACGTCCTCACCGGCACCGTGCTGATCGGATTGTTCCACCATCAGCCCGGCTTCCAAATGGGGCCGCCGCCGCGATAAGCGAAGTTGAAATCAGCGGCACGTGGCTGAAACCGGAAGTGGAAGAGGCGCAGCGAAAGCTGCGCCTCTTTTTTTTGCGGCAGGGCGACGGTTGACCGTCCCCCTAGCCGATTGTTCTCTAGGAATGCCATGAGAACGGCTGCGCTACGGAAAAAGTTTGTCTGAATGTACGCACGAGAGGGAAACGCCAGGCAGGAAACTTCGACGCAGGAAACTTCGGAGAAAACTTCCGCTAAAAGAGCCCGGGAATTTTCAGTCCCATCATGCCGGGCACTGAACCGGTCAAATCCTTCATTTGCTTCGACAATTCCTCATCAACGCGCCGGGTCGCTTCGTTCACGGCCGCCAGTACAAGTTCCTGCAACATTTCTTGATCCTTGGCCTTAAAGATCTCCGGCTCGATGCGCACTTCGGTCAGCTGCTTTTGTCCGTTCATTTTCACCGACACCATCCCACCTCCGGCCGAGGCCTCGACGCTTAAACCGTCGATGCGCTTTTCCAGCGTTTCCTGGACTTGCCGGAACTGCGAAAGCATCTGCTGCAGCGCTTTGACTTCCATGGGTTATTCCTCGCCCGGGCGTTTTACTTTCGAAATCTGGCCGCCGAACTTTTCCAACATCGCCCTAACGATCGGATCTTCTTCGAACTTGGCGCGCAATTCCGAACTGCGTCCCATTGCTGCGCGACCGGATTCCAGTTTAACACAGACGCGGAGCGGCTGGCCGACGACTTCCTGCACAGCTGTGCGCAATCGCTCCATCGCTTCGCGCGGCAGCATCTCCGTCAGTGTGCGATTCTCCGGCGAGAAAAATAACCGGAACTCGCCCGCTTCAATTTCGCTTCGCGTGGCGTGTTCGAGAAAGGACGACAGCAATCTCGAACTTTGCAGCGCTCCTTTGATGGCCTCGAGCTGCGCGGAGCCCAATCCGCCGCCTGCGGTTTCCGCGGCGCGCGCCACGATGCGCGGCGGCGAAGCGGGAATGGGTGAATTCGATGCCGGGCGGACGGCAGGCGTTGCCGGTGGAGCGGCTGGCGCGCCAGGAGACTCCTTTTCAATCGCCGGCGCCATGCGCACGGCAGCCGCTCCGGAAGAGGAAACGGCCTGCGTTACGGTCGAGCTCCGCGGCGGTAGAGCAGGTGCCACGGTTGTCGTTCTCGCCGGGCGCGGGTCGCCCCGCATTTCGGCCAATAACTCCTCCAGCGGCGCCAGTCTCTGCGCATTGATCAGGCGCAGCAGACCCAACTCCAGATGCAGTCGCGGATCGGGCTTTCGCCGCAAATCATCGTCCGTCTCGAGCAAAATATTGAAGAAGCGAGTGAGGTCCTCCTCACCGAATTTTGCGGCGTGCTCCGCCAGCTTCGCGCGCTCGTCCTTTGGCGCGGCGACCAGTTCCGAATCCCTACCGCATACGCGAACCACCAGAAGGTTCCGGAAATGCCGAATTGCCTCACGGCAGAAATGCTGCAAATTCTGACCGTCCTTCAGCAGCCGGTGGACCAGCCCCAGCGCGAGCTCGGCCGATTGCGACGCGATCGCTTCCACCAGATCGTCAAGCACGCTTTCGGAAACCACTCCGAGCAGCTCCCGCACCTGCGCATCGGAAATTTCGTCGCCCGCATATGCCATGGCTTGCTCGAGCAGGGACAATCCGTCTCGCAAGCTGCCTTCCGCGGCGCGCGCCAATACGGCGACTGCGCCCGAATCGATTTTCAAGTTTTCGGCTTTTACGATCCGTTCGATCTGACCGGAAATTTCCAGGAAGGTAAGCGAGCGGAATTGAAAGAGCTGCGCGCGCGATTTGATCGTCTCGACCAGATCCTCGGCGCGCGTGGTCGCCAGGATAAATACGACGCGCTCCGGCGGTTCTTCGAGAGTTTTCAATAGCGCGTTCGACGCCTCATCGGTGAGCTGATGGGCTTCGTCGAGAATCACGACCTTATAGCGCGACGCCGCTGGTGCGTAGCGCACCATTTCGCGCAGCTCGCGGATCTGATCGATGCCGCGATTGGAGGCCGCGTCGATTTCCAGCACGTCGAGCGAAGTTCCTGCCGCAATCTCCCGGCAGGAATCGCACGTTCCGTCAGGCTCAGCTGTCGTGCCCTTTGCGCAGTTCAGCGCCTTGGCCAGAATCCGCGCGACGGTCGTCTTCCCCACTCCGCGGACGCCTGAAAAAATGTACGCATGCGCGACGCGATTGGACTGGATCGCGTTCGCCAGCGTGCGTGTCACGTGCTCCTGGCCGACGATTTCCGCAAAGGTCTGCGGCCGGTATTTTCGCGCGATGACTTTATAGCTCATTCGATCTCACGTTCGGCGCAACGCCTGCGGCCCCATCGATCAAGCGATAAGAGGAACTTCGGGTGATCCGCGGCACACGAAGCTGACCCGCTACCGTTGCTCCCTTCCGGGCCTGGCGGGGTTTGCGGGGAATCGTTGCACAGAGCCCGAAGTTCCACCGATCGCTGGTCAGCGCCGTAAAATTTTTCCGGCGCAACCGCTTGGCGAGTCTAGCATACCGGTCAGAGCCACGAAAGAATAGGCGACGCGCCGAGAATGATTGCAGCGTGCAGCGCGCGGCGGCGGCGTGAATCCCTTGCAGATTGCGCGCCGGCGTTCTAGTCTTGCCTCGCCGTGTCTCCGGACTTCATCGCCATCGGAATGATCTGGTACATCGTGTTTCTGTTTTCCACGACGTGCCATGAAGGCGCGCACTCGCTGGTCGCGCGCATCGGCGGCGATCCCACGGCGTTTCACGGCGGTCAGGCGAGCCTGAATCCGATTCCGCACATTCGCCGCGCGCCTTTCGGCATGGTGGTCGTGCCGATTCTCACTTATATTCTGCCGCCCCACTGGATGTTTGGCTGGGCCAGCGCGCCGTACGACCCCAATTGGGAGAGGCAGTATCCTCGGCGCGCCGCATGGATGGCGCTCGCCGGGCCCGCCGCCAATTTCACGCTGGCGATTCTGGCCGCCATCGCGATTCGCACAGGGATCGCGGTCGGCTATTTTCAGATTCCAGACTCGATCAGCTTCACGCACATTGTGGCGGCAGCCGTGCCAGGCAGAGCGGAATTCTTCGCCACATTCCTCAGTGTTCTTTTCGTGCTCAACGTGCTGCTGGGCACGTTCAATCTGCTGCCAGTGCCGCCGCTCGACGGCCATTCCGGTGTCACACTCTTGATGAGCCGCACGGCGGCCTTGCGATTTATCGATTGGACCCGCGGCCAGGGTTTTGGAATGCTGGGGCTGGTTCTTGCGTGGGTGCTCTACGACCGGATTTTCGGATACATCATCAGTATTTGTCTCGCCGCTCTTTATCCGGGAACGCGCTGGGGCTGATCCCGCAGCCGGTGGGCCTGCACGTTTCTACTTTTCTAGTTTGGACCTGTTTGAAACTGCGGTTCCGCTTTGGAACGGAATGTCAGAGGTTGAATTCAGTCCGGTGGCGCGGCCAATGTGTGCCGTTCGGTTGATCTCGACAGAACTGAAATTAAGCCCCGCCATACGGGGGCGTCATACTCCAGCGTCTCTGGGCGCGTGCTCACACGTGCAACAGCATTCGCGTCCGAGCCGCGCGCATGCTCGGCATCGGACGCACAAGCCTCCAGGGCTTCCTCAAAAGCTCGGCCAAGCAGTCGACCGCTTCCGTCGTGGCCTGAAAAGTGACGCGCACGAACGCTAGCGCCGGTTTAGTTTCCTGGTGTGTAGGATGCGTTATGCATCAACGACGACGGAAGCGCCACGGCCGAATCCATCCGCACGAGCATCCCCGTCTGCGCCGGTAGGTCGATGTCCTTCCCCTTTTTCGCCATCACGTATGCCGTCCCGCCGACCAGCCCGAACACCGTCCCGCGCAGCACGTGGCTGAAGATCAATCCGACGGTCGAACCGCCCGCCGTGCCAATCGCCACATCCTCCACGTCGGTCTTCACGCTGTGGTTCTCCGTTACCTCTTCACCTTCTACGGTCTTCACGTCCTTGCGCTGCTTGCTCGCTGCCGGTCCTCCCTCGTAGATCGAAAGAATGCTCATCTTCGCGGGAAACAGCCGGCTTTCCACTTCGATCGAATCGAACTTCAAGTTCATCGCCGCGCCGCCCCGGAACATCGAGAAAAACTTGGGACGTTCGACCGTGGTGATTGTTCCGTGAATGATCGCTCCGGCCGGCAAGATCATCGTGTTGCCGGCAAAGACGGGCTCGGCGACGATCGCCGTGAACGGGTCGCCGCTGTGCGCCACGCTTGAGCTCAATCCATTCATCAGCGTGAGGCGTACCTGCGTTCCCGGGATCACTTGATTCTGAGCTGTCTGCGCGTGAGCGGCCGGGCTCACCCAAAGTGCCAGTGAAAGGACCGCACACAAAATCACAAAATGCTTCATGGATTCCTCCTGTGCCCCTGCCGGCAGCCAAGGCTCCCGCAGGGATCGACCCGCAGCGAAAGATCGACTTTCGTGTTGGGTGAAATTCCGGCTGGCAGTGCGAGGAATTGCCTGGCACCGGCTCCGGAGCCCCCCGTGTCGTGGGGAGTTTGCCGCTGGCGCAGCGGTCAGGGCGCGGAGGACGCGCCCGGCTCATAAGATACACCAATGCCACCGCCGGTTGTCTACGAAATTTGCATTAACCGGGCGTATTCTTGGATGAGGCTCCGTTTTCGAGCTTGGCTGGCGACCCGCCCTGGGGACGCGCATGAATCAGTCAGTACCCCTTTCGCCACACCTGTACTTCGCACGCCGCCGGCCCCGCCTGGTATCTACTAAGCTGGCGGCATGGACGATCGCAAAAAATTGGGCCTAAAGGCAGCCGTCTTGACGCTCCTTCCTGTGGCCATGCTGTTCCCGGCGCTGGCTGCCGCGCATTTCGGTCCCACCGGTCCCGCTCGCATCTGGCCGGTCCTGCTCTATGCGCCGCTTGCGATGTGGATGCAGACCCGCGCGCTGGGCCTCCTGCTCGACATGTACCGCAGCGGTCGCGACCCGGTCCTGCTGGCCATTCTTCCGCTCGGCCTGGCCTCAGTTGGCGCCTATCTCCTCACCGGCGTGGTCTTCTTGCTTTCGCTGCCGGCGCTGCTTTCCGCGATTCCGCTGACGTAGCTCACCACCCACTTCGCCGCGCTCGCCTTTACTCCCCGAGCCAGCGTTTACTTGAAAACGTTTACTGGAAAACTACTTGACAGGTTTCGATCGTAAGAATAGCCTCGCGTTAATCGTTCTGGAACTTCCTGGGTAGGTAGGGAGCTATGAAACCGGGTCCTGCGAGAATCGGGTGGAACGAGCCGCTGTCGGCGGCCGATTTTGAAATCCTTCTGCGCCGGGCTGCAGAGCGCGTCAAATCCGGCCAGCCTCAGTTGGTCAAGTGCCCGAAACCAATACCCAAAGATCCGCGAACTACCCCTTAGCTTCGTACGAATTCCCGTCAGAAGCGCTGGACGTGTAGATCCGCGCCTCCGTCCTCGGCGTGCACCCGGGCCTGAGACCAATTCCAATGTCTGCTATGATGGTCAACCCGTTGGCGGGTGGTGCAATCGGTAGCACATGGGCCTTTGGAGCCTAGAATCTTGGTTCGAGTCCAAGCCCGCCAGCCATACGGAGAGGTGTCCGAGCGGTTTAAGGAGCACGCTTGGAAAGCGTGTGTTGGGGAAACTCAACCGTGGGTTCGAATCCCACCCTCTCCGCCATACCTTAATTGTAAAACACATAGATCTTGACATAAGAGGACTGCTCGAAGCGCGGTGCTGCCACATTCGGGAGCCGGACGGAAAATTTCTTGATCCCTACGAACTCTGATCCGCGCCGATTGTTGCGCGATTCCACGCTGTGGTGAGATAGTCCGACACGGTTGACCTCATCGTTGGCTGATGAGCGGCGCGGAGAAAAACGATGAATCCCAGTCCCATCGGAGTCGCCATCTTACTGGCGACGTTGACCGCCGTGCCGGCTCGGTTGAAAGAACAAGAGGCGCCCGCTCCGGCCACAGCCGGAGCCGACGCCCAAACTTCGACTCCAATCGCTACCCGTCCTGCCAGAATTCAGCTTCCATGGAGCATCGCGAGGGGAAATTTCAAGAAAGGCACTAATCCCGCTTATCCGGGCGACGCGCGGGCCGCCAGAATCTCCGCTACCGTTGTCGCACATTTAGTCGTAACAACGGAGGGATCGATTGGCACCGTTGACGTGGTCTCTGGGCCTCCGATGTTTCGTCAAGTCGTCACGGATGCGATTCAGAAGTGGCAATTTCGCAAGACGCTGCTGAATGGGCAGCCAGTGGAAGTGGACACGACTCTCGCCGTCGTATTTGCCCTGGGCGCCAAGGATGAGGTTTCGATCATCGGGGCAAAACCGGCGCCGGTCCCGTCGACCGTGGCGATCGAGGAAAGCCCGGTGCCGACTTCGTTGGTCCTGGAGCAAATACAGTCCCTTCCGATGGGCAGCCACTTCACGCCCATTGCGGAACTTGACCCGGGGCCCGTGGCGCATCCTGCGCGCATTAAGGTTCCGGCCGACGTCCAGGAGAAAAATCTGATTCACCGGGTGTATGCGACCTATCCGTCACGCGCCTTTGATCAGCAGATTACCGGAACAGTCCTACTGCACGTGATCATTGCGGAGGACGGCTCGGTGCTGGAGGTGAGCTACATATCGGGTCCGAAGATGCTCAAAGACGCTGCAATGGGCGCGGTCATGGAGTGGAAGTACAAACCGACGCTGGTGAATGGCCAGCCCGTTCAGGTCGACACTACCGTGAAAATGGTCTTTTCGCTCTAAAGCAATCAGTCGTTCGCAGCGGCGACGCGTGGGGCGATTGGGAGTACGACGGGGAGTATCACGTGCTGGCGTTGGATTTTTCCAGGTGGCTGGAAAGACTGGGCGACGCCGACCGTGATTGGCATCTCGTTGAGGCGATTGATGACATCGTGGACCCGCACGGGAATCTTTGCTCTGGCGTTCAGGACACGACCTCCGACATCGAGCGGCTCCTGCGGAAATTCACCCGCTCAATGTCGGCTCTGGACGGCTCCAGTCGGGCCAAATGGCCTGTTTTCATCAGTATAAGGGTACTGAAAGAGCCGAGTTGGGGGATTCCATAGTCGGTAAGTTCAGTGAGTTGCGTCAATCTCGAACGAGCTATCTTTGCCCGGTACAATAAGTTACGGTCCTTTACAGAGTTTGACGTTTCCTCACGGTTACTCACTTGTTTTGAATCGCACCCTCTCCGACATCTCTACTCCACATGGATGGCCTTCTGGCTCACGTTATCCCCGTCGCCGCGCCTCAATTTGCGGAAAATGATCGTCGAAAACACGGTAAACGCGCCCAGCACAAAGAACGCCTCATGGATTCCGTGAATCATCTCTAGAGGATTCGACCGAAGTCCGGCGGGAATGAAGAACGCCGTCGCCAGCCCCGCCGACGCGACGCCAAAGCTGATTGACATCTGCTGCATCGTGCTGGCGATTGAACTGGCGTTGCTCGTCTCTTCTTCGGTGATATCCGCGTAGACCAGCGTGTTCATGCTGGTATATTGCAGGGAAGTGAGCGCTCCGTAGAAAAACGCGAGACCCACAATCTCCCATACGGGCGTGTGCAGCCCGATCGTCGCGAACAGAAGCAGCAAGACTCCGATGATCAGCGTGTTGGAAATCAGCACGCCGCGATAGCCGACCTTTCGCAGGATCGCCGGCATCGAAAACTTCAGCATCATCGCCGCCGCCGCCTGCGGCATGATCAGCAAGCCGGATTCGACCGGCGTATAACCCAGCCCCACCTGATACAGCAGCGGCAGCAGAAATGGTACGCCGCCGATCCCCAGCCGCGTGAAAAAACTTCCGCTCACCGACGCCGCGAAAGTCCGTATGCGAAACAGATTCAGGTGCAGCAGGGGAAAAGGCTCGCTCCTCGCGTGCAGCCAATACGCCCCGATCAGCGCCAGCGAAACCACCAGCAGTGCCGACACTTCGATCGCACTCAGAGTATGCTCGCCGAATACCTCCAAAACGTACGACAGCAGTCCAATCCCGGAGCCAAAAAGAACGAGGCCCACCACATCCAGCGCCGGCGTTTTCTCCTCGCGATAATCCGGCAGGTGCAAGTACACCATCAGCAGCCCAATCAGCCCAATCGGAATATTCACGAAGAAGATCACCCGCCAGTGGAGATAGCGAACGATTAGCCCGCCGGCCACGGGCCCCAGCATCGGCCCGATCAAACCGGGCATGGCCACGAAGCTCATCGCGCGAATCAGCTCAGACTTGGCGAACGTCCGCACCAGCGTCAGCCTCCCGACGGGCACCATCATCGCGCCGCCGCAGCCCTGCAGAATGCGGCAGGCGACCAGCAGTCGAATGTCGCTCGATATTCCGCACAGAAACGAGCCCAGCGTGAAAAGCCCGATTGCCGAGGCAAAGACGCGGCGCGTGCCGAACCGGTCGGCCATCCAGCCGCTGATGGGGATAAATACCGCCAGGGCCAGGGTGTAGCTCGCCAGCACGGATTTCATGCTCAGCGGTGTCACTCTGAGAGCGGCTGAAATCGTGGGCACGGCCGTGTTCAGAATCGTGGTGTCCAGCGATTCCATGAAAAACGCGACGGCAACGAGCCACGGCAACAGGCGCTTGCTCGCCTGCGCCGATCCCGGGGGTAGAGACGGGGTTGCCGGAGTGTCGAAATGACTGGAAGCCATGGCCAAGGTGGGCGCGCTGGAATGTGTGCCCGCTTCCACGCCGCCGCCCATAGAGATTCCTATGAGATCCGGTTTGGTGCAAGGAAAGCCCTGCGAACTTTCGCCTGGCCGCGCTATACCCGAATCCCTGTATGGCGATCGAGCCGGGGGCTTTGCGATCATGTCCCCCGGAAAGCGCAAGCCATCCAACACGACAGGATATTTGTGGCGCCTCTGAAAGTTCTAATCGTCGACGACCACGAACCGGTTCGGAGGGGCATCCGCTCGCTTTTGTCTCTCGCTCCTCACACCGCCGTCTGCGGCGAAGCCGGCGACGGGCTCGGAGCGTTGATGAAGGCCCGCGCGCTCCGCCCGGACATTGTAATTATGGATGTGTCCATGCCGCGCATGGACGGCATCGAGGCTACGAAGATCCTGCGCCAGGAACTTCCCGAAACCGAAGTCATTGTCATCAGCCAGAACGATCCCATGCTTGTCGCGCCGCAAGTCGCCAAGACCGGCGCCCGCGCGTACATCGCGAAATCCAAATTGGGGGTTCAGCTGCTTCCTGCGATCGAAGGCATCGTCAGTGGCCGCCAGTCCAGCACGGCGGAAGCGTCTCACTCGGCTCAAGAACAGAGCTCCGAATCGTCCCCGAGCGCGAACGAGCGGCTTCGGGAGATGCTCGACGCCCTGCCCACGGCCATCGTGGATTCCTCAGACGACGCAATCGTCAGTAAGAACTTGAGCGGCAGGATCACAAGCTGGAACAAGAGTGCCGAGCGAATCTTCGGCTACACGTCGAGCGAAGCGGTCGGCCAGAACGTCACCATGATCATTCCGCCGGAGCGGCGCGATGAGGAATTGGAAATTCTGGCGCGTCTCGCGCGAGGCGAACGCATCGAGCATTTCGACACCGTCCGGCGCCGCAAAGACGGAGGGCTGATTGACGTCTCGCTCACCGTTTCACCGATCCGCAACGCCGCAGGGCAGATCGTAGGGGCCTCGAAGGTCGCCCGCGACATCACCGAACGAATCCGCGCCGAAAAGGCGGTGCGCGAAAGCGAGGAGCGGTTCCGAGCCATCGTGGAGACCACGCCGGAGTGCGTGAAACTTGTCGCGCCCGACGGCACTTTGCAGCATATGAACACTTCCGGCGTTCAGATGATCGGGGCCGATTCGCCCGAGGCGGTCGTGGGCAGGAGCGTGTATGACCTCGTCGCTCCCGAGGATCGTGCGAGGTTTCGAGCGTTCAACGAGGAGGTCTGCTCCGGCCGGAAGGGCACTCTCGCATTCGATATCATCGGCTTGAATGGCGTGCGCCGGCGCATGGAAACACACGCCGCTCCGATGCGCACGCCGGACGGCACGATCGTTCAGCTTGCCGTCACGAGGGACGTTTCCGAGCGCAAGCTGGCAGAGGAGCGCGAACGCAGGATCACGACCGAAGCGGTCGCGACCAATGCGAAATTCCGTGCTGTATTCGAGCAGACCTCGGTCTTTGCTGCGATTATGACGAACGACGGGGTCGTCATCGATGCCAACAGGATGTGCCTCGACGCGTGTGGCTACCGGGCCGAGGATGTGCTGGGAAAACCTCTGTGGGAAACGGGATGGTGGCGGGGTTCTGAGGAATCTCGGGAAAGGATTCGCGCCGCGACGCCTCTGGTGGCGCAGGGAGTTCCGTACCGCGAGACGCTCGAGTATTCGTGGGCCGATGGCACTGTGCGCCTGGTTGACTTCGCGCTCTATCCGATCATGGACGATCAAAATCGGGTGATTTTTCTGCACCCGACTGGAGTGGACATCACCGATTTGAAACGCGCGGAAGAAAACTACCGGAAGCTCGCCGAATCGCTCGACGCGGAAGTACACGCTCGCACCGACGAGCTGGAGGGCCGTAACGCCGAGGTCGTTCGCCAGACAGAGCTGCTGCGCGAGTTTTCGCAGCGCTTATTGCAGACCCAGGACGCGGAACGCCGGCATATCGCGCGCGAACTACACGACAGCGCCGGTCAGACTCTGGCGGTACTGAGCATGGACATTGCGGCGCTCGTTCAGAAGGCGGGTACAGACGCTCCGGAGCTTCTGGCGGCTGTGGAGAAGATCGAAAATACCGCGAGGCAGTTACGGAACGAGATTCGGACGACATCATATCTGCTGCATCCTCCGCTGCTGGATGAGGCTGGATTGTCGTCCGCGCTGGGCTGGTACGTGCAGGGACTTACGGAGCGCAACGCGCTCGAAATCGATCTCACCGTCACGGAGAATTTCGGACGACTTCCGCGAGACATGGAGCTGGTGATCTTCCGCCTGGTGCAGGAATCGCTCACGAACATTCACCGTCACTCCGGCAGCAAGACAGCGGCCATCCGACTCAGCCGTAACGCTCGGGAGATTCGCCTTGAGATCAGGGACCGAGGGCAGGGTATTTCCGCCGAACGGCTCGCGGACATACAATCCGGCGCCTCGGGCGTGGGCACACGTGGAATGCGCGAACGCGTCCGTCAGTTCGAAGGCAAGATTAAATTCGAATCCAACGCCTCGGGAACGAAGATTGTAGTTAGTTTCCCGATTCCGAAATCCGAGTCTTGCCAAACAGGAACGGAATCCAGCGTCGAATCGACGCCTGCCGCGGTCTAGGGCGCTCCCCGGTAGTTCGCTGCGAATTCCACGACCTGCTTGCCAACCAGCACCAGCTGGGCAACGATCCTTTCATCCGTACATCCTCCGTTCGCGTCGAAGAGTTTCTCGGATGTGTTCAGCGTGGCGCCGAACGGCGTCGGCCAGCCTCGTAGCGCGTGCACGATGGAGCGAAGCGCGGCAAGCGTGCTCACGGAGGCTTGCCATCCGGCGGCATTGACGATGCAACCGACGGCGCGCCCGTCGAGGTAGCCGCGCTCGTCGTCGCGCAGATCTTCCAGCAGATCAAGAGCGTTTTTCACCAGGCCGGAAACTCCGCCGTGGTAGCCGGGACTGGCCACGATCAGGCCATCGGCGCGGCGCACCGTCTCGACGAGCTGGCGCTGTTCGTCGTTCCGCTCGGGATGTCCCGGGACATAGTGGGGGAGACGGGCAAGAAACGGTCCGTCGAAGAAATGCGTGCGCCCGCCGGCTGCTTGGGCGGCTTGGAGTGAAATTCTGATGGCACGGTCGGTTGAGGACGCCGGCCGTGTCGTGCCACCGATGCCGACGATCAGAGGCCTGGCTGGATTGTCGGCGTGAATTGTATCTGCCATCGTCGCACTGTTTATCTATCACTCTCCGGGGCTAAATCCCCAGGACATTATTTGAAAAGATCGAGCGATTCCCGGATTCGGTCGTGGACAAAGTGCAGCTGCTCCGGCGTGATTGCGTAGGGCGGCAGCACGTAGATCACGTTGCCTAGCGGGCGGAGCAGCACGCCGGAGTCGAGGAAGAATTTGTAGAGCTTGGGCTTCAGGTTCGAGAAATACCCGGCGTCCTCGGCGCGCAGCTCGACGGCGGCCATCGTGCCGATCGAGCGGACATCGCCGACGGCCGGATGCTTCTTGATCGCTGCCAGGCGTTCGCAATGGATGAGTGAGATGGCGGCAATGCGCTCAAACACGGGTTCCTTTTCGAAAATGCGCAGGCTGGCAGCGCCGGCTGCCGCCGCGATCGGATTGCCGGTGTAGGAATGACCGTGATAGAAGGTGCGCGAGCGATCGGTGCTGACGAAGGATTTGTGAATCGCGTCAGTAGACACCGTGGCGCCCATCGGCAAGACTCCGCCGGTGAGGCCTTTTGACAGGCACATGATGTCGGGCGTGATGCCGGCGAGCTCGCACGCGAACATTTTTCCGGTGCGGCCGAAGCCGGTCAGCACTTCGTCCGCAATCAGCAGCACCTCGTGCTCGTCGCAGGCTTTTCGCATGCGCTGCAGGAATTCGACGGGGTGCACGATCATTCCGCCGGCGCCCTGCAGCAGCGGCTCCACAATCACGGCGGCGATCTCGCCGCTCTGTTCTTGCAGTAGTCTTTCCAGTTGCTCTGCGCACTCGATCACGCACGTGGCCCGAGTTTTTCCCACCGGGCAGCGATGGCAAGACGCGGAATGAACGCGGTGCACGGTAAACAGCATCGAGCGAAATGGATCGGTGAACGCCGATGGCGCACCGACCGACATGGCGCCCGCCGTGTCGCCGTGATAGGCGTGCTCGAGCGCGACAATCGAGTGTTTTTCCGGACGGCCGATGTTTTGCCAGTACTGGAGCGCTGTTTTTAGCGCGACTTCGACCGCGGTTGAGCCGTCGTCGGAGAAGAAAATGTGTTCCAGGCTGGGCGGCAGGATTTTCCTGAGCCCAGCGCGCAGCCCGTCGGCTGCATCATGCGTAAATCCGGCGAGCAGGACGTGATCGACTTTTGCAGCCTGCTCCGCGATCGCCTCGGTGATTGCCGGATGGCCGTGGCCGTGAAGGTTTACCCACCAGGACGATATTCCGTCGATCAATTTGCGGCCGTCGGCGGTGTGCAGATAGACGCCTTCGGCTCGCACGATCTGAATCGGCGGCGGATCGAGGGCTTCCTGCGTGAAGGGATGCCAGATGCGGAGATCGGGGCTCACGTGCGAAAGACTCGCGGGTCGAACGTTTTGTGAAATGCATCGAGGAGCGTCGCGCGAGTGAGTTTTGTCAACCGAGGAACGACTCCTACGACTTTCGTTCGGCCATAGTGCTCGATGGCCTTGCGATTGTCCGTGTTCGGCCGACCGGCCATGATCACTCCACGGACGGTTAATCGCGCTGTGCGGAGCGCGGCGAGCGAAAGCAAGGTGTGGTTGATCGTGCCAAGGGTGGTGCGCGCAACGAGCAGGACCCGGAGGCCGAGATGTTTCATAAGGTCCGTCATCAGCTGCGCGTCATTGATTGGCACGAACGCGCCGCCGGCGCCTTCGACGATCAGATTTTCCGTCACGCCGATTGCGGGGAGCCGAATATCGTCGAAATCGATTCGCACGCCGGCCTTCTGCGCGGCCAGATGCGGCGAGACGGGCGGCCCGAAGCGGTAGGACTCACGAAGTATCTTGGCGCGCGGAAGCTCCGCAATGCGAGCTACGGTGCGGCTATCGGTTCCCTCGCGTGTGCCTGTTTGGATCGGCTTCCAGTAGTAGGCGTCGAGTGCGGCGCAGAGCAGAGCCGACACGACAGTTTTTCCAACGCCGGTGTCCGTTCCGGTGATGAAGAAACGCTCAGGCATGTACGGCGCCGGCGACGGTGGAAGCGACGGAGCGCGGCAGGGAATCGCGCGCCTCTTCGGTCGCCGCGACGAGGGCATGAATCTGTTCGACGGTGATGCGGCTGCTGAGCGAAAATCGCAGACGCGCCGTGCCTGCGGGCACGGTGGGAGGGCGGATGGGGCGCACCGCGAAACCGCTGCGCTGTAGGTTGGTGGCGAAGTGGACGGCTGACTCGTTGCTGCCGAGAATTACGGGCACGATGTGCGTGGCGCTGGTGCCGCAATCGAAGCCTCGCGCGGTCAGGCGGTCACGGAGGTGCGTCGAGATTTCGCGCAGATGCGCGCGATCGGAATCCGCGGCCCGTGCCAGTGCCAAGGCCGCCTGAATCTGGCGCGCGAAATACGGCGGCATCGCTGTGCTGAATATGAATGTCCGTGCGCGATTGACGAGATAGTGCTTCAGAGTCCGCGAGCCGCAGACGAATGCGCCCGCGCTGGCCAGCGCTTTTCCGCAAGTGTGCACGGCTGCGAGAATTTCAGGATCGCCCGCGTGGCCGGCGGCGACTCCGCGCCCACCCGGACCGCAAACTCCCGTGGCGTGCGCCTCATCGAGCACCATGGCGGCGCCGTATTCGCGCGCCAGACGCAGCCCGGCGTCGAGCGGGACGATGTCGCCTTCCATGCTGAAAACGGTTTCAGTGACGATCACTTTTGCGCCGGGCGTGCCGGCACGGTCGCGAAGTCCCGCTTCGAGAGCTGCCAGATCGCGATGGGGATAGATCACTTTTGTAGCGCCGGAAAGCCGAATTCCGTCGATCAGGCTGGCATGATTTTGCGCGTCGGAGAAAACCGTGTCGCCGGGTCTCAAAATCGCGGCCAGCAGGCCGACGCTAGCGGCATAACCGGATCCGAAATAGAGCGCAGATTCAGCGCCCGCAAACTCCGCGAATTCCGACTCGACTTCTGTCCATTCCGCCGCGTTGCCTGACAGGAGCCGCGAGCCGGTCGAGCCGACCGCGTGAGTGTTCGCGACAGCCTCGGCCACGGCTCGCTTCAGCCGGGGATCGGCCGCGAGGCCGAGGTAGTCGTTCGAATTAAGATTCACGCCTCCTGGACGATCGAGGGTTCGAAACTGCGATCGCGCGCGAAGATCGTCGAGTTCTTCCGCCATGCGCTCGAGGATTTCGCGCGCCGGCTGGCTGCCATTCGCGGCTGCATTCGGCTCACGCACTCTGCGCGGCCCTCATGCCGAGTGTTTCGAGCAAGCGGTGATCGGCATCCGCACCGGGGTTCGGCGTGGTGAGAAGTTTTTCGCCGGTGAAAATGGAATTGGCACCGGCGAGGAAACAGAGCGTGACGGCTTCCGGCGAAAGCCCGCGGCGTCCGGCCGCGAGCCGCACCCGCGAAGCAGGCATCAGGATGCGCGCCGTGGCGATGGTGCGCACCATCACGAGCGGGTCGAGTTCTTCGGCCTGGCCGAGCGGAGTGCCTTCGTTGGGCACGAGCAGATTGATCGGCACGCTTTCAGGATGCGGATTCAGGCGCGCCAATTGTTGGAGCAGGCTGACGCGATCTTCGTCCGATTCGCCCATGCCGAGGATGCCGCCGCAGCAGACGGTGATGCCGGCTTTGCGCACGTGGCCGATTGTCTGAAGGCGATCTTCGTAAACGCGCGTGCTGATGATTTCGCCGTAAAATTCCGGCGATGTATCCAAATTGTGGTTGTAGGCGGTAAGTCCCGCCTCTTTAAGGCGTTGCGCCTGAGATTCGGTAAGCATTCCCAGCGTGCAGCAGACCTCCAGATCCAGTGCCGCGACGCCGCGCACCATCTCGAGTACGCGGTCGAACTCCTTACCGTCATTTACCTGCCGCCAGGCTGCTCCCATGCAGAATCGCGTCGCGCCTTCGGCTTTCGCTCGATGTGCAGCTTGAACTACATCCTGCGCATTCATGAGCTCCTGCCGCGCTACGCCCGTCCTATAGTGCGCGCTCTGCGAGCAGTAGGCGCAGTCTTCGGGGCAGCCGCCGGTTTTGATGGAGAG
>DATNKM010000056.1:0-17397 GCA_035603395.1 Candidatus Acidiferrales bacterium
ATCGAGCCGCACGAGCGCATCGCGCTGGTCGGCGAAAATGGGCAGGGCAAGACCACCATGGTCAAGCTCCTGACCCGCCTCTACGATCCGAGCGAGGGCCAGATCCTGCTCGACGGCGTCGATCTGCGTGAATACAACCTCGAGGATTTGTGGAAGGAAATCGGCGTCATCTTCCAGGACTTCGTCCATTACGAGATGACCGTTTCCGAAAACATCGGCGTCGGCCGCATCGAGGACGCCCAGAACCCGTTCCGCATTCGCGCGGCGGCCATGAAGACGTTCGCCGAAAAAGTGATTCAAAAGCTACCCAAGGGCTACGATCAACCGCTCGGCTGCCGTTTCGAGGGCGGTGTCGATCTCTCCGGCGGCGAATGGCAGAAAATCGCCCTCGCGCGCGCCTACCTGCGCGACGCACAGCTGCTGGTCCTCGACGAACCGACTGCGGCACTCGACGCGCGCGCGGAAAACGAAGTCTTCGAGCGCTTCTCCGACCTCACGGCGGGAAAAATGGCGCTGCTGATTTCGCACCGGTTTTCCACCGTGCGCATGGCGGACCGTATTCTGGTCCTCCAAAAGGGCGGCATCGCCGAACAGGGCCAGCACGACCAGCTGGTGAAGGACGGTGGCCTATACGCCGAGATGTACGAGCTCCAAGCGGCGAGCTACCGGTAGCGGCATCTGAACGCAACCGGCGTGGCTCCGACGGTGCCCCGGGGGCGTCACCGGTTTCAACGTACAACGCCCTTAGGCAGCGTATGCGTGGCTTTTCCGGATCGAATCCATAAGCGACGTTTCCGGGCCATACAGCAATCCCCTCAATCACTTACAGGGTGGCACGGATGTGCCCTTCGAGCCGAATTTCATAAGCTAGCGGTCGTTGGTTTCATGGCCGGTGCTGACACGGCGAATTTTCATAAATTCATATACTGGGGATGCGAGGACAAAACCCGTGAAAATGATGCCACAGGAATCAAGCTCATCTTCCTCGGAAAAGCCAATCGCGACGGGCAACGACTCCACCGAAACTTTTGCTCTGGTCCGTAAGGCACAGGCTGGCGATTCGGCTGCATTCGCGCGCCTGGTCGAACCCTACATGCGCAAGACCTATCACGTCGCACTCAAGATCACCCGCAACCGTGAGGACGCCGAAGACGCATCGCAGCAGACCCTCCTCAAGGCCTACGCCAATATCACGCAGTTCCAGGGCAATTCGCAGTTTTCGACCTGGCTCACACGCATCGCCATGAACGAAGCGCTGATGCTGATGCGCAAGCGCCGCTCCGAAGATTCGCACCTCACCTACGACAACGACACGACCGAGGGCCCCGCGACGATCGAAAAGATCTGCGCGAGCGAAACGGCGCATCCCGAATTCCTCTATGCGAAGCGCGAACACCACGAGGCGCTGCGTTCGGCTATCGGTGGCTTGCGCGAGACGCTGCGCGTCGTCGTTTGGATGCTCGGCATCGAGGAGCACAAGAGCAAGGACGCCGCGCGCATGCTCAATCTCTCGCAATCGGCGGTCAAGATCCGGTTCTCTCGCGCCCGGCAGGAACTACGTGCATGCCTGGCGGACCGCGTCTAACTCGCTTGCCTTTTTTCGATGGCGGCTCTGCCCCGACCGCCGTGGCCCGGCAATCTAAGTTTCTCGCTTGCACATTTCAGCGGAGGTCTGCTCCATGAGCGGATTCTGGGGAGACACTCGTTCGTGGCTGATTGCAGGATGCATTGCCGGCGGCGCGATCATCCTGAGCCTGATTGCCCACCGCATTGTTTTCTTCTTCCTCGACCGCTTCTCGAAAAAACGGAACGATCGTTTCGGACAATCGTTCGTACAGCGCGCCTGGAAGCCCGCTCTTTTCGTCTTTCCGTTGATGGCATTGGTGATGGCTTTACCGGCCGCGCCGTTTCCCACGAATTTTCGCGTCGTTTTGCAGCGTGTGCTCGGGCTTGGCGTCATTGCCGCGGTGGGCTGGGCGATCATCCTGCTCGTCGAGTTGCTGAGCGACATGATTTATTACCGCTACGCGATCGACGTCGCCGACAATCTTTCCGCGCGGCGCATCCGCACGCAAACCGCGGTGCTGAATCGCATCGCCGTCGTCGCGGTCGTGATTGTTACCGTCGCGATCATGCTGATGACGTTTCCCGAGGTCCGCCACATCGGCATCAGCTTGCTCGCGTCGGCTGGTCTCGCAGGTTTGGTCGTTGGAATGGCCGCGCGCTCTACTCTCGCCAGCCTGATCGCCGGAATTCAAATCGCCATGACACAGCCCATTCGCCTCGACGATGCGCTGGTCGTCGAAGGCGAATGGGGATGGGTCGAGGAAATCGGCATGACCTACGTGGTCATTCGCATTTGGGACCTGCGGCGGCTCGTAGTCCCGCTCACATACTTCATCGAAAAGCCCTTCGCTAATTGGACCCGCACCAGTTCCGAGCTGATGGGCGTGGTCATGCTCTACGCGGATTACAGTCTTCCCGTCGAGGAAGCGCGCCAGGAGTTGCACCGCCTACTGGAAGCAAGCGACCTGTGGGACCGCAAAGCCTGGGGCCTGCAAGTGACGGACGCAACGGAAAAAACCGTGCAGCTGCGCGCCCTGATGAGCGCCAGCAACGGTTCGCGGCTCTGGGATCTGCGCTGCTACGCCCGCGAAGGGATGATTCGCTACATTAATTCCAAGCATCCCGAATCGTTGCCGCTCGTGAGGGAAGAAACTTCTGTCTCGATGCGGAACGGCGATCTCGCCCCGGAACACGCGCTCCGGTCCCCGAACGCCTCCGGCTCCCACCCATAGCAACCCCCCGGGATCACCGATCTCAAGGTCGCGTCTCGCGAGCCGCGTTTTGCATCTGGGTGCGAAATCGGCGAGAATGGTTGCTTGGTCGCGGTTCTCAGACTGGTTTTTCTTGGATCCTCTCGTGAATTCTTCTGCCGTCGATCTTGCGCCGCCGCTGGGGCTTGAGTGGGCGCACCCGCTCGTTCAGGAATGGTTCGTCGGAAAATTCGGTACGCCCACAGAGCCGCAAGAGCAGGGCTGGCCGCACATCCTGGCCGGGCGCGACACGCTCATCTGTGCCCCGACCGGTTCAGGGAAGACGCTCGCCGCGTTTCTCGCTTGCATCGATAAGCTTGTGCGCCAGGCCCTATCGGGCTCGCTCACCGACGTCACTGAGGTTCTCTACGTCTCTCCGCTGAAGGCGCTCGGCAACGACATCCAGAAGAATCTCGATATCCCCCTCGGCGAGATCATTGCGCTGGCACAGCGGCGCGGTTACTTGATGGCGGAAATTCGCACCGCCGTGCGCACTGGCGATACGCACATGCATGAGCGCCAGGCGATGCTTCGCCGCCCTCCGCATATTCTGGTGACGACTCCTGAATCGCTTTACATCCTGCTGACGGCGCGCAAGAGCCGCGAAATTTTACGCACGGTGAAAACCGTGATCGTCGATGAAATTCACGCCATGGCGGACGACAAGCGTGGCGCGCATCTGGCGCTCTCGCTCGAGCGACTCGACGCGCTCACCGGAGCCCGCTCCACGCGAATTGGCCTTTCCGCCACGCAGAAGCCGATTGAGCTCATCGCGGAGTTTTTGGCGGGAGCCGATCGAACGCTGCCCGATATCGTCCACGTCGCGCAGCGCCGCAAGCTCAATTTGGGCGTCGAGGTGCCTGGCAGCGAGCTTGGCCCCGTAGCGTCGAATGAAATGTGGGACGAGATTTACGAGCGCATCGCCGATCTGGTCCGCCATCATCGTTCGACGCTCGTCTTCGTGAACACGCGGCGGCTGGCCGAGCGCGTGGGCCATCATCTCGCTGCGATTCTCGGTGCTGACGCCGTGGCGTCGCATCATGGCAGCCTTTCGCGGCAGCGGCGTCTGGCGGTTGAGGGCCGGCTCAAAGCCGGCGAACTTCGAGTGCTGGTGGCGACGGCTTCGCTTGAACTCGGAATCGACATCGGCAACGTGGACCTTGTTTGCCAGATCGGATCCCCGCGATCGGTCGCCGTCGCGTTGCAGCGGGCGGGGCGTTCCGGCCATTGGCGCGGCGCGACCCCTAAGGCGCGCTTCTTTGCCACCACGCGAGATGAGCTGCTTGAATGCGCAGCGCTCGTCCGCGCGATCCACCTCGGCGAACTCGATCGCATTCTCATTCCCGAATCGCCGCTCGACGTGCTAGCACAGCAGATCGTCGCCGCGTGCGCTGCTGACGACTGGGCGGAGGAAGATCTCTTTGCGCTGGTGCGGCGAGCCTACCCCTACCGTAGCCTGACCCGCGCGGGCTTCGACGAAATCGTTGCAATGCTCGCGGAGGGAATCGCGGCACGCCGCGGTCGCTACAGCGCGTATCTGCATCGCGACGGCGTGAATAAACGCCTTCGCGGCCGCCGTGGCGCTCGCCTTGCGGCGATCACCAGCGGAGGCGCCATCCCGGATAACTCGCTCTACACGGTTCGCGCCGAGCCCGAGGGATTCGTCGTCGGTACGGTGGACGAGGACTTCGCCGTCGAAAGCATGCGTGGCGATATTCTGCTGCTCGGAAACAATTCCTGGCGCATCCGCCGCGTGCAGCAGGGGTCGATGATCGTCGAGGATGCCCAAGGCGCGCCTCCCACGGTACCGTTCTGGCGGGGTGAAGCCCCTTCGCGCACCGCGGAGCTTTCCGAGCAAGTGGCCGAGGTCCGCGCGACGATTCACTCGCTCACGGAAGGCTTGCCGCCGGGGCAAATTCGGGGGGCTGCCGGCGAGGCAGCGGCTGCGGCGATCGACTGGCTGAGGCAGGAATGCGCGCTCGATCAAGCGGGCGCCGAGCAAGCCGTCGAATACATCGTGGCCGGCCGCGCCATCCTGCGCACCGTGCCGACGCAGCAAACAATCGTAGCAGAGCGATTTTTTGACGAAAGCGGCGGGATGCAGCTCGTGATTCACGCACCCTTCGGCGGACGTATCAACAAAGCCTGGGGCCTCGCGCTGCGTAAGCGCTTCTGCCGCTCGTTCAATTTCGAGCTCCAGGCGGCTGCCACCGACAACGGTCTAAATATCTCGCTGAGCGAGTTGCACAGCTTTCCGCTTGGCGATGTCTTCCGGTTCCTCCAACCCGAGGGACTCGAGGAAATTCTGGAGCAGGCTGTATTGACGTCCCCGATCTTCACCACGCGCTGGCGATGGGTCGCGGGGCGCGCGCTCGCGCTGCTGCGTTTTATGGGTGGCAAGAAAGTGCCGCCGCCGATTCAGCGGATGCGGTCGGATGATCTCCTCGCGGCGGTTTTTCCCGAAGCACTGGCGTGCCAGGAAAACATTTCCGGCGAGATCCAGATCCCTGAACATCCGCTGGTGCGGGAAACGATGAAGGATTCACTTACGGAAGCGATGGATGTGGAAGGGCTGAAGCAAGTGCTGGCGGCGATTCGCGCAGGCGAGATTCGCTGCGTAGCGGTCGATACGCCAGTGCCGTCGCAATTTTCGCACGAGATTCTAAACGCGAATCCCTATGCCTATCTCGACGACGCGCCGCTGGAAGAGCGCCGTGCCCGCGCGGTCGAAATGCGCCGTTCGCTGCCCGAAGCGGTCCTGTCGGAAATCGGGCGCCTCGATCCGTCCGCCATCGCGCAGGTGCGCGAAGAATCCTGGCCGGATGTGCGCGACGCCGACGAACTCCACGATTCGCTGCAGACGCTCGTCGCGTTTCCGGCGGATTTCGCGCGCGCCATCCCTGGCGCAACGGGACCGGCGCTCGCGGAGGTCGTGCAGCGGTCGCTTGCCGGCTGGACCCCGTATTTCGAGCAGTTGGTTTCCGGTCGCCGCGTCGTGCGCTGCGGCGTGGGCGATCGCGCCTATTGGATCGCAGCGGAGAAGGCGCCGGTTTTCGCGATGCTTTTCCCCACAGCACAGTTCGAGCCGTCCCCTGCAGCGACCCAATCGCGAGAGATTGCACGCGAGGAGGCTATCGCGCAGTGCGTCACCGGCTGGATGTCCCACGCCGGCGTCGTTAGCGTCGCGACGCTGAGCGAAATTCTCGGATTGAGCACGAGCGACATCGAAAAAGCCATGCTCCGTCTGGAAGCCAGTGGCTCCGCCTTGCGCGGAAGCTTCAGCGGAGCCGCCGAAACGGAATGGTGCGACCGGCGACTGCTTGCGCGGATTCACAAAATAACGCTAAGCGACCTGCGCAGCCAGATTCATCCGGCCACCGCGTCCCAATTCATGCGCTGGCTGCTGCGCTGGCAGCGCGTTGCGCCCAGCACGCAGGTGCTCGGCGAACACGGAACACTCGAAGTGCTGAAACAGCTTCAAGGATTTGAAGCTCCCGCGAATGCGTGGGAGCGGCAGATTCTGGCGCGCCGCGTCGCTAACTACGATCCCGAGGTGCTTGACCGATTGTGCCTGACCGGCACGGTCGGTTGGGGCAGGCTATCACCGCATCCGGCGACGCTGGCCGAGCCTACGCTCGTGAACCGGCGCGTGATTCCCACCAGCGTCGCACCCGTGGCGTTTTTCGTGCGCGGGGACTCGGAATGGATAATTCAGCACCGCCCAGGAAACGATTCCGAAGGCAGGGAACCGCGCGGCCTGAGCACCGCCGCCCGCGAAACCCTGACATATTTGCAGCAACGCGGCGCCTCTTTCTTTGCCGATCTCGTGCGCGGCACGGGCCGCCTGAAATCGGAAGTCGAATCCGCTCTATGGGAACTCGTCACCGCCGGAATCATTACCGCGGACGGTTTCGACAATATTCGTGCGCTGATCGATCCGAAGCGGCGCTCGGGACACGGACGAGGCGCGCACGCGCGCCCGCGCCACAGCCTAGGGCGCTGGTCGCTGCTCTATTCAAACGAAGCTCCGGACCGCACGCAGGTCACCGAAGCGACTTGCTGGATGTTGCTGAATCGTTACGGCGTGGTGTTCCGCGAAATGACGGCGCGCGAAACGATCGTCCCGCGGTGGCGAGAGCTTCTGATCGCCTTCCGCCGGCTGGAAGATCGCGGCGTGATCCGTGGCGGCCACTTCGTCAACAGTTTCCTCGGCGAGCAATTCGCGCTGCCGGTCGCGGTGGAATCGCTGCGGGCCTCGCGTCACGAAGAGCCGGCTTCCGAAGCGGTCACGATTTCGGTCGCCGACCCCCTCAATCTCGTCGGCATCATCGTGCCGGGCGAGCGAGTAGCCGCCAACTCGGGCAAGACCATCACGCTCGTCGACGGCGTAGCCACAAGCGCCGCAGAAGCCTATCGAGGATTTTCGGAAGCTGTAGCGATTTGAACGCTGCGAAGGCGCCAATTGGTAGATTCGCGTTCCCGGGTTAACCCATCACGATGCGGATGAGGTGCGTCGCGCCGTCGTCCTGGAGCGGAATGTTCGCCGCCCCTGGCAGAATCTTACCGTCGACCTCCGTCAGCGCCACGCCTTGCGTGACGCTCGAAGGATTTTCCACCTGAATGTTGTAAATCGCCGAGTGGTATCGGAATTTCATCGAGTAGCGCGGCCAGCTCCGCGGAATGCAGGGATCGATGCTGAGATACATGCCCCGCACACGGAAACCTAGAATCCACTCCATGCCCGCGCGGTAAAGCCAGCCGGACGATCCCGTGTACCAAGTCCAGCCGCCGCGCCCTACGTGCGGCGCTTCGGCGTAGATATCTCCCGCCACAACGTACGGCTCAACTTTATATCTCTGGATTCCTGCACGAGAGCTCGACCGGTTGATCGGATTCAGAATGCGGAACAGTTCGACGGCCTTGTCTCCGTCGCCCAACGCGGCGAAAGCAATGAGCGTCCAGACCGAGGCGTGCGAATATTGGCCTCCATTTTCGCGGATCCCGGGGACATACCCCTTGATGTAGCCAGGATCGTGGTCGGTGTGGTCGAACGGCGGCGTCAGCAGCAGGATGAGCCCGTCGCTTTTGCGGATCAGATGTTCGTTGACCGCGGCCATCGCGCGTTGGGCACGCGCGGGCTCCGCGCCGCCCGAAATCACCGCCCAGGACTGCGCGATCGAATCGATCTTGCATTCCGTGTCTTTCGACGAGCCTAGCGGCTTGCCGTCGTCGTAATACGCGCGGCGATACCATTCGCCGTCCCAGCCCTCGCGCTCGAGCGCGGCCGTGAGCGCGACGACATGCAGCCTCCATTGTTCGGCGCGCTGGCGCTCTCCGCGCGCCTCCGCGATCTTGGCAAACTCCCAGAGCACAATGTGCAGGAACCAGCCGAGCCAGATGCTTTCGCCTTTGCCGCCCTGGCCAACGCGGTTCATTCCGTCGTTCCAATCGCCCGTGCCCATCAATGGCAGGCCATGTTGCCCGACGGTGAGGCTGCGGTCCAGGGCGCGCGCGCAATGTTCGAAGAGCGTGGCGCGTGCGTCCGATACGCGCGGCTCGAAATACGATTCAAGCTGCCCCTCGGCGAGCGTGCTGCCTTCGAGGAAGGGCACGGATTCCTCGAGCACGGTCATGTCGCCCGTCGTTTCGATGAACTGAGTCACGGCGTACGGAAGCCACAGGAGATCGTCCGACATGCGCGTGCGGATCCCGCGGCCTGAAGGTGGATGCCACCAGTGCTGCACGTCGCCTTCGACGAATTGCCGGCCCGCGGCGCGCAACAGATGTTCGCGAGCGACGGTGCGTTTCGCTACCGTCACCGCCATCACGTCCTGCAATTGATCGCGGAAACCGTAGGCTCCGCTGAGCTGATAGAACGCGGCCCGCGCCCAGATGCGGCACGAAAGTGTCTGGTAGAGCAGCCAGCGATTCAGGATGATATCCATGCTGGGATCCGGAGTGGTTACCTGCACGGCGCCGAGAATGTCATCCCAATGGCGGGTGACTTCATCAAGCGCCTGTTGCAAATCGGCGGTGCGATAGTTGGTCAGTAACCCGACTGCCTGCTCGCGATTTTCCGCCTGACCGAGCAAGAATCGGAGTTCGACCCTCGCGCCCGGCCGAAGCTCGACGACGGTTTGCAGCGCCGCGCAGGGATCGAGGCCGGCGCCCGACTTTCTGGAAAGCGGTAAACCGCTCTCCACGGCGGCCGGATGGTCGGGCGATCCGTTGCGGCCGATGAACTCGGCGCGGTCGCACGTGAATGCGGTTTGGCGCCCGCCGAAATCGGCGAAGCTGACCCGGCCGCCAAACTCTCCTGACCACAGGCTCCGCGCAAGGATCGCTCGCGATTTCGAATCAAGTTCGGTGACAACGTAAGGAGAGTTTGCCGAGCGTGAACTCCCCAGCACCCATTCCACGTAGCCGGTCACGGAAATGTGGCGGGTCGAGCCGGAATCGTTGCGCAGGATGAGCCGGGAAATCTTGATCGGGTCGCTCGCCGGGACGAATTGAACGAGGTCTGTCGAGATGCCGTGCGAGCTGTGTTGAAAACGGGTGTAGCCCTGAGCGTGGTGCGTCACGTACGACGCATCCTGGAGGCGGATCGGCAGCGCGGTCGGCGTCCAGATCTCGCCGGTGCTTTCGTCGCGCAGATAAAAAGCTTCCCCGGGCGGATCCATCACGTGGTCGTTGGACCAGGGCGTAATCTGGTTCTCGTGACTGTTCATTGACCAGGTAAATCCGGATCCTGATTCGGAGACAAGAAAACCGAAATCGGGATTTGCGATCACATTGACCCACGGCTCGGGGGTCCGCAATTCGTCGCTAAGTGAAATTACGTATTCACGGCCGTTCTCGGAAAAACCACCGAGGCCGTTGAAGAACTGAAGATTCTGTTGCGGCAGGAACGCGCTCACGGGTTTGGAGGCGCGCGCGGCTTTCGGCGAAGGCGCTGCGGGCGCTTGCTCGGATTGCGCTCGCGTCATTTGCTCGGCGAGCGTGCCGCGGCGGCTGAGCAGCACGACACGCGCAACGGCCTGAAGTTGGGCGTTGATCTGCGGCGTGATCAAATCCGCGCGAAGCAGGAAGATTTTTCCGCTCGCGTTGTGCGAATCGGGCGAGAGGCGCAGCTGACTACCGCGAACGAGCGCTTCGAGCGAACCTTGCAGATCCTGCTGATACGAGCTTGCTTTTTCGTTGATGATGACCACGTCGGCCGAGAGCTGCTTCGTGCGCCAGTACTCATGTGCTCGTAGCAATTGACGGATCATGTCGAAATCGTCGGCGTCGTCGATGCGCGCCAGAACGATGGGCAGGTCACCGGAAATCCCCTGAGACCAGAGCGCAGGCTTTTCGAGCATTGTGGCGCCGAGAACAGCTTGATTCGGGCGCAATGCTGGATCGGGGCATAGGACGGCGTTAGCGAGCCGCTGAAAAAGCTGCGCTTCGTCGGTGCTGATGCCGAGATGCCGCAGTTCTACCTGCGACTGCGTCCAGGCAAGAGTCCGGGTGCGCTCAAACGTGCGTGCGTCGCGATACTTGTCTGCGAGGTTCAAGACATCCTCGCGGGTGGACGCCACGATCGTGGAAAAAACCAGGTCCACCGTTTTGCCCGGCGGGATGTGAACGACGCGGCGCAGGCTCATCACCGGGTCGAGGACGGAGCCGACTGTGTTCGAAAGCGGCCGGCCGTCGACCACGGAAATTGGCCTGCGGAGATTGTGGGCGCGGCCGATGAAACGCGCGCGGTCGGTTTCATATTGCAGCTCGCCGGCGGAATCGCCTTCGACGACAAGGACGTGCGCCAGCCAGACGGACGGCTCCTCAGGCGAACGCTTGCGACGCGTGGCCAGCAACACGCCGACATCCGCGACGAATTCGGTTTCTACGAATAGATTCGCAAACGCGGGATGGGCTTCGTCGCTGGCTTGCGTTGTGAGAGAGAGCTCGGCGTATGAAGTGACAGCGACATCGCGTGCGCGCAAGCCGGTATTGGTCACGGATACGCGGCGAATCTCGGCATCGTCTTCGGACGACACGATCACTTCGAGATTGGTGACGATCGAGCGATCGCGCCGCGTGAATTCGACGT
Source organism: Candidatus Acidiferrales bacterium (assembly GCA_035603395.1). Taxonomy (GTDB): domain Bacteria; phylum Acidobacteriota; class Terriglobia; order Acidiferrales; family UBA7541; genus Palsa-295. The sequence continues at coordinate 10,909 of DATNKM010000056.1, forward strand.
GATCTTCAAAGAACGCCGCCTCATATGTTGTCGGCTCGATGCCGGCGGGCTGATATCCGGCGGACCAGACATTGCCGCTCACTTCGTCGCGCAGATAGATGTAGTTTCCCCAGCAATCGCGGGTGGGATCGTCGCGCCAGCGCGTGACGGCTATGTCCCGCCAGCGGCTGTATCCGGATCCTGCCGTGGTGAGCATCACAGCGTAGCGGCCGTTGGAAAGCAGGGCGGTGCGCGGAGTGGGCTCGTGAGGCGATTCGAAGCGCCGCACAGTGGGCGGAAGAAGATCACGAATTTGTGCCGCGGCGGAAACTTCCTCTGCGCGCGGGCGAGCGACGAGCACATCGCGCGGTGTACGTTCCTGCATCAGCAGCTCGGTGGCCTGAACGATCGGCACGTTGTGAAAGCGCCTGCACATGATGCCGTCGTTGATGGCGTTGGCGAGAGCGACGAGCGACATGCCCTGGTGGTGCGCCATGTAGGCGCGCACGATGGCGACTTTTTGACCTTCGGCGAGTCGCGAGCTCGTGTAGTCGAGCGCTTCGTAGAAGCCGTACGCACCGTGGCCGCCTTCTTCTTTCAGGCGCTCGAAGTTTTGCAACGTGTCGATGGCGTCCACCATCGACGCCAGAGCCGTCGCGTAGGGAGCGATTACCAGGTCTTCGCTGAGTCCGCGTTTCAGTCCCAATCCGGGAACGCCGAAGCTCGAATATTGATAGGTGAAGTCGATATCGCGCGCGCTGAATGCCGATTCGGATATGCCCCAGGGCACGTCGCGCTCCTTGCCATATTCGATCTGGCGCGCGACCACGTGTTCGTAGGTCTGCTGCAGGAGGCTGTTTGCCGGCGAACGCATAACCAGCGCCGGCATGAGGTATTCGAACATCGAGCCGGACCACGAAATCAGCGCCGATCCGGTTCCCGCGGGCGTCAACGCGCGGCTCAAGCGGAACCAGTGCGACGACAGTACGTCGCCCTTGGCGATGGCAATAAAACTCGCGAGGCGGGCCTCGGATGCCAGCATGTCGTAGCAGTTCGGGTCGAGATGCCCGTCGGTGGCGCGGTAGCCAATCGCGAAAAGCTTGCGGGATTCATCGAAGAGGAACTTGAAATCCATGGCGTCGAACATTTCTTCGGAACGCTCGGCGATCATCCGCAAGCGCTGGTGCAGCAAACGCGCTTCCTTCGCCGACTGGCCGATCGCCTGAACGAGCGCGTCGATTCGAGCGTTCAGCTCCCGACCCTGCGCCGGGCGGTTCGACAGACTCGATCGCTGGGATGCGAAGTCGCGGGCGAGGGCGTCCAGTGCATCGGGCACGTCCGCGAGCGTCACATTCGGGCGAAACGTTTTCTCGATTAACAGCCATTCGGGAGTGTTCGGGGTTGCGGAGCCCGCGCCGGAGATGATAGCTAGATCCTGGGCGCTTAGCCGAAGCCAGGGCAGGAAAATTTTGGCGTCGCGCAAATGGCTTTCGGCAGAGGCTTTCGTGGCCTCGGCCCACGTACTGATGCCTGCGCACGCGTCGGAACCGAGGTCGTGCGCGATCGTTTGAGCGAGATCGGCGACGTGGTTTGCGCGGTCGGCGATTTCGACGATCTTCAGACTCCATCGCGCCACGTCGCGCGGCATGGACTTGATCGACGCGGCGAGCGTGTCGATCGCGTTGCTAAGCTGTTTGCCGGTGACGGCGTGGGCTCGCGACAGAGCATTGTTCTGCGCCATCGCCTCGCGCAACAGAATTACGACATCATCGATGCCGGATGGTATCTCGCCGTCAATCACGGGTTTGGTGAGAAGCTCGCGGCAGCCGCTGGCCAGCGTGAGCAAATCGCCGGCGAGATTGCCACTGTCAACCGTCGAGACATATTTCGGATCGAGCGGCTGGAGGTCGCTAGTGTCATACCAGTTGAGAAGGTGCCCGCGAAATTGTTCGAGCTTGCTGATGGTGCCGAGTGTGGCTTCGATCCGTTCGACGGTTTCCGCCGTGCCGATCCATGCGAAATCGCGAGCCGCCAGTGTGGATAAGAGATAGAGCCCGATGTTCGTGGGCGAGGTACGATGCGCGACCACGGGCTTTGGGTCCTCCTGAAAATTATCGGGCGGTAGAAAATGATCAGCCGCGGTGACGAAAGTGGTGAAAAACCTCCAGGTTTGTCGGGCAATTGATCGCAGCACCTGCCTACTCGCGAAGGACAGTCGCTCCTGCTCGACGTGGCTGGGCGGAAGGCTGATCCAGTAGGCAAGCGCAGGAGAGGCAAACCACGCGGCGACGAAAGGAATCGCGACGTAGAGCGACTCATGCCCGCGCCACCAGACCATCGCGAGCGTGGCGAACGCTAGCGCCACGCCCCCGAACATCCGACCATACAGGCCGAGCAATTTCAGGTCGACTCGGTGCTTCGCCTGCGCCGCGGTGATCCATTCGAGCATGTGCTTGTGGGTGATGAACAAACGAGCGAGCGTGCGCAAAATCGCGTCCGACATCAGCCATGCCTGATAGGCGAGGAATGCGGTGGTCAATCCGGCTTGCGAAAGCCCGAGCGTGAAGTCGGAAAAAAGCCCGTGGAAGTGGCTGCGCTTCGAGATGCCTTCCAGGCGCGCATTGAGGCCGGCCAAAAATGGGATGAGGGCGGGGAAAGCGATCATCGCAAATACGAATCGAGTCCAGAGCCAGGGCGACACATGCGGGATCAGCCAGCCCACGAGCAGCGTCAGGAACAGGCAGGGAGCCAGAAGCGATCGGCGCAGATTGTCGAGCATTTTCCAACGGCCGATCACCGGAATCTTGAATTTGCGGCTACCGGGCGCTCCGGCGCGACCGCTCAGGATCCAGGTGAGAAGCTGCCAGTCGCCGCGTGCCCAGCGATACTGGCGCGCCGCCGAAGCCTCGTAGTGGGAAGGGAATTCCTCGAAAAGCTCGATGTCGGTGGAGAGCGCGCTGCGGGTAAAAATTCCCTCGAAGAGGTCGTGGCTGAGCAGAATATTCTCGGGAACTTTGCCGCCAAGGGCGGCTTCGAAGATATCGAGATCGTAGATGCCCTTACCCGTGAAGGAGCCTTCGTGGAAAAGATCCTGGTAAACATCGGAAACAGCCGATGCGTAAGGATCAACCCCGGCGGGTCCGGAGAAGATGCGCTGGAAGAGGGACCCTTCCCGGTCGGTCGGCAGCGATGGCGTGATGCGCGGCTGCACAATGCCGTAGCCGTCGACCACGCGCCCCTCTGTGGGGCTGAAAACCGCGCGATTTAGCGGATGCGCCATGGTGCCCACAAGCCTGGCGGCGGTGCCAATCGGCAAACGCGTGTCGGCGTCGAGCGTGATCACGTACTTTACGCCCGGGATGGATTCCAAGCGCGCGGTGCTGTCGCTGATGAACGATGTATCTGTGGCGCCGCGCAAGAGCAGGTTCAGTTCGTGCAGCTTGCCGCGCTTGCGTTCCCACCCCATCCATTTCTGTTCGGACTCGTTCCACAGACGGCGGCGATGAAACAAAAAGAATCGATTGCCGCCACCGGGTGCCGGCCCGTGGCGTTTGTTGATGTCGGCAATACCCTTTGCGGCTGCGGCCAGTAAGGCCGCGTCGTTCGGCAGAGTTTCCGTCTTCGCGTCGATCCAGTCGGAAAGCAGCGCGAAGCGAAGATCGCCGTCGGAATTGGCCAGGTAATGAATTTCGAGCCGCTCCACCTGTTCCAGGATCACCGCTTCGGAACTCAAAAGCGTGGGAACGACGATGATCGTGCGCAGCTTCTCGGGAATTCCCTTGATCTCGAGGCGCGGCAGCGTCCGCGGTCCAAATAAATCCGTGACGCTGCGATTGATCAGCGCGATGGCCAAGTCCGATGCCGGAACTACCGCAAGCAGGCCAAGCAAAACGAGCTCGAAACGGTGCACTCCGTATTCCCAGGAACGGTATAGCGGCAATGCCAGGATCACCGCGGTGAGGGAAGCGATGGTACCGAGGTAGCCCGGAACGGCCGCACGGACATACAGACGCAGAACCCGGCGGCGCCAGTCGATCTGAAATCCGATTTCGCGCTCGAACGCGCGACGGCCGTCCGAGATCAAGTAGTAGCCGGGATCCATGCGCCGGTCATCCACGAGAGCCGAGCCATTGGAACCGACATCGACCGCCGCTTGCCGGGCATAGTTCACCGCGCGCTCGGCTACTTCGATTTCCGAACGCTTCGATCCCCGCGCGAGGTCTTCGATGGCATGGCGGTAGGAATCGCGCGTGGCGAAATCCATTGCGCCAAAATCGCTGCCGTCGCGTAGCACCTGATCGACGAGGCTGATCTCTTCGAAGAAGGTTTGCCAGTCGAATGCCGAGGCCAGACGCATGCTGGTGACGATATTGCGCACGGTGACGCTCATACTGGCCTGCTGCTGATGTTCGACGCGTACGATTTCGTCGGCGCTCGTACCTTGAGCAGCCAGGCGATCGTCGAGCCACACGAGAATGGGGCCGACCTTTGGATCGAGGTCGCGCAGGCGTTGGATAAGCTGAACGGCGAAGGCGCGATCCAGGGGCTTTTTTTCGAATTGCCGAAGAACCGCGGCAGGAGAAACAAGCGCCTGCCCACCGGTGCCGAGCAGCCGGTCGGCTAGTTCGTCCGCTTCACTTCGGGCCTCGCGGCTCTGGACGAGTCGCGCTGACAATCGGCGCAGATTTTCCACGAGCACGATGCGAAGCGTAATCGCAACGGCCCAAAGTTCGCCGATCGTCAGCGGTTGCACGCGCTGATATGCGTTTACGAAGCGGCGCAAGACTTCAGGATCGAGGTGACTATCGGTATGGGCGACGAATGCCCAGGCCACACCATAAACGCGCGGATAACCCTCGAGGTGCCCCGACGCAAGCTTCGGCAGCTTCCGATAAAAGCCCGGTGGCAGGTGGTCGTGGATTTCGCGAAGTTGTTCTTCCACCACGAAAAAATTGTCGACCAGCCATTGAGCGGCGGGCGTGATGGCCTGTTCGCGCTGAATGGCGCGAGCGATATCGCGGTAGTAATCGAGCAGAAGCTGGCCGTTTTCAGCAACGCCTTCGATGAGCGGCTTGCCGGAATCGGGGCTGTTCGTGATCGTCTGTGCAGCGGCGAGGCTCTCGGCGTGCTGTTCGAGCCGATCGACGCTGAACAGTTCGCCGACGATGGGTTCGTCCGCTTCGGCGAAGGCGCTGATCGGCGGTGCGGCGCTCATTGTGGCCTCTGAAAATCAGGTGAGTCGAAACAGCGAAAAGAAGCTGGGACACCATTTTCGCACAACGTGGTACTGGTTCCCGAGCGCGCAATTGCGCACGCGGTGGTTGTGACCCAAGGCCTAAATTGATCGATCAGATTCCGCGGCGAACGCCGCCAGGTGGTCGATCGAGCCGGTCGCCCGTTGCGGCGACATTCACTAGCTGGCGCGGCGAAGACTGTCGGACTCAAAGGAGCGGTCGGGAGAATGGGCTGTCGACGTTCGGATCGGCGCATTGCGCAGCGCGACCACGGAATCCAGGATGCGTTCAAGATCCATATTCCGGTACGGATGGCAGATAAAATCAAAAGCGCGAATGTTCAGCGCGGCCAGATAGTCGCGGTATTCCTGGGGGCACTCAGGCGAGCAAACGATGACCATCGGCACTTCCGCGTGGTGGTGTTTCAAGAGGCGCACCACATCGCGGTAGGTTCCGTCGACAAGCCAGAATCCGCAAAAGCAGGCCAGCACATCATTTTCCGCGAGCGCGGCGCGAATTTCTTCGGTGCCTCTAGCCCAGATCGTATTGACGCGATAGCCGCGCAGTAGTTCGCCCATGCCGTCGAGAATCTGTGCATCAGTGGTCGCCAGCACGATGCTGGATCGTCCGGGTATGGCGGTAGGGCTTGGCGCATATTGCATTTCGGGCCGAGTCCGGATCGCGGGAGCGGCTGGAGGAATCATCATCGCTGCTGCCTTTCTGGCTGGCCGAAAACAAGGTGCCAACCTGCCTGCCCCCCACTTCCCTCAGGGAGGGCAAGTCCATTGTCATCTGTGTGCTGCGGGCGAACAATACAGTCAACGCGTTAGGGAAATCCGGAAATTCATGTAGGCTCGCGTCGAACGTAATCCTGGCGACGTTTTTCTGGCAGCGCCAGGCATAACCCGGTCGGGCCGACCGCATGCCGCCTTCATTGAGGCACGCGATGGATCGGTGTGGCAGTGGAGTTCGAAGGTGCTTTAGAATCGGGGGAGCACTTCATGTCGGGGCGTGGCGCAGCCCGTAGCGGGCCTGCCTTGAGCGCGGACCATCCGACTCCAACAGCTCCGTTTGGCTTATTTTCGAATGGAGGGTCTTCCGGGAGTATGTATCTTGGCACAGGCTGGAACGGAGCCCACTGTTCGAATTGGCTAAGAAGGATGCCCCTCGTGCAGGACGATACTGAGAAGTGAACTGTGCACTTTCAGTCCGCCGTTGTAGTCAATGAAACCCAATTTCCGGAACTTATTCATAAACGAGCTGACACGCGCACGGG
>DATNKM010000024.1:0-5691 GCA_035603395.1 Candidatus Acidiferrales bacterium
GAAAACGCGACGAAAGCGTAGCCAAAAATTTTCTTCCGTGAGAACGCGGTGATCAGCTCGCTGACCACGCCCATGCCCGGCAGAATCATGATGTACACGGCGGGGTGCGAATAGAACCAGAAAAGGTGCTGGAACAGCAAAGGATCGCCGCCGACGGCCGGATCGAAGATACCGACGTGCAGGATGCGCTCCATGCCGAGCAGGAAGAGCGTGATGGCGATGACGGGCGTGCCGAGGACGAAAATCAAGCCCGTGGCGTACATGGCCCAGATGAAAAGCGGCAGGGGGAACCAGGTCATGCCGGGGGCACGCATCTTGTGAATGGTGACGATGAAATTCAAGCCGGTGAGGATGGAGGAAAATCCAGCGACGAACACGCCGAGCGCCACGATGGTGACGTTGGTATGCGAATACGTGCTGCTGTAGGGCGGATAGAACGTCCAGCCGGTGTCGACGCCGCCGGAAAGCGTGGCGAAGAGAGCGAGCGACGCGCCGGTGATGAAAATGTACCAGCTCATCAGGTTGAGCCTGGGGAAGGCCACGTCGCGCGCGCCGATCATCAGCGGGATCAGGAAATTTCCGAGCGTCGCAGGAATCGACGGAACCAGGAAGAAGAACACCATGATGATCCCGTGCGTCGAGAACATCTTGTTGTAGGTTTCCGGCTCGAACAGGGCACCTTGCGGCTCGGTAAGGTGCAGGCGCATGAGCACCGCGGCCATGCCGCCGACGAAAAACATGAGCGTGATCGAGCCGAGGTAGAGAAGTCCGATGCGCTTATGATCCAGCGTAAGCAGCCAGGACCGGATGCCGTAGGTCGCGTTGAGATAGTTGACGCGCGGTTCGGTAGGGGCGTCGTGGAGTTCCGCAACTGCCGTACTCATTTGCCGTTGATCCTTTCTTCCGCGCCGAGCGACTTCACGTAGGCGATCAGCTGGAGCATCTGTTCCTCGTCGATCTGCCCCGCATAGGTCGGCATGATCGCCTGATAGCCCGGCACGTGAACGGAACCCGGATTGTAAATCGCCTGGCGGATCATCGCTTCATCCATCACTCGCGTTTCACCGGTCGCTGTCTTCTCCGGCCGGCCGTAAACTCCGGCCAGAGAGGGTCCGCGGCCGGCCGTATCGCCCGAATGGCAATCGCCGCAGCCGAACTGGCTGAAGAGGCGGCCACCCTGCTGGGCCATCGATTCCGTCTTTTCACCGCCCGCAAGCCAGGTGGCGTAGTCCGTGGGCGACATGACGTAGACCCAGCCAATCATTTCGGAATGGTTGGTGCCGCAATATTGCGCGCAGAAAAGATGGAACGTGCCGGTCTCGGTCGGCTGGAACCAGATCGAAGAGTAGCGGCCGGGCAGAACGTCTTTCTTCACGCGGAATGCGGGAATATAGAAATCGTGAATCGCGTCCTGCGACGTCATGGTGAGCTTCACGGGCACGCCCACGGGGACGTGCAGCTCGTTGATTTCGCGAGGACCCTCGGGATGCTGGAGGTGCCACATCCACTGCTTGCCGATGACGAAAATTTCGGTGGAAGCTACCGGCGGACGGCCGTTGCGCACATAGAGACTCGAGGACCAGACGAACAGCACGACGCAGATGAGCGACGGGATGATGGTCCAGGTAAGCTCGAGCGACATCGGCGTGTGGGTCTCCAGGCCCTCTTCGCCGGGCGCTTTGCGGCGGTATTTCAGCATGAAGTAGAAAATGATCGAGAAAATCAGGATGGAGAAAAAGATGGTGATGCCGCTCAGCAGGTAATAGAGCTGATCGACGCTGCTGGCGATCGTAGACGCCGCGGGCGGCTGAAAGCCGGTCGCCTGCAGAAACGCCAGCATCTCAAAGCCGGATTGAATAGAGCCCATCATCACCGTATCGTCGCGATCCTTTTCACGCCCGGGACTTGCCCAGGCTCCGAGGTCCAACCTTGCGGGGCAGCTCGTAATGCTCGCCCCGAAACAAAATGATCAGAAAAATTCCACCGATCACCACCGTGGCCAGACCGCCCAATTGCATTACGCGGGAGATCAGCAGGCCGTATTTGCCCGTGTGCGGATCGTAGTGATAGCAGAACAGCAGGACCTGATCGGCGAGGGTGCCGATTTTTTCCTGCGAGGCGTCCACCAGACCGAGGCGCAGGTCGCGCGCGGGGTAGGTGACGCCGTAGAAATATTTCGAGACTTTGCCGTCCGGCGTGAGGACCATGATCGCGCTGGCGTGCGCGTACTGCTTGGAATCGGGATCATAGGCGTAGCGGAAGCCCACGGAATCGGCGAGCGCCTTGATGGGGGGCTCGTCGCCGGTAAGGAAATGCCAGCCGTACTGCGCGCCGGTGCGGCGGGTCGCGCCCTGGTACATGCCGGCGTACATGGCGTGCTTGGCGTCCGCCATCGGAGCGCGATCGGTCGGGTCGATGCTGACGGTGACGACGTTGAAATCTTTTCCGATTTCGAGCGGCATCGATTCCATGCTGCGGTCGAGCGCGTTGAGCACCTGGGTGCAGAGCATGGGGCAGTTGTAATACACCAGGGTGAGCACAACGGGCTTGCCAGCGAATGCTTGGCCAAGCTCGACGGGGCTGCCATGCTCGTCACGGAAGGTGAGATCGAGCGGAACCTGATTATCGAGCTTCTGGTCGATGCCGACCTGCTGGAGCAGCTCGGGACGGACGCCGATATTCTGTGTTGGATCGGTGAATTGAGCCGCGGCGGGTGAAGCATAGGCGAGCAGCGCAGCGGCGAGCACCGCGCCGGCAAGCCACGTCGGTACCACCGAAAACCTAGCCGAATTGAATGGCACGTTCATTGCTTACTTTTCTTCTTCCTTGGCCTCAGCGCGTTCTTTGTCGGCCAGCGTGGGCTCGGTCAGATAACCACACTGGCCCTGGACATCGGTGTCACCCGCAACCGTGGGCGGAGCGATCATGGGAGAGCCGGCAGTGGCCGCGTCGGCGGCCGAGCGCGCAGGCAAACCCTTTGCCAGAATCATTTCTTCGGCGCGATCGACCGGGACGCGGACCACGCCGCTAGACTGATCGATCCAACCGTACGTTGAGACTTCTTTCTGCTGCGCGTCGCAATAGTCCTTGAGCTCCTGGTGCGGATGCACCTGCAGGAGCGGACCTGCCGGAATCATGCGCTCGCCTTCCTGGACCACGGGTGACCGGGTCGGCCCCATCGGCGACGCTTTCTTGAACGCCTTGAACGCGAAATTCATGCCGACCATGGTGACGAGCAGCACGACTGCCATCCAAAAGGCGAAGATGAACAGCCCCTTGATGTTGACGTCGCGCTTTTCCCAGCCGGCGCGCGCGTCAACGGGGACGTCGTGTTTCTCTCCGTGTTTAGTCGCCATGCGAATGCTCCAACACACCTTCAAAGCGAGGATCATGCAGCGGCAGCAGCGGCATTTTCTTCAGCTGCGCCATGTACGCACTGATCCAGATGCCGCCGATACCGACGAGCGCGCAGATATCGACCGGTGAAACATGGGGACCGGTGCGCTGGTTCGGGAAAGCCGGCACGATCAGCCAGAAAACGTCGACGAGCGAGATCAACAGCATCCAGAACGCCAGGACGGAGAGGCGCTCGAGGCGGCGCTTGACGCGGCGCTGCAACAAGATGAAGAACGGCACGAAGAAATGCAGGATCAGCAAGGCGGCTGCGATATACCCCCACGACGTGAACGCGCGAACTTTGTACCAGGGGATTTCCTGCTTCAGGTTTCCCGACCAGATAATCAAAAACTGCGCAAACGACATGTAGGTCCACAGCAGCGTGAAGACCAGCATGAAGTTGCCGAGGTCGTTGAGCCGCGGCGGATCGTAGGAATCGTGCAGCGGCTGGTAGCTATCCAGCATGCGCAGCATGATCACGCTGAAGGAAACGGCGGAAAGGCACGCGATAACCATGAAAACCATACCGTAGATCGAGGAATACCAGATGGGCTCGAGCGTCATGACCCAGTCGACCATGGCCCAGGACCAAGTGATCGCCCAGAGGACCGTGCCGGGAGCAGCAAGGCTGGTCATTTTTTCTTTCAGGCGGACGTCGGCGGTGCGGTCCTGCTCAGCCGACCATTTGTTGAGCAGGAAGGCGAGCAGGCTCCAGACCGCGAAGTAGATGAATGCGCGCACGATGAAGAATCCGGGTTGAAGCCAGAGGCGGCGGAAATGGTCGGACGGCTCGTCGCCCAGCATTTCCGGACTCGCGGCCCAGGGATAGATTTTCTTGATTCCCGCGAGCAGCGGCAGCCAGAGGACGAACATCACGGGAATCATGCGCGATCCGGCTTCGAGAATGCGGCGGATCGGTAGGCCCCATTTGCCGCCGGTCATATGGTGCAGCTGGAGGAAGGCGAGCGAGCCCATCGCGAAAACCATCCAGTAGACGTAAGCGAAAAGGTAGGAATGGAAGAACTGCGTCCAATCGTGAAAGCCCAGCGCAAGCGTGGCGATCACGCCGACGGCGCCCACCATGAGGGCGCGCTTCTGCACGCGGTCAATCACCGGCCGAATTGAGTCTGCGACGGTCATTTCGATTTCATCATCATCATGGAATTCGGACTTGGCTGCGCCTGGTTGTCGGCGGACTCATGCGACAGATTGGCGCGCTCGGATTCGGGCACGTCGTCGATTTTCGCGTTGCGGCTGAGCTGCAGGACGCGGATGTAGGCCGCAATTCGCCAGCGATCGGCCGGTTCGACGCGCGCTGCGTAGCTGTACATGGCGCCGAAACCGTTGGTCATCACTTCGAAGAAATGCCCCGCGGGAGCGTCGCGCAGGCGCTGGATGTGATAGGACGGCGGCTGAGGGAATCCGCGCTGAACGATCATGCCGCGTCCGGTGCCGCTGTAGTCGTGGCACGGCGTGCAGTAGACGTTGTAACGCTCGCGGCCGCGATCCAGATCGGCCTTGGTGATCGGGAAGGGAAACTTGTCGGCCACTACGCCGTTTTCGCGTCCGGTGAACAGCAGCTCGTCGAGCCGCAACTGGCCGCGCGCGATGGTGCCCGGAACGGGCTGGCGCTCGGAGCGGCCGTCACCAAAGAAATCGGTTGGTTCGTAAGGCAGGTATTTCGGCTGAATGTGCATGTCGAGCCGACAGCCGGACACGAGCAGGGCCACCGCGCCGAGACATCCGAGCGCAAAAGCGCGCACGCGGGATCTTTTGGTAACCGTCGTCATCGACGCAGCTTGGGAATTACTCCTCAATTTCAAAAACTCCCTCGGGCTTCAATCCTTCCAGAAACGACTTGGCCTGCGCCAGATTGAACTTCGCGTCGCGCGCCTTGATGCACAGAAAAAACTTGTCGGTCGAGGCGCCGGCGAACCGCTCGACGTTGAACGTCGGGTGATAGGGCGACGGCAGCCCATTCAGCGCGAGCATTCCGAAAACGGCGGTGAGCGCCGCGCCGAGAATGGTCAACTCGAACGTGATCGGAATCCACATGGGCCAGCTGTTGAACGGTTTTCCGCCGATATTGAGCGAAAAGCTGATCACGTTGGCGTACCAACACATTCCGAAACCGGTCAAGCCGCCACCGAGACCGCCGCAGAAAACCAGCGCCGGCAGAACCGTCCAATCGAATCCGATGGCTTCCGCGAGTCCGTGAACGGGAATCGGCGAAAACGCGTCGATGCGCTTGTAGCCGGCGCTGCGCGTCTTGTGCGCGGCTTCGAGCACCGCTTC
>DATNKM010000043.1:0-33931 GCA_035603395.1 Candidatus Acidiferrales bacterium
CCTTCCACCACAATCAGGCTGCCGCTCAGATCTTCCGTGCGCACGCCCGGCAGCGGCATGCCGTAAAAACGCGAGTGGCCGTTCCCAGCGCCGTTTTTGCCTTTTTTTGAGCGCTTGGCGCCGTGGCCGTTCGAGCCCGCGCCGTTGTCGGATTGCGATTTCGGAGACATTATTTTTTCTTCGGGGCGAACTGCTTCAGGTCCACGCGGTCGGCCAGCAGATGGCGCATCAGCTTCTGCAGCTTATTCACGCGGACCGTGCCGTCCATCAGAACGAAATTGTCGGTATCCACCATCTGGTCGTAATTGTTCAGAATTTTTTCCTGGAAGATGCGGAAGCTTTCCGCGCGATCGAGAGAAATTCCCAGATCCATTCCCGCTTCGTAGTATTTCAGCTTCGGGCGGCCGGCCACGATGCGGTTCACGGCCACGTCGAGCGGCGCGCGAAAATAAAACGTGATGTCGGGGACCGGGGCGAAGCTATAGAGGTTGCGCAGCCAGTGCGGCGAGCATCCCCGCGCGGCGTCGCGAGCGAACGCCGTATAGACGTAACGGTCCGCCAGCACCAGGTAGCCGCCGTGCAACAGCGGCAGAATTTGCCGCTCGCAGCGGTCGGCGAAATCGGCGGCGTGCAACATGGAAAACGTCGTGGGCGTCAACAGCCGGCGCTGCTTGCCGCGGCGCGTGGCGGATTTCACCAGCGGCGAAGAATTCCACTCCGTGAAATGAATTCGGTAGCCGCGAATTTCCAGCCAGCGCTTCAGCAGGTACAGCTGCGTGCTCTTGCCCGAGCCGTCGATGCCTTCGACCACCACCAACGCGCCGGGATACAGGCGCTTGGACGCAGCAGCGCGCTCCGGAGCAGGCTGCGGCGCAGCGGAAATTTCACTTGTCAGGGTCGCCATGTGGGTACGCCAGAAACGCGAGGAATCATCATACTTCGGAACCATGAACCAGGCGCGAAAAAAGTGTTACCAGTGGATGACCAAGTAAAGTAAGGGTTTAAGGGCTCGGCCATTCCCGGCGATCGCTCGCCAGCGCTGGCTTGATGGGGCGCCCTCGATCGACTCGGCCCCAACGAACCAGAGTCACACCGGATATTCTGTGATAGCTTAACCGTCCCATGCAACTCACCCTGCAAAGCCAGACCGTCGGCGACGTCGTCATCATCCGTTGCAAAGGCCGCATCCTCAGCGGCGACGAGTCCCGCCACCTTCAGCAGGAAATCGAAAAACTCACGCCGCTCACCAAGAACGTCGTACTGCAGCTCGCCGAAGTCACCTATCTCGATAGCGGCGGCCTCGGCTCGCTTGTCCGCCTCTATGGCGTCCTGCGCGCCGCCCGCGGCGATCTGAAGCTTTGCGAGTTGTCGCCGTTCGTCGTTCAGGTTCTCGAAGCCACGAATCTGCTGAAAGTGTTGCGGCCGTTCGCCACCCAAAAAGAGGCGATCGACGCGTTTGCAGCGAAGCCGGGATCGCCCCATGAGGCGGCTCCCGCTTCCGCCACGCGCGTCGTCTGCCTCGATAGCTCGCTTGACGTTCTCGCCTACCTGAAGGTTTTGCTGCAAGGCTCGGGATACGAGGTTTTCACCACGCGCCATCCCGCCGATGCCGTCTCGCTCGCCGTCGGCACAAAACCGCGCGTGCTCGTCTGCGGACCCGCGATGCATGGGAACGAATCGATCCTGGAAAAGCTCCGCCAGAGCGCGCCGAACGCCAGGTTGCTCTACCTGCCCGCGGATTTTTCCACTTCAGAAGCGGACCGAACCGGCCGGGATGTCGTCGAGCAAGTCCGTTCGCTGCTGACGTAGCCATTCAAGGCCGCAAAGTTTGAAACGGCACCCGGGCGGGGTTTCAACCCCGCCACAGCCCCGATCGAATTCATTCTTCCGGCGCCGGGGCCCGGGAGGAAGCCTCTCCATTCCCTCGCGCAGGTACCCGGGATTAATGTCCGCTCTGGGATTCGTCGTTCGCCTGATTGTTGTAGTCGTAGGGCTGATACATAAAATCCAATCCGCGCGGGTCGCCCGCGTAATACCACGTTTGCAGAGCTTCGGGCTGATCGCCGGAACGCTCGTTAAACAGAAATCGCGTATGATTCGTCGGCCGCGAGCGCCAGGTGTTCACGGTTAGCAGCGTCGCATACGTAAACGACTGGTCCTCATTCTGAATTTGAACCACGTTGCGAGTGTCCGGCAAGTTCACCAGCTTGAACACGTAGGTGCCCGGCGGCAGGATTTGTCCCGGAATTTCCACCGGCCCGCTGAAGTTCACCACGGTTTTTCTGTCCCACTGATCTGCTCGCGAGCCCTTCGCGCTCGGCCCCAGCGCCGCGCACAGCACTGCCGCCCAAATCGCGATTTGAATATTGCGAAGACTACGCATGTTCCAACCCTCCTTCTGAGTTTTGGGACTGGGGCTGAAACTGGCGGGGGAGTTTCGCTCTACATAGCGGGAGATGTGTGGCCCGTGCGGAGGGTTTCACGAAACTTTTCCGGCGCTGAATTTGAATGACTTAGCAGATAGCCGAAAAATTTCGTACTCGCCTGTCGTTGATTTCGCCACGCGTTGGCCGCTTCTCTGTTGACTTCGCGCGCGCCGCGACCTAATGTTGAAAATTCACGGCCGTGTTTCATCGTCAGAAGGGGTTCTTCGTGCGTCGTTTCATCGCGCTGTTTGTCTGCGCTATCGCTGCTTTCGCGTTCACCGCGCAGGGCCAGGCGACGAATTCTCGGGCTTCCGGCGATATTGCGCCGCTGCGCGTACCTGCCGGCACGATTGTGAATTTTCAGCTCCAGACCCGCATGAAGGCGGCCACTGCCGGCGTGCCCGACGAGCTTCCGAAAGGCACCATGCTCCGCGTGAAATTGCTTGATTCTATTGACTCCGCGGCCGATCGCGATGGTTCCGCGTTTCGCGGGCTGATCGTCGCGTCCGTCGCCTGGGGCGATCGCGTCGTCATTCATTCCGATGCGCAAGTGCGCGGGCTGTTCGCGCTCCTGCGAAGCGCGAGCCACCCGGAAGGTTTTGAGTATCAGCTTTTGATCACGGGTCTGGTCGATCGCGGACAGGCCTATACGCTCACTGCGTTTCTCGATCCAGATTCTCCGGACGCCCCGGCAAAATCTTCGACGCGCGAAGATTCGCTCGCGCCCTTACACAACTGATTTCTGGTCTTCGTTGGTTCTTGATCGGGATCGCCAACCCGCAAACGCCTACATCAAATCATTTAGTACGTCGCCCTCCGCCGAGGGATTTCCCTGTATTCACCATGTAGAACCACAATTTCCGTCCATGTGAAAATTGGGATCGCATCGTGCAGAGATTTCTCGCCCCCGCCGTCGACCGAGCGCCCCGCCCGAGCCACTGCTCGGCCGTAAATTCAACGATGCGGGCGATTTCGGCCCTCGGTCAATTAATTTTCCGCTTTGGCAGGCTCATTGCCTCAACTACCTGCGCAGTTTGAAACATCAGGAGGGGGGGAAATGAAGAACATTCATCGGGTAGGACTTTCCATTATATCGGGTTCTCTCATCGCCATCGGCACGTGGGCACTGCCAATCAGTGCGCCCGCTTCAAAGGCGCCGGTCCCGGCGCAAAGCAGCGTTCAGCTTCAGTCCGCGTCCGGACAGATCGCCACGGTATCACGCGATTCGTTCACGCTCACCACGAGCAACAGCGCATCGCAAGGCGAAGCGTTCGCCCAGGTCGACAGCACCTCGAAGACGATGCTGTTCGTGATCGACGACAACACGACCATCGACGGCAAGTTGACCGTGGGCGCCAACGCGGACGTGATCTACCGCGACGACAACGGCAACCACATGGCCGTCAGCGTCACCGTCAGCAAGTAGTTGCAGCCGACCCAGCCCGTTGTTGTCCAAGGAGTCGGGCCATGAGTCACGCTATTCACGACGTGCCAAATTCGGCGCACCAGGCGGCGAATTTTCCTCCGGTGCCCAAACCGCGGCAGGTGCGCAGCCATCAGCTGGCCGCCGAGGGAAAGATAGAGGCGCGTCTGCACCACCT
This sequence comes from Candidatus Acidiferrales bacterium, assembly GCA_035603395.1. Taxonomy (GTDB): domain Bacteria; phylum Acidobacteriota; class Terriglobia; order Acidiferrales; family UBA7541; genus Palsa-295. The sequence continues at coordinate 4,028 of DATNKM010000043.1, forward strand.
CGGCAGTGAAATTCAGGAATTGGTGGAAGCGCCCTATCCGGGATTGTTGCAGGACCGGGGCTACGTTCGCCAGGCGCTCGAGGAGTTGACCTCGAAACACACCACGCTGTTGTGGACTGCACGCGTCGCGAAATGCACAGAGGGTTTCGTGCGTGAGAGATTGTGGTGGGATATCGACAAGGCTTTGACCAGCCTTGAGAAAATCGCCGGCTCACTGCTCGAAAGCTAAAGGGCGGCTGGCCCGCCCGGCTCGCGTATTGGAGAGCCCAAGGAAATCTTATGCCAACGGAAATCAATCAGCGTCGTGCCATATCGCTTCTCGTCCTATTCAGCAGCATCCTGTACATGGTAGTCACTTGGAATTATCGCGGAGCCGACGAGGCTGTCCATTACAGGCGCCCCTCCGACATCTAGTTCCTGTTCGATACGCCCAATCGATTCACGATTTCCGCTCGAAAGCCCGCAGCGCGTCGCCTTCCGTAGGATGAATCTCAAACACGGTATTCATGTGCGAAATCCGCAGCACATCCATGACTTTCGCGTTCACGCACGCCAGTTTCAATTCTCCCGCCGCCTGTCGCACCACGAAATGCGATCGTAGCAGCTCGCCGATTCCCGAGCTGTCCATGAACTCCACGCGCTCCATATGCAGCACGAACTTTTTCGTGCCCGAATTCGTGAGCACGTGTACCAAATCGCGCAGCTTCGTATGCCCATCCACGGCGGTGAATCGTCCGACGGCCTCGACCACCAGGACCGGTCCCGCCGCTCGTGTCTGAATCGCGAATCCCATTAAACCAGCAGAGCTCCGCCGTCGACGTCGATCACCGCGCCGGTCATAAACCCCGACGTCATCATCGTCAACACGACCGCCGCAATTTCCTCCGGCTGCCCCGGCCGTGAAACCGGCTGCCGGCCCGTGAACTGCTTCAGCGTCGCCTCGCGTGTCGTCTCGGGCAATCCGTCCCACAGCTCCGTCTCGACAATTCCCGGTGCCATCACGTTCACGCGAACCGGCGCCAGTTCCACCGCCAGCGCGCGCCCTAATCCCTCCACCGCCGCGTTGATCGCCGTCAGGGTCGGAGCCCCCGCGCCCGGCTTGCGGGACGCCACGCCGGAGAACAGCACAATCGACCCGCTCGGCGCCATGCGCGCTGCCTTGATCGCCGTGTACTGACCCCAGAATTTGCTCGTCATCGATGCCTGCGCATCGGCAATCGGTAATGTCCCGAAAGGCGCGATCTTCACTTCGTTCCCCGGCAGCACCAGGTGATCGATCGCGCCCGCTGCCTGGAAAAACGTGTGCACGGATTCACCGTCGTTCACGTCAACGGTTCTTCCCTGCGCCGGCGAGCCCAGCAGCGCCACCGTATCGCTCACGCGCTTCTGATTCCGCGATCCCACGGTCACGCGCGCCCCCGCCACTGCGGCCTGGTGCGCGATCGCGCGCCCGATCCCCGACGTTCCTCCGATCACCACCACGTGTTTCCCGGACAAGCCTTCCATCTTCGCGTTCATTCGAGCCTCCGCCGGTTTCGAAATCGAGATGCTATCACCTCTTTGCTTGTATCGCTCCTACAGCCTTCCGCTATACTGTCCGCACGTTTTTGAGTGGGTGCCCGCCCGGCTCCAGCGCGGACTCGTCCTTCACCGTCGTCCTCAATTGGCAGTCGGCGCTCAAGAATAAGTGGCGCAACGGTCCCGGCATTCGTCCAAGCTAAGGGGGGCACACGATGAACTCCTCGGCCGAAGAAATCGCAACGCGAGTCTGCATCGCCGGCGGCGGCCCGGCGGGGATGATGCTCGGCTACCTGCTTGGGCGTGCCGGTGTCGAGGTGATCGTGCTGGAAAAGCACGGCGATTTCCTGCGCGATTTCCGGGGCGATACGATCCATCCTTCGACTCTGGAAGTGATGTACGAGCTCGGCCTGCTGGACAAATTCCTAAAGCGCCCGCATCAGGAAATGCAGCGCCTCGGCGCGCAGATTGAGGATTTCTCCGTCACCATCGGCGACCTCTCGCACCTGCCCACGAAGTGCAAATTCGTCGCTCTGATGCCGCAATGGGATTTCCTGAATTTTCTTGTTGAAGCCGGCCGCAAATTCAACACGTTTCGCGTGATGATGAATGCCGAGGCCATGGACCTGATCGAAGAATCCGGGACGACTCGCGGAGTCCGAGTGAAAACTCAAACGGGAGCGCTCGAAATCCGCGCCGATCTTGTGGTCGCCGCCGACGGCCGCCGATCCGTGCTCCGCGAACGAGCCGGCCTGGAAGTTCAGGTTCTCGGCGCGCCGATGGACGTCCTCTGGATGCGGATTTCGCGCAACGCGGCAACCGATCCAGGGCAGACGCTCGGCCGATTGCGCGCCGGAAAATTCATGGTGATGATCAATCGCGAAGAGTACTGGCAGTGCGCGTTCATCATCCCCAAGGGAGCAATTGATGCCGTGCGCGCCCGCGGCATCGAAGCATTTCGCGCCGATATCATCACCGTCGCGCCATTCGTGGCTGACCGCGTCGCCGAATTGCGAACCTTCGACGACGTAAAATTGCTCTCCGTCGCGGTGGACCGTCTGCGCCGATGGTATCGCCCCGGCCTGCTCTGCATCGGCGACGCAGCGCACGCCATGTCGCCCATCGGCGGCGTGGGCATCAACCTCGCGATTCAGGACGCCGTGGCCGCCGCGAATATTCTGGCGAGCGATCTGCGCCGCGGTCCCGTGGGAACCGATCGCCTGCGCGCGGTGCAGCAGCGCCGCATGTTTCCCACGCGCGCCACGCAACGCATGCAAATCCTGGCGCAGGACTGCATCGTTGGCCCGGCCATCACGCCCGGCGCCGCGCCGATCCGGAAACTTCCGCTGCTGTTGCGCCTGATGAACCGCTTTCCGATCCTCAGCCGCATCCCCGCGCGCGCCATTGGCATGGGCTTGCGTCCGGAGCACGTGAAAATCCTGCTGGCTCCGCCCGCCGGTTAGCGCGAGGGGGGTTCTTAGGGAATGTACGTTGAGAACACGAAGTCCTGGGCTTGCTGCGGCGAGTGGCAGACGAAGTAGGCTTGCATGGCGTGCGGCGTGTCGAGAATCAGCGGTTTCGATGGATCGCCGCTGGTCCACACCTGGAATCCCCATCCGCCGTATATTTCTTCGAGTCCTTCACCATCGTGGTGACGGCTTTCTTCGCGCCTTCCACGGACGAGCCGTCCTTCACCCAGAAATCGTGCATGTCGCCCGCGAAAACCGTTCCGTCGGGATACGGAAACGGACTGCCCTTCTTCAGCACGGGCAATCCCTTCGCGTTCACGTAGATGATGTGCAGGCCGCCGATCTGCGCGGAAATCGGGCTGTCCTTGGTGACGATCATCGAATTCACCACGAACCAGTCGCGGAAGTTGGTGGGAAACAAAACTTCGTCGCTGGCCCGCGACCCGGTCAATTTTAAGCGCCACGCAACGGCGGGTTTGTGGGCGACTTCGATGGTGTCGATAGTGGGAAAAGGGGGGCGGCCACTTGAGGTGCGACAGGGGCCGACAACAGCTACCGGTTGCGTCGCGTTGCAGGGTGTGGCAGCGTGGGGTTGAGGCGCACTGCTGATGGCTACGAATTTTACCGAGGAATTGATCGTCAAACCGCGGAAGAAAGTGAAGCTTTCGAAGTGGGACCCCGAGGACACGCTCGGGTGGGACAAAGACCGCAAGACGAAGGAGAGCCTCGAGAAAACCATCGAGCGCATCGACAAGCTGCAATACCTGATGTACGCCGAACACAAGCGCACGCTGCTGATCATGCTGCAGGGACTCGACGCGGCGGGGAAGGACGGGACAATCCGGCATGTGATGTCGGGCCTGAATCCCCAGGGCTGCACGGTTACTTCGTTCAAGAAACCGTCGCCGGAAGAAATGGCGCACGATTATCTGTGGCGCGTGCACAAGGCGGTGCCGGATTATGGCGACATCGGGATTTTCAACCGGTCGGTGTATGAGGATGTGCTGGTGGTGCGCGTGCACAATCTGGTGCCGAAGGACGTGTGGTCGAAGCGCTACGACCAGATCAATGAATTCGAGAAGCTGCTGCACGAAAACAACGTGAAGATCCTGAAATTTTTTCTGCACATCAGCAAGGACGAGCAGAAAAAACGCTTCCAGCAACGCATCGATGATCCCGATCGGCGCTGGAAAATCTCCGAGGCGGATTTCGACGAGCGCAGATTCTGGGACGACTACGTGGATGCGTACGAGACCGCGCTGACGAAGTGCAGCACGGAGCACGCGCCGTGGTTCATCATCCCGTCGAACAAGAAATGGTTCCGGAATCTAGCTGTGTCGCACATTATCGCGGAGACGCTGGAATTGATGCACATGAAATTTCCGAAGCCGACGGTGGACGTGAAGAAACTAAAGTGGAAATAGGTCCCTGGGGGCCGGAGACGCCAAAACATGCGAGGCTTTCTACTTGGAATTATCTTTACGCTCTTCGTGCTCGTGGCGGGCGGTTGGTGGTGCGTGAAGCAGGGCTATGTCGATTTGGCGGCGGACCAAAAGCCTTCGATCTTTGAAGACAAAGTAGCGATGGCGGCGGTGGATGCTTCGACCGACCGGCGCGCGGGCGACGCGAAGAATCCGCTCGAGGCAACCGAAGCGAACATCACCGCCGGCGCCCGACTTTACCTCGACCATTGCGCGGGATGCCACGGCCTGCCTTCGAATCCAGATAGCCAGTTCGCGCAGTCGTTCAATCCGCTGGTGCCGGAATTTTTCAAGGACGCTCCGGATATGAGCGACAGCCAGAATTTCTACATTATTCAGCACGGCGTGCGCTGGACGGGGATGCCGGCCTGGAACAAGACGCTTTCCGAGACGCAAATCTGGGAGCTTGCGACGTTTCTAGGCAACACAGAAAAACTTCCGCCCTCCGCGCAGAAAATATTGGGGCCGCAGGGGGCGACCCCGGCGCCGTCGATGCAGATGAACATGGCGCCGGGTATGAAGGCGGACCACTAAGCCAGCCGGGCCGGACCGGACCCTTTCGATATTGGAGGCGCGGGACGGAATCGAACCGCCGATAAGGTTTTGCGGACCTTTGCCTTTCCACTTGACCACCGCGCCTTGTAAATGCGAACTAAAACGATAGCCGCGCGCCGACGACGGCCAGAGTGCCAGCGAGCACGGGGCGCAGGACTTTGTCTGGAATTCGGGCCGAGATGTAGCTGCCGATGATGACGCCGGGGATCGAGCCTGCGAGAAGCGAGACCAGGAGAAATGCGTCGATCGAGCCGAGGAACCAATGGCCAACGCCGGCGATGAGCGTCAGCGGGACGGCGTGGGCGATATCGGAACCGACCAGTTTTCCGGCGGGCAGTTTGGGGTAGAGAATCAGCAGAAACGTGACGCCGATCGCGCCCGCGCCGACCGAAGAGAGCGAGACTAAAACTCCCAGAACGGCGCCGAGCAAAGCCGTGAGCAGGGTTGTTTCGCGAGGACTGAGCTTCGCCGCGAATTCCGCGAGCGCGTTCAGGATCCACTTGCGGAAGACGATTGAGATTGCGGTGACAATCAGCGCGAAACCGAGGACCGTGGTGATGACGCGACTGCCGCTGTCGAGGCGATTGCGGAAGTGGGCTAGCACGACCAGCGTGAGCACGGTCGCGGGAACGCTGCCCGCCGCAAGACGCCGGACGATCGGCCATGCCACCGTGCCGCTGAAGCCGTGCACGGCTGTGCCGACGGTTTTCGTTATGCAGGCGTAGAGCAGGTCCGTGCCGACGGCGGTGGTTGCTCGAATGCCGAAGAGGAGGACCAGCATCGGCGTCATCAGCGCGCCGCCGCCGACGCCCGTCAAGCCGACCAGCAGCCCAACGACGAGGCCTGAAATGGAATATCCCAGCCGAATCGAATGAAAAAGTGCGTGCATGCAGAGTCTTCCTTTCGTCTCAAATGAAATCGGAAAATCGAGAGCGGAAAAAGCTCAGGCGAACGCTATGGGCGGCTACAACAGAAGTGGGTTTGAAGGTGCGATCGCATCGGAATGGTCACAGTCCGGACCGATGTCCTTGTTTCAGATTCCACAAAGCTGCCACCAGCGCATCGACCTCTTCGCAGGTGTTGTAAAGAGCGAGCGATGCGCGGACGGTGCTCTCGAGGCCGAAGCGGCGATGAATCGGCTGTGCGCAATGATGGCCGGCGCGAACGGCGATGCCTTCCCGATCGAGCGCGGTGCCGACGTCTTCCGTGCGAAACCCATCGAGCACGAAGGAAAGGACGCTAGCCTTTTCTTTTGCCGTGCCGATGATGCGCAAGCCGGGAATTCTCAGGAGCGCCTGGGTGGCGTAGAGCAGCAGATCGTGTTCGTACCGCGCGATGCTGGCCAAGCCGAGGCGCTGGACGTAGTCGATGGCTGCGCCCAGGCCGACGGCGTCGGCGATGCTGCCCGTGCCGGCTTCGAAACGGGCGGGCGGCACGTTGTACACGGTTTTCTCGAAAGTGACGTCAACGATCATGCTGCCGCCGCCCTGCCACGGCTGCGTGTGTTCGAGAATGTCGAGCTTACCGTAAACGGCGCCAATCCCGGTGGGAGCGAAAACTTTGTGCCCGGAGAGCACGTAGAAATCGCAGTCCAGCAGCTGCACGTCGACCGGCATGTGCGAAACAGCCTGTGCGCCGTCGAGTAGGACCTTCGCGCCGTGACGGTGGGCGATTTCGATCATTTCCTTCGCGGGCGCAACCGTGCCCAGGGCGTTGGATACATGCGCGATCGAAACCAGCCGCGTGCGCGGGCCAATGAGCTTCGTATATTCGTCGAGCAGAATCTGACCCGAGTCGTCGACCGGCGCGACGCGCAGCCGGGCTCCTTTTTCGGCGCAGAGCATCTGCCAGGGAACGATGTTCGCGTGATGTTCGAGCCAGGTAATTACGATCTCGTCGTCTTTACCGACGTGCTGGCGCCCCCAGCTTTGAGCGACGAGATTGATGCCTTCGGTGGTGCCGCGCACGAAGACGATTTCGCGCGTGGTGGACGCGTTGAGGAACCGGCGCACCTTTTCGCGCGCGGCTTCGTAGGCGTCCGTGGCGCGGGCCGCCAGCTCGTGCGCCGCGCGGTGGATATTGGAATTCTCATGGGCGTAAAAATGGTCGAGGCGGTCGATCACCGCTTGCGGTTTCTGCGTGGTCGCTGCGTTATCGAACCAGATCAGGGGCCGGCCGTTCACGCGCTCTTGCAGGATCGGAAAATCCCGGCGAATTTCGTTCACATCGAACGAACGGGAGGATAGATCGAAATCCGGCAAACCGTCCGCCGGCACATCCTTCCGTCCCAGAATTTCGGAAACGTCGGACGGCAAGAGCTGCCGGGCCTCGCCGAGAAAACCAAACCCTGCGGCTCTTTCGGCGGCTTCCGGGCCTAGCGGCACGCCGGGAACTTGAGGCGCGTCGATCGACGCAGGGCGCGAGATATCGGCGCCGACATTCGGCGTGCCGTGAGCGGCCGAGCTCTTGTCGAACTCCTTCAGCGAAACAGGCGATTCGGACAATGTTGCGGCGGCAGAGCTCAGACTGCCGAAGATCGGTCTCGCTTCCTTCAGAAACGAAAATGACGGCGATATCACCGATGCCAGTTGGGCGAACTCGCCGGGAATAACCGGAATCCACGGAGTCGGATTCGACGCGGCGTCGAATCCAACGGGAGATCCGGACAGACTCGCAAGCGCCGTTGGAAGGGCTCGCAAATCATCCTCGGTAGGAAAGTGACCGCCCCCAACGCCTGCCGGTGGCGCCGTGGCGGGAGCACTCGCCGGCGCAATCGCGATCTCGGGCATCGCCGCAGGCTGGTTCGCAGCTCCGGCCTGCGCGATTTCAGGCGACGCCGTGAAGAATTCGTTTGCCATGCGCGCGAATAAGGCAGGATCAAGCACGCGCTCGGAGATCCATTTTTCGTTCCAAGACGGCGCCTGCTGATCCTTGGCGGTTCCCGGAGCGTTTTGCCGCGGATCACTTGGAGTCATGATAGTTGCCGACTTCGACGTCTTCGAGCGCACCGATTGCGTCGTCGGTGAGCACCGCTACGGAGCAGTACAACGAAATCAAATAGGAAGCGATCGCCTTGGTGTTAATTCCCATGAAGCGTACCGACAGGCCGGGTGTTTGTTCACCGGGAAGGCCCGGTTGGAAGAGTCCGATTACGCCTTGCTTCTTTTCGCCGACACGGACCAGGAGAATATTCGTCTTGCCGCCGTGCGCTTTGGGTTTGACCTGCCCGTCGATGTGGAGCTTTTCCGTGGGGAAAATCGGCACGCCGCGCCAGGTGAGGAAAGGAGAACCGAATAGCGTCACAGTGGGCGGAGGCACACCGCGGAGCGTGCATTCGCGTCCGAATGCGGCGATTGCGCGCGGGTGAGCCAGGAAAAATGACGGCTCCTTCCACACCTTTGCCAACAGCTCGTCCATATCGTCGGGCGTGGGCGCGCCCTTGCGCGTCTTAACTCTTTGCGCAGCCGGAACGTTTTTCACAAGGCCATACTCGTCGTTGTTGATGAGCTCGCTTTCCTGGCGCTCCTTCACGTTTTCTACGGTGAGTCGCAGTTGCTCTCCGATTTGACTGAACGGATTGCTGTAGAGATCGGAAACGCGGGTGTGGACGTCCAGGATCGTGGTGATCGCGCAGAGCGTGTACTCGCGCGGCTTCTCGTCGTAGTTGATGAATGTTTCCGGCAGCGTTTTTTCGTCCTTGGTCCCGCAGGCGACCTCGACGTTTTCCGCGTTCACGACGCGATTCACGCGGAGGGTACCGGCTTCGAGAGGTTTCCAATCCAGCAGACGGACGAGCCAGCGGGGCGTGATGGCTCCGTACTGCGGCGGCGTCTTTGTGACATTTGCCAGCTGAAATGCTGCGCGATCGCCCAGCGCGTGTTGAGTAGTTTCCGCCATTTTGCGAGATTCTCCCTCTAGAGGTGGAGCCGATGCGGCTCGAATAACGGTTCTTCTTGGGTCGGATCCTAGGAAGGGTACCGGCGCGCCTGAAAATGATGGTTGGTGCGAGTCGCACGCATCAACGACAGGTGGTACGTTATACCGCGCTCAGGGATTCGTCAAGGCTGGTGCAGAATAACGACCGATACACACGTCCGGAACATCGACGTGGATTCGAGAACGCAGCTCGGGTGAAGCGGAAACGGGTCCTATGCTGTCAGGACCCGCTCCCCGAAGCGTGTTTGGCGTGATTTGGCCGAGATGTGCAGGCGACCGCCGAGAGCGATCGGGCCGAAGTCGGACGCCCGAATCCGATCGGAGCGCTGATCGAGGTTATGCGATTCGGGCTCAGCGGCCGGGGCCGGACGCAGGAATGCGGTGGCGCGGCGAGCCAGCTCCCCGCGATTTTCAGCGCCGAATTTGCTGAGCAGCGACGAGATGTGAAACTTCACGGTTCGCACGGTGATGTTGAGCTGCGAAGCAATTTCCTTGTTGGCTCGATTGCACATTACGGACTGTAGAATTTCCTTCTGTCGCGGGCTCAACGTGGCCGGGCTGGCTGCCTCGCGTCCCTGCTCGAGGAGCTCCTGGGCGCGAGACACTAGGCGGGTGCCGAGCGTCGAGGCCGCGGGTACCAAAATGGCGAAATCGCTAGGGTCGGAGCCCCGGACCAGGCACTGCACCGCGAGCAGACCGGCCATGCGCTCGATAATGTAGTCAGGATCGGAATTCGACTCGGCGTGGAACCTCGCCGCGCCGGTGGATTTCTCGCAAAACACGAAGACGTTGGGTGGGTTCGTCTCCTCTTTCTTGTTCTGAGGGACCAGCTTTGGAAAGGATCGCAGTTTCTTCACTATTGGCCTCTTCCCTTGCCCAGGGCTGAACTAGGCCGGGTGTTTTATTTGACTGCGTTTGGCGATGCATTGCTGCTGGGCCTTACCGGTTAAAACAACTGAATCTTCCCCGCGCCGGGAAGATCAGCCACTGCTCGCGGGACTTGCGCTGCGAAAGCAAGCGTCCCGAACGAGAAGCGAATGGCAGATGGTATGCCATTCCGGCGTCTCATTTTAAGACACGCCGATTGAATCACATGCGGAAGGCGAAGGCTACAGCGAATCATGTAGTGTGGGTAGAAAATTCCTCGCCCCTGCATTTTTTTCGCGAATTTCAGGTTTCTACCCGATTCTCGCGCGGCGAAATCGTTTGTTTGTGATGGATTTGTGACGCGGGGGTTGAATCTGGCTATAATCGCGACGAAAAAGGGCAGGCGGAGACTCGATGAGGGCCGAAATCCGAAAAAAAAGCGCGATTTCATTTAGGCATTGGGCACATCGCAGCGGCCGAAGCGTGGTTGCGGCCTGTGCCGGTGTGGCGCTGGTGGCTTCGGCGGCGCTGGCACAGGGGAATCCGATCGCTCCGCCGCCCGGATTGGGCCAAGTGCCCCAGGGAGCGGGCACCTGTTCAGTGGAAAAGTCGTGCGCGGACTTGGCGCCGCTGATGATCCAGAGCGCGAAGGGCGCGTCTCCGCTAGAGGAGAACCTGCGGACGCTGACGGATTCGATCGGGGGACGGGTGACTGGGTCGCCGGCGGCCGTGCGGGCGGTGTCCTGGGGTCTTGAGGCGATGCGCAAGGCGGGGGTCGATTCGGTCCATACCGAGGAATTCATGGTGGCGGCAGGGTGGAGCGAGGGGCGGACACGCGTCGAGGTGCTGGCGCCCGCGGCTTTTCCGGTGAGGCTCGTGTCGGCAGGGTGGTCGCCGCCTACGCCGACCGGGGGCGTCACCGCCGATATCGTGGACGTCGGGAAAGGCGATGAGACCGATTTTGCAAACGCCGGTAGGGCGGTGAAGGGTGCGATTGTGCTGGTTCGTTCGGCGCCACTGATCACCTGGGCCGATCTTGACCATGAATACGATGTGCAGCCTGGCATTATCAGGCGGGCGCACGATGCCGGGGCGGCGGCGATTTTCTGGATGTCGTCGCGGCCGAACCTGCTGCTTTACCGGCATACGGTGACGCCGGACGGGCGCATCGAGGCGCTGCCGCAAGCGGTCGTGGCGCGCGAGGATGCGCAGCGGATCGCGCGGTTCCTGGCGGCGGGGCAGACCGTGCGTGTGCATTTCGACATGCCGAATCGCGTGACCGGACCCGTGGAGTCGGAAAACGTGGTCGGTGAAATCCGAGGGCGCGAGAAGCCGGACGAGTTCGTGGTGCTGGGGGCGCATCTGGATTCCTGGGATCTGGGCACCGGCGCGCTGGATAATGGATGCAATGCGGCGCTGGTGATCGATGCGGCGCGGGTGATTCATCAGTCCGGGAATATTCCGCGGCGGTCGATCCGGTTCGTGCTGTTTACGGGGGAGGAAGAAGGAGAGCTTGGCTCACGGGCCTACGCGCACGCACACCGCGCAGAGCTCGACAAAATGAATGCTGCGGTGATTTTCGATTCCGGAGCGGGGCGCGTGACGGGGTTCGACGTCGACGGGCGCAAGGATTTTCTGCCGCAGCTGAGCGAGGCGCTCGAACCGCTGAAGGCGATCGGGCCGATGACCTACACATTCGATTCAGCGGGCGACACGGATGATTTGGATTTCATGCTGGAGGGCGTGCCGGCGCTGGTGGCGAACCAGGACGAGGCGAATTACATGCTGAACTATCACGCCGCGTCGGATACGTTCGACAAAGTGGATTTTGGCGAGCTGAAGAAAAATGTGGCGGTTGCGACGATCACGGCCTATGCGCTCGCCGACGCACCCGCGCGGCTGGGACATCGGCAATCGCGCGCGGAAATCGAGCAAGTACTGAAGGACACGGGGCTCGACAAATCCATGCGGGAACAAGGCTCCTGGCCGGCGTGGGAAAGCGGCGAGCGTGGGCGTCAGCCCTAGGGCGCGAAGCCGGAACGATCTTCCGTCAGGCAGGCCGCGGCGGAGCTGAATGGCGCGGGTTTGCCGAGCATCGGACCCGGGCATCCGCCGTGGCGGATGCCTCTCGAAAACCTCCGGAGGCGCCAATCGAGTGGCGACGACTCTATTTAGTTTTTCCGGCAGCCTTTAACACGTCGATCATGGGTAGCGCGCCGCCGCTGTTGCCTGCCATGTAGACGTCGGGGAGATGGCCGTCCCAGCGATTGGTCATCATTTCGATGGTGCGCAGCTCGATCAGCTCGGGCGTGATCTGCTGTTTTTGCACTTCCAGGGCTTTGGCTTCGGCCTGGGCTTGGGTGACTTTTTGTTCCGCCTCGATCTTGATGCGGGTCAGGTCGTTTTCGGCTTTAAGGGCGTTTTGCTGGGCAGTTACCTTTGCTTCGATGGCGCGGTTGTATTCGTCGGAAAAATTGAAATCGGTGATGCTGACGGCGTCCACGTCAATGTGGTGGGTGGTGAGGCGGTCGCGGACGTACTGCTCGATACCGTTGCGAACGACGGCGCGTTGGGCAACGAGCTGTTCGGCGTCAAATTGCGCGGTCTGGGCTTTGATGGCTTCCTGAATTGCGGGGATGACGACGCGGTCGAGTGCGTCGTCATTCAACTTGGCCCAGATGTCGGTGACGCAGCAGGGATCCTGATAGTAGGCCAGTGTGACCTGTGTGTGGACGACTTGCAGGTCGTGGCTGGCGGCCTGCGAATCGAGTTTTTCGACTTGCACCTGCACGGAAATCGGTTTAACGGTTTCGAATACCGGAATGATCAGGTGCGGGCCCGGCTCAAGCGTGCGACCGGTGAGCGCACCGAAGCGAAGCACGACGCCACGATAGCCGGCGTCGACCGTGGTGAAGGACAGCCAAAAGATAAAGATCAGCACAGCTACGAGCAGGAATGGAAGGCCGCGCGATATACTGAAATCGACCTTGCGGCCGTCGTGGACGGAGAGGGAGACGGCGAACGACCTCCAGAGCGCGAACAGAAAGAACGCGACGAATAATATGAACAACAGGTAGCCCATCGACGCTCTCCTTTATTGCCGCATCACTTCACCAGGCAGTCGCCATGCACTGGGCCTCTCATACGCCATCCGTACCCGAAAGGCAACGGTGATTCGGAAACTCCGGTGCATGCTGTATGCGTGCGGAGATTCGCGTCACGTATAATGAGCGGGCCATGGCGACGACGGGGCGCGCAAGCAGCGGGGAAAAATCCGCGCCCGCGGCAAAAACAGAGAGGATACTCGCGGTGGACTACGGCCGGAAACGGATTGGCCTGGCGATCTCGGACGAGATGGGATTGACGGCGCAGCCGATCGGGATGCTGGTGCGCGTGAACCGGCAGCGCGATCTGAGCAGACTGCGCGAAACTTGCCGCGCGCTGGGTGTGACGCATATGATCGTCGGCCAGCCGTTGCACATGACCGGCGAAGCGGGCGAGATGGCACAGGAAGCGGCGCGATTCGCCGCGCGCCTCGGGAAAGCCACGGGCATCGGAGTGGAATTGGTGGATGAGCGGCTGACAAGCTGGGAAGCGGAACGAACGCTGGCAGAAACTCGTTCGGCCGTGAAGCGCAAACGCAGAGCGATCGATGACGTGGCTGCCGCGGTGATGCTGCGCGATTACCTGGAGAAGCGCGGCGGACGCGCCCGCGGCGATTCTGCGGAGAAGGAATAAACGGGATGCGGCGGCTGGGATTTCTGGCACTTTTGCTGATCGCCGCACTGGGCGGCGCGGCGGGCTGGGTGGATTCGCAGATCAGCCGCCCCTATCGGGGACACCGGCCCGAAAAAGTGTTCGTGGATATTCCGCACGGGACGTCGCGCTGGGGCGTGGCCGCGATTCTTCGCAAGAACGACGTGATCCGCAGCAAGCTGGCATTCGCGCTCTTCAGCGACTGGCATTACCGCAGGGCTTTGCAGGCCGGAGAATATTATTTCGACCATCCGGTGAATTCGCGCGAAGTGTTTTGGAAGGTTGCGCACGGGCAGATTTTCGTTCATACGGTCACGATTCCGGAAGGCTGGAATATGTTCGATATAGCGGACGAGCTCGAGCGGGAGGGCGTATGCCACCGCGCGGATTTTCTGACCGCAGCGCACGATACGACGCTGATTCAGGATCTGGCGCCCCAGGCCAACAGCCTGGAAGGATTTTTGTTCCCATCGACCTACGAATTTTCGCGCAGGGCCACGTGCGAGCAGGTGGCGAAGCGTATGGTACAGAATTTCCGGGCCGTGTGGGAGACTTTGCCGCCGGCGGCGCCGCCGCCGCAGGGTCCGGCGCTGGACGCGCTGCAGGCGGTAACGCTGGCGTCGTTGGTGGAGCGCGAAACGCCCGAAGCCGACGAGCGGCCGCTGGTGGCCGGAGTTTTTTACAACCGGCTGCGCATCGGCAATCCGCTGCAATGCGATCCCACGGTGCAGTACGCCATGGAGCTGGCGGGACGTCCGGAGAAAAACGTGCACGCCGTGGATTTGAAAGTGAATTCGCCCTACAACACCTACGACCACAAGGGGCTGCCACCGGGTCCGATTGCGAATCCCGGCGAGGCTTCGCTGCGCGCGGCGCGGGCGCCGACGACCACCGACTATATGTATTTCGTGGCGGACGATGCGGGCGGCCATGCATTCAGCCGCACGCTGGCGGAGCATAATCGCAACGTGGCACGTTTGCGCAAGCTGCTGGCCCATGACGCAGCCGCTGCCGCCGTGGGCGATCCCGCACCCAAGAAGCCCGTGAAGCACTGAGGATCCTTTGAGCGGCAGCCACTCCAACAAGAAAGATCCCGGCGAATCCGCCACGAAGAAAGAACACATCCTGGAAACTGCGCGCGCACTCGAAAAGGCACGCTTCACTCCCGCGGAGATCGAGCAGATTCGGCGTCAGCTCATCTCACAGCTGGGCGCGACAAACGGGAAAACCTCGGCGGACTACGTAGTGAGTGTACTCGAAGAGGCGGGCATGCGTGTGGTGTGGTCCACGCAATCCGATACGGAAGGGAAATACGAGGAAGAGTTCGCCGACCTGCTGCATTTCTCGACATTCACGGAGGCGGAGATGTGCCTGGTGCGGCTGGATGAGCTGCTGCGGAAGTTTTCAGCGGAAGGCGAGAAGCATGCTTCCGAGCGGGTGCGCGAAGTAGCGCGGCTGGGGCGCCGGCGTGCGGAGATGATTTCGCGGAATCATAAGGTGGAAGCGGAAAACCGCGCGCAGAAGGAAGAAGTGGCGCACTGGTTCGGAATCTGGCTGGAAACACCGGATGCGTTTTTCGATTGGCTCGAAGTGCGCAAGCAGTCTCCCGACTTTCAGAAGAAATTTCCGCGTGCGTTTGTCGATGAGGAATGATGCACAAGCTCGATATTGAAGCGCTCGACCTAGGCTCGGATGTGAAAGCCGTGGGACTCGAGTTGGTGGAGGCGGACGAAAATCGCGAACCGGTGCGGGGCGTGGACGCCGCACGGGTTTGGGGGCGCGTGTTGCGGGCGACCGCCGGGCAGGAACCGTGGGCGCTGGATTTTTTCAGCCACCTGGATCGCGTGCGGGAGTATTGCGATTCGCACGGTGTCACTTACCGGCAGGCCCATCAGCGGTCGATGGTGATTCCGGCGCCGGAACCCGCCGCGCTGGAAGCGCTGCTCGGGCGTTTTGAAAAAGAGACCTTTGGCGCGCGGGCGGGAGCGCCACTGGCGCCGGGAGCCGAGCCGGATTCGGCGCTCGAGACCGACCTGGCGCGCCGTGGAGTCGATGCATATCACGCTGCATTCGCGAATTACTACTTCTGTGGTGTTTGCGCGTTCGAAGACGGTTCGCTCGTGGTGCTCAGCGATCGGCTTTGGGCCAGTGAGATCATCCGCCGAGTCCGCCCCGTGGTGAAAGACCTCTCTGTCGAAGTACAGTTACCAAACTAAAAAGGTCCGGCTGTACGACCGTCCAGTTTTGGTGCAGTAATTACGCCCGCACCCTTAGACCGTTCGTACCATTCCCCCCGCCGGACGTTCCAGTACACTTGGGTAGTACGCCGAGGGAGAAATGGCCCTGCAGAGTGAGCTAACAGTGTCCACTGAGTCCACTATACCCAATGCCCGGGCCTTCGTGCGGAGCCTCAACGTTCTACTTAAGTACTCTCGACTCTATGGTTTAGAACACCTTCGCTCGGCTGCGCAATTCGAGGTTAGCTGGAACGAGCTCGAACAGGCGGTGCAGGCGGCAGGTACTACGGGTCTGCTGCTCGGTGCCTCTGGTTCACAGCTGCTGCTCGATGGAGTACCGCTGGAATCGACCCAGGCGGAGAAGAGTTTCGCTGACCTTTTGAACGGGGCCGGCGTGGCCAGCATCGCCTTCCTGCCGCAGGTGGCCCGCGAGGACTACGGAAACTTGGTGAAGGCGTTTACCGACTCGGGCGGGCCGAAAGCGGTGCCGCTGAGCGAGCGCCTGGACGTGTACTTCCACAACCGCCAGAAGGCCGGAATTCGCGTCAACGAGATTCGCTTTGTGGCGGAAGACTCTGCTTATACGGAAGCGCGGGTAGCTGCGCAGCTGACGGCGCGAACCTTGGGCGCCGACGCGGAAATGATCCAGGACTGGTTCCGCAGCCCCGAGAAGATGATTCAGCTGATCGCTGCGGCCGAGGGCGCGCACGGGGGCTCCGGGACTGGCTCGGTTTACTCCGGTGGCACAGGCTCCGGCGCGGAAGGTGGACAGGCGAACGCGAGTGGCACGGGCGCAGTTGCAGGCGCCGCGCCGGGCGCCGGACCCGGTACTGCGGGCGGAAATAGTGCGAGCGCCTCGACCGATCCGGACATTCTGCCGCAACTTGGCGAAAAGGAAATGCAAAGTTTGCTGCGGCTGCTCGCGCAGTTCGGCGAAGCGACACAGGCGGCGGGCACGAAGGGCGGGCCGTTGCCCGACCAGGCTAAGTGGCAGCTGAATTTCGCGGCGCTGCCGCAGAATGCACAGGTTACTTTGCGCCAGGCGCTGGCGACGGTGGCGGCCAAAACTCCGTCCGCGAAAGTCGACGAAAGCGTGCTGCTGAAACTTGCCGAGGATCTTGCGATTCGTTTTGCACTCGATCGATTCCAGCGCGGCGAGGTGCGCGTGAATGCCGTCCGGCAGATGCTGGACAAGATGGGCCACGAGCTCGGCACGCTGCGAAAGCTGCTGAAAGCGCGCGAAGACAAAATGGCCAGCGCGGGGCTTTCGGTGGAATCGCACGCGGACGTGCTGGACCGGCAATTCTGGGCGGCCGTGCCGGAATCGGGCAAGCGGGCTGTGCTCACGTCGACCGAGGCGTGGTGCATTCCGCCGCGCAACGTGCAGTCGTACGTGGAGGAATTGCTGGGCCGCGGGGAAGCCGATATCGCCGGAGATGTGCTGCTGAAATACGCGTCGTGCGTGCGGAACAAAGACGCCGAAGCGCGCAAGAAAGCGGCCATCGGGCTTGGGCAGCTCGCCGAGCTTTACAGCAAGGGCGCGAGCCAGCGGTTGCAAGATGCCCTGGCGCAAATCGGGCATCAGCTGGCAGCGGAAAAAGACGCGGAATTGCAAACGCTGCTGAGTGCGGCTTTTGTGCGGTTGAGCCAGGAAGCGGCGTCGCGGCGGTATTACAAAGCGATGCAGCAGGCGCTGGATTCGCTGGCCGACCTCGAGGAACTGCGTCCGGCGTGGGCGCAGAATTTGCGGCCGCGGCTCGGCGTCGAGAATCGGATCACGGAATTCATCGAAGAGGCACTGACGGCCGAGGCGATGCCCGAAGGGCTTGTCGGCGTGCTGATGCGCATCCCGCAGGGCGCGGGCGAGCATCTGGCCGTGCGAATGGCGCGTTCGGGGCGCCGCAGCGAACGCGAAAACGTGGTGCAGCTCGCGAGGGCCGTGGGCAGCGCGTGCGCGCGATACCTGAAGGAAGTGATGAAATCGGAAGCGCCGGCGAAGGCCGCGAGCATTGTGGGATTGCTGAGTCGGCTCGACCCGGAAGGCGTGGATGAATTGCTGCCGCAGCGATTGCGCCATGGCGGCCGATCGTTTCACGATGCGGTCGTACGACAGCTTTCGATCGCCGGAGCGCCCGAGCGTGGGAAGATCCTGGCGAATTCGATCGAAGCGCTGGACATCATGGTGCTGCCGCTGGCGCTGGACGAAATCGGCATGTGCGGCGATCAGGAAACCGCGCCGAAGCTGTTGCGGCTGGCCGAAGGCGACATTTTGCCGGAAGGATCGGAATACCTGCGCGTGAAGGCGATCGAAGCGCTGGGGCGGATGCGAGCGCAGGGCGCGGCCGGGCATATGCGGCGATTCGTGGAAACGCGCAAAGCGTTCGGCTGGGCACATCCGGAGGAAATTCGCACGGCGGCTGCGCAGGCGCTGATGAAGCTTGACCCGGAGTGGATGACGGCATTTTTGCCGCAATCGGGCCTCGACGACAAAGTGATGGCGCTCGCGCCCCTGGACCCGATTCCGGATCGCGACGTGGTGCGGCACCGCCGATATCGGCGCATCCGGCTGCCGCGGAACGTTCCGGCAGTGATCACGTCGGCGCGCGGAAAATATTCATCGGCGATCAGCGTGTTGAGCCTGGAAGGCGGATTGCTGAGCGGCGACGTGCAGCTGGCCGTCGGAACCGAGGCTACTCTGAAAATTCCGGCGGGTTTGCGTTCGATCAGCATGCAAGCCGTCGTTCGGTTCGTTCGCTCGCATCAGGCCGGTTTTGAAATGGTCGGCATGGGCCTGGAAGACCGCGCGAAACTTCGCCGGTTGCTGGTGTCGCTCGGCAGTCCTGCTGGCGCCTCCGCAAAAACGAGCAAATAGCTCCTCCGCACGCGATTTTCTCCAGCCAATTTTCTGCTCGGAATCAAATCGTGGAGTCTGTTTTCGCTTCGCGCGTGCGCAGGTCGGCGGCGCAATCAGGCCACAGGAACGTTTCGTGAGTCTTCGCCAATCATGGACGGAACGATTTTCCGGTGCGGCAGAATGCTGAAGAATTTCTGGCGGCAGGGGTCGCAGCGATACGGGGAAAAGCCAAGAAAGCGCTTCAGAAAGACCAGCGTGCCTGCATCCACGCGCTCGCGCGCAATATGCTGCAAATCGAAGTTCCCGCAACGCGGGCAGTGCGCATAGCGCGCGAAGGGAATGGCCACCGTCCAGGCGTAAAATCGCTTGTCGCAGGCCCGGCAACGCCAGGGCCTCAGCTGGAGGAACGTGGCGAAGAAATCCCCCACGCCTCCGCGATGCGAGCGGAAACATTCTGCACTTCGGCATTGAGGGCAAATCATTATTCTTGCAGTATCCCTAAAATTGGCGGGCGAAGCATATCCAAATCGATTTCTCGCCGCAATAGCCGGAAAACTGTATGCGCGGCCCTGCGACCTAAGTAAGATAGAGACGAAGGCAAAAGATGCCAGGCTACACAGACGAACACGCGGCGTCAGGAATCCGCGCCAAGCTGCCCGCGATCGAAACGTGGCCCAACCAATTCCCGGGCTACACCATCACAATCCGCGTGCCCGAATATACCTCGGTCTGCCCCAAAACGGGCTTACCGGATTACGGGGCGATCACGATTCAATACGAACCCAAGAAATACTGCCTCGAGTTGAAATCGCTGAAACTGTACCTGCTGGCCTACCGCAATCTCGGAATTTTCTACGAGAACGCAGTAAACAGGATGCTGAAGGACATCGTTACGTCGGCGCGTCCGGTCTGGTGCCGCGTGACGGGCGAATTCACGCCGCGCGGCGGTCTTACAACCAGCGTGGAGGCGCACTGGCCGCGCC
This sequence comes from Candidatus Acidiferrales bacterium, assembly GCA_035603395.1. GTDB lineage: Bacteria > Acidobacteriota > Terriglobia > Acidiferrales > UBA7541 > Palsa-295. The sequence goes on from DATNKM010000043.1 coordinate 23,684, forward strand.
GCAGTGGCAACAACGCCCGCGCCCGGGATAGACTTCGCTCCCCGGCTCGGCGATAATCTCGCGAAACAGCCGCGCCCGTAGCGGTCAAGGAGGCACGATGAGTTTGGATCAACCGAGCGAAACCCCACAGGTCGTCGAAGCGGGAATCCTGCCGCGCTGGGTGACAGTGCTTTTCGTCGTGGCGTTCGCACTGGTGGCGTATCTGCTCTACGCGGGGTATGCACAGCGGCAGGACATGCACAAGGCCGAGGAAGATGCTTCGCAAAAGGCGCAGGCGACCGCCGCTGAGCTCGACAAGACCAATTCGCGCATTGCCGACCTGAAGGGGCAGCTCGATGTGATGTCGCAAAAGCTTGGACTCACCGAAGACGAGCTGGCGCGCGCTCGCGGACTGGCCCAAACCGTGCGCAATGAACAGCAGAAGAGCGATCAGCAATTCCGCCAGCAGCTCGGCGCCGTCCAGGCCGATACGACAACGAAATTCGGACAGATGGCCACGCAGATCAACGGCACGCAGACCGATCTGAACTCCACAAAGGCCGACCTGGAAGCGACCAAAACCGCCATGACCAGCGTGAAGGGCGATCTGGGTGTACAGAGCGGGCTGATCGCGCGCAACCATGACGAAGTGGAAGAGCTGAAGCGCCTCGGAGAACGCGATATTTTCGAATTCACGCTCAACAAATCGGCTAAATCGCCGGAGCACGTGGGGCCGATCGAAGTTCAGCTGAAGAAGACCGACACGAAGAAGTACAAATACACGGTGGACGTGGTCGCCGACGACAAGAACATCGAAAAGAAGGATCGCACGGTCGGCGAGCCCATCCAGTTCTACGTGCACGGAGCGCGTGCGCCGTACGAGATCGTCGTGTTCGACGTGACTAAGGATTCGGCGAAGGGATATCTCAGCGCGCCGAAGTCCGCAACGGCTGCGCCGCCCGCCGCCACGCCGCCGGGTAATTGATTCGGGCTCGCGGCACGAACAGAACATTGCTGCGTCCGCTTCGCATCGCGGAATTGGAAGGCGTCCCACGATGCGAGCGGACCGCACTGCGCTCGAATTCCCATTCTTGTGATTTAGATTTTTCTCTCCGCGTATTTCTCATTTCATTTTTCATCCTGGTTCTGGCTTTCGCGATTTTCCCGCCTGTTGCGAGCGCGCAGCAGCCCGCGGCGAACTCCCCGGCGCCTCTCGTAGCCGCAACTGAAATCGTGAAGGTGGACGCGAGCGTCCTCGACAACCAGGGAAATTTCGTGGGTGGCCTGTCACAGAGCAATTTTCATGTACTCGACGACGGCGCCGCGCAACCGATTGTCGTTTTCACGCCCGTCGAAGCGCCCGCGCAGGTGCTGGTGATGATCGAGGCCAGCCCCGCGGTCTACCTGATTCACGATCAGCATCTCGTGGCCGCTTACGCGCTACTCGATGGCTTAGCCGCTGGCGATCAGGTCGCTCTGGTCACCTACGATCAGTCGCCGCGCCTGATCATGCAATTCACGGCCGACAAATCCGCCTTCCTCTCGGCGCTCAACACGATGCAGTACACCATCGGTATGGGTGATCTGAATCTTTACGATTCGATTTCGGCTGTCCTGGACTCGCTTGGTCCGAGTGCGGGCAAGCGCGCGCTGGTGATTCTGAGCACGGGACTTGATTCGTCGCCTCCCGCGCGCTGGGACGCGCTGGTTCGCAAACTGCGTAATGAAGACGTCGTGATTTTTTCCGTGGGCCTCGGTGGACCGTTGCGCGGAGGCAGTTCGAAGAAAACGAAAAAGCCCGCGCCGCTCCAGTCAGCCGCTGACGTCGGTTTCGAGAAAGCCGAGAACGCGCTCCGTTCGCTCGCCGCGATCACGGGCGGCCGCGCCTATTTCCCGCAGTCCGAGAACGATTTCGTTCCCATCTACCATGAAATCGCGTCGGCGCTGCGGCATCAATACTTGCTCGGCATCGCGCCGGCGCACGATGGGCAATTCCACACTTTGACCGTCGAGCCGCTCGACGCAAATGGCCAGATGATGAATTCGCCTTCAAAAAAGCCGGCCGTTCGCGTGTTTGCCCGCGAGGGATATTGGGCGCCGTCACCATGACGGGCCGCCGCAAGTGATCCCGGACCATGCCAGCGAATGACTTGGACGCTGACTCGCGTATACTTTCCGGGCATCCGTCCAGGCTTAGCGGTGCATCGGGAGGATTGATGAAGCGTACCACCAGGCTCGGCAGCGCGGCAGGCACGCTGTTGCTCTGCGCGGGGCTCGCGTCCAAGCCGGCTTTGCGGGCGCAAAATACCGCCGCCGCGCCCACGTCGGCCGCCGCCATGGTGCGCTTCGCTTTCGGCGGCAATGTCGCCCAGTTGCCCGCGCAATTCGACGACAATCTCGTTTTTGTCCCCGTGCGCGTAAATCAGGGCCAGCCCTCGATGTTTCAGCTCGATACGAGCGCCGCAGTCTCCTCCATTGATCCCGCGCGCGCTGCGGAGCTCGGTGTGGCAAATCTGCGGTCGCCCGTGCTGAATCTGACCGACGTTGATTTCTCGCTTGCCCAGCTAGGTTCCCAAACCAATAACGACTTCGGCCCGCGCCTCGGCCGCGGGTACGAAGGCACGATCGGCAACGACATGCTCTCAGGCGCGGTCATCGAGATCGACTACGGTCGGCAGACCGTGCGCCTGTACGATCCCGCCTCCTATCATTACAAGGGCGCCGGCAAAGGCTTCCCGCTCACGATGCGCGACGGCATGCCGGCGGTGCGCGCGAAGGTCGATGTGGCGGGGCGCAAGTCCGGCGAGGCCTTGTTCGTCATCAACACCGCGCTCGATGTTCCGCTGCTGATTTCCGATCGCTTCGCGAACCAGCGCCACTTTTTTTCGTCGCACTTGAAGACCGTGCCGCTCGCGAGCGGCGAATTGGGAGTCGGCGGCAAAGCCGTGTTGGGCAGGGTCGAATATTTCGAGATCGGTCCGTACCAGATACAGGCGCCGCTGGCGGCTTTTGCCGAGGGCCCTCTGCCAGGTGACGATTCTCAGATCGCGGGCGAAATCGGCGGGGGAATGCTGCGGCGGTTCACCGTTACGCTTGATTACGCCAGCCATTTGGCGTACTTCGATGGGAACAGCGAAATCCACGCGGACGATCACGAGGACATGAGCGGAATTTCCATCGCCGCGACGGGCCCCGGATGGAGGACGCTGGAGGTCGTGCAGGTCCGGCCCGGCTCTCCCGGTGCAGACGCGGGCGTTCAAAAAGGCGACTTGATTGAAGGCGTCGACGACGAAGCCGCCGCCGATATTTCGGTGACCAGCGCCCGCGAGTTGTTCCGGAACGTCGGCCACAGATACAAGCTGCTCATCAATCGCGACGGCAAGACGATGACGATCAACGTGACCATGCACCGCGCGCTCTAGCCCATCGGTAAGTTACTTCTTCACAGGCTGCGCAACCTCGCGAGGCAGCCGTCCCGCTTCCCGCAACTCCCTTCGCAGCAAATATTCGATTTGCGAGTTGAGACTCCGCAGGTCATCCGCCGCCCAGCGTTCCAGGGCGGCAGCAATCGCCGGATCGAGCCGCAGCAGAAATGGTTTGCGATCCGCCATGGGCCTGTCTATCCGGAATATAGCGTTCCCGCGTTCACAATTGGCTGTGGACTTCGTTCCCCGCACAGCACGACCAGCAGGTTGCTCACCATCGAAGCGCGGCGCTCCGGGTCCAGGTCCACTACTTTTCTTTCCGAAAGCTGATCGAGCGCCATTTGCACGATGCTAACCGCGCCTTCGACGATCGTCTGCCTCGCGGCGATGATCGCGGACGCCTGCTGGCGCTGCAACATCGCGCCGGCGATCTCCGCGGCATAAGCGAGGTGGCTGATGCGTGCTTCGATCACCTGTACTCCGGCCTTCGACAGACGGTCCTCGATTTCCTGCTTTAATTGCGCAGCGGTTTCCGCCGTATGGCTGCGCAGGCTCATCTTACCGGCTTCGCGAGAGTCGTAGGCGTACGACGTGGCCATATTCCGCAGCGCCGATTCGCTCTGCACCTGCACGAAGTTTTCGTAGTTGTCGACTTCAAAGACTGCTTCGGCCGAATCCACTACTTGCCAGACGACCACGGCAGCAATCTCGATAGGGTTTCCGTCGAGATCGTTCACTTTAAGCTTGTCCGTCTCGAAATTGCGGACGCGCAAGGAAATCTTGCGCCGTGTCGTGAGCGGATTGATCCATTGAAAGCCTTGCTCCCGGACCGTGCCGGCGTAGCGGCCAAAGAGCTGAATCACTTGGCCCTCGTTCGGATTCACGACCACCAGGCCTCTTAAACATATCGCCTCGAGAACCATCGCCAGGAAGCAGAACACCGGCAGCGGTCCGGGCTGGCCCTTGGTCACATTGACCAGCAGAAAAATCGTCAGCGCCATCATCACCACGATCACCAGCAGCATCGCTCCCCCGGGAAGCGAAAACGGTTTTTTCTCTCTCATGAGCAATCTCCTTTGGAGACAATATCGGAACGATATCATAATGATACAAGAAGTCAAGGCCGTGTGGGCGCACCGTTGCGACGGGCCGCCGAGGCACCATGACGGCATTCTTCGTGCGGATGCAGGGCGGCTCGGGTGGGTACTGCTGCTGGAAGAGGCGAAGACGGAAGGACTAATTGAACTTGCGGAGGGTGGACGCCATCTGGTGAAGCCTCGCATCCACCTTTGCGAAAACGCTGCCTGCGTCGAATTTTCCGGTGGCGCTGCGTTTGCCCGCGCGCACGCCACTTAGGATTTCGATGCCCTGTTCGATCGTCTTGACGGGATAAATGTGAAAGCGGCCCTGCGCTACGGCTTCGATCACTTCGTCGCGCAGCATCAAGTCGTCCACGTTCTCCGACGGGATCAGCACGCCCTGGTTTCCGGTGAGCCCTTTGAGTCGGCAGACGTCGTAAAAGCCCTCGATTTTCTGGTTCACGCCGCCGATCGGCTGCACGTCGCCCTGTTGATTCACGGATCCGGTCACGGCCAGATCCTGCCGGATGGGCAGCTCCGAAAGCGCGGAAAGCAGGGCATAAATTTCGGTGGAGCTGGCGCTATCGCCATCCACGCCCGAATACGACTGCTCGAAACAGACGCTGGCGGAAAGCGAAAGCGGCTTGTCCTGCGCGAACGTACGCCGCAGGTAGCCGGAAATAATCTGCACGCCTTTGTCGTGAAACCGCCCGCTGAGGTTCGATTCGCGCTCGATATTGATGATGCCGGTTTTGCCCATCGCCACGGACGCGGTGATGCGCACCGGTTTGCCGAATGCGTAGCCGCCGATTTCCATCACGCTCAAGCCGTTGATCTGCCCCGCGCGGCCGCCGGTCGTGTCGATGAACACCAGGTTCTGCTCGATCATTTCACGAATTTTCGTTTCCAGAAGATTGTGCCGCTCGATTTTAGCGTCGAGTGCCGCGCGCACGTGTCCCGCATTTACCACGTTGCACCCCGCATGCCGCGCCGCGTAGCTGGATTCGCGCGCCAGGTCGGCTAGATCGAAGAAACGCGTGGTGATTTTGCCGCGCCTACCTGCCAGCCGAACACCGTGCTCCAAAATGGACGCGACGGCGGTGCGATCGAACTGCAGCAGCTTCTCGTCGTCCACCAGCTTTCGCAGCCGCCCGCCGTAATGTCGATAGACTTCGTCGCTCCAATTCATCTCCTCGTCGAATTCCACCCGCACCTTGAAAATCTTCTTGAAGTCGTCCTCGTAGTCGTAGAGCAGCTCGTACATTTCGCGGTCGCCGATCAAAATGATTTTCGCGTGCACGTCGATCGGCTCGGGCTTCAGCGAGGCGCTGCTGAACGGGAAAAACATGTCAATCGGCTGTATTTCGAGCTTGCCGTGATTCAGTGTGCGCTTCAGCGTGCGCCACACGCCGGTCTCCGTCATGGTGTCGAGCGCGTACATCACCAGGAATCCGCCGTCAGCGCGCAAAAGCGAGCCGCCGCGCAGGTCCATGAAATCGGAATTCCAGCTGCCCCGCGTGTCGTAGCTGCGATGCACGGTGCCAAAAAGATTCGCGTACGTAGGGATCGTTTCGAACACCACGGGGCACTTGTCGTGCTCGTTGTGCGCTAGGATCACGTTAACGCCGTAGATGCGGAATGGATCGCGTTCCGAGCGTTCGGGTTTCGGCAGTCCCGTTGTTTCCGACGGCGGCTGATCCTCTTCTCCCTCGCGCTCCTTGAACGGATCGAGATTGTCGAGAATGTGATGCCGCACTTCCTCGAGATACTCGGAAATGTGCGCGCCGGCGTATTTTTCCTTCAGCTCTTCGATCACTCCGTCGACCAGCACGGACGCCGCCTCCTGCTCGAGGTAGTTCATTTCGCTGGCCAGTTCGCGGGAAAGCGCCAGCGTCCTGCGGTAGACGATCGTGAATTCCTGCCGGAACTGGTCGTATTTCCGCTCGAGATCTTCCGCGGCCGTGTTTTCGAGCTTCCCGTCCTGCACCATCTTGGGGATTTCCTCGATCGGGACCATCTGGCCGTCGAGCACCGGAAAAATTTCTGGCAGCGCGACCGCGCCCACCTGCATGCGTCCCAGCGCAAATTGCTCGCGTGCGATGCGACGCGTGAAATCGTCCATCAATTCCTTTTCGCGCACGGTGAAGCGCTCGACGATGCGCGTTTTCTGGCGCTGGAAAGGTTCGCCTTCGAATACCTGCGGAATTCTCCGGCGCAGAAAATCGATTCCCGATTCCACTTCCTTCTTGAACGCGTTCGCGAGTCCCCGCGGCAGCGTCAGCAGGCGCGGACGGTCGGAATTCTTGAAATTGTTCACGTAGCAGCGGTCGGGCGCGGGCTCGGTCTGCGGGTGCATGTCCTCGATCATGCGCACGATCATGCCGCCGCGGCTGGTGCCCGAAAGTCCGCAGACGAAAAGGTTGTAGCCCGAAGCCGTCAGCTCCACACCCATGCGCAGCGCCCGCAGCGCGCGCTCCTGCCCCATGTCGCCCGCCGTCGGTTCGATCTGCGCGGTCGATTCAAAGGGAATATTCGCGGGGTCGCAGTGCCACCGCAGCTTTTCCGGCGGCAAGCCTGCGTGATGCGGATGGGAATTGGAGTTCTTGGCCATACGGCGGCTCACCGCCACTTCCTGATACTAAGGCGCGCTACTCTAGCACGCCGGAAACCTACTTCGCATCCGCGCGAGCCATTTTGTTTCCACGCTGCGGATCGGTCGGCGCGTAGACCTCCAGAACGCTCGCCGCCATCGCTACGATGATGGGCCCCAGAACCACGCCCAACAGCCCGAACGCTTCGATTCCACCGAGCACGCCGATGAAAACCATCAGGCCGCCGAGCTCCGCGCGCCCGCTGATCAGCCATGGCCGGATCACGTTGTCCACCGCACCCACGATCACCGCGCAGATGAATACCAGCGCGATGCCGCGGCCCAGGTGTCCTCCGGCCATCAGGCTGATCGCCACCGGCACCCAGATCAGCGCCGAGCCCACCAGCGGCACAAACGAGAAAAATCCCATCATGACGCCCCAGAAGATCGGCGCCTCGATGCCCGTCACCGCGAACGCGATGCCTCCCAGGATCGCGTGTGCCACGGCCGCAGCGAGGCTCGACGTCACGCTTGCGAAGATCAGTTCCCGCGATTCGCTCAGCATGCGGTCCCGGTGCACCAGCTCGAAGGGCAGCAGCTCGCGCAGCCGCGCCACCATCGAATCCCCGTCGCGGTAAAAATAAAACATCGCCAGGACCGTCACGCCGAGGTGGAAAAAGAAAACCGCGGCGTTCTTCAGGATCACTCCGAGTTTCCCGGCTACGAATCCGGCCGCCACGGCGCCGTAGTGCTGGAGTGTGCTGCTGAGGCTGTCTCCGCCTGCTTCGGGAAACCGCTCTTGGATCTTGGCCCACAAATCGTCCAGCTTCGTGTAGCTCCCGATTGCCAGCTGGAACTGGATTTCCTGCACCGCACTCACGCCTTGCCGCACGAACGCCATCATGACGAACAGCACGGGCACGATCAGAATCAGCGTCACCGCCAGCGTGCACACGATGGCCGCCCGCGTCGGCCCCCATTTGCGCGACACCCACTCGTACACCGGGTATGACACGGTCACCAGCACCGCCGCCCACGCCAGCGGCACCAGGAACGGCGCAAACACCAGAAACGTCAGATACACCAGCAGCGCCACGATGCCGTAGAAAAGCACCGTACCGAGCCTTTTTTGCGAAGTCAGTTCCGCAGTCACGTTGTCTCATTCAGATGCGCGAGCCAGCAAGACAGATAGTGGCAATCCCAATCTTTGTCAATCCTGCCGTGCTTCCCTGTGTGACCTTTGGGCCCGCTCCGTCCCTTCTGTGTTGAGAGCGGTGCACGACACAGCAGCCCGTGAACCCATCCACAAAAGCGCTAGTGCTATACTCGCATTTGCGTCTGATATGGATGCCACCATGACGAAACCAGCCTGTCCGCACCAGCGCACCCAGCTGATCGCGGAAGACAAAGACGCCCAATACGTGGAATGCCTCGACTGCGGCGAAATCCTCGAGTCTGCGGAGATGGAAAAAATTGAAAAGAAGGAAGGCGCGGGTTTCGATGAATCCCTCTCCGACGCCTGAACTCCTTCTGCCGCTCCGCTCGCCACGAACGTGAGCGTATCGATGTGTCCGCCCATCCAACGCCTGGGTCTTTCCGCCCGCGGCCGCATTCTGAAAGTCTCGCGCGCGATCGCCGACCTCGAAGGGTCACCCAATATCGAGCCCAAGCATCTAATTAAAGCGATCCAATACCGCGCGCTCGACCGCACACGTTGGGCGTGAAGTACAACCTGAGCGGGTCGAGGCCGGGTGTGCGGCCCCGGTTATGAACAAAGAACGCTCCTAGCCCCTGGGGGCGTCGCGGCCGCATTTGACGTTTGTGCAGCGGCTGTGATACCCATACAGGGCGTTTTTATTGGGGTTTTCCCCTCGGCTCCATGGCGGCTACAAACCAACGTCTTGAGGTCACGCTCGATACGCAGCTTGAAAGCGTGGATCTCGCAGAAAACATCGTCACGCGCGTAGCCCAGGAAGCGGGCTTCGGCGAGGACGATCTGCACAAGCTCGGCATGGCCGTCCGTGAGGGCGTGATCAACGCCTATAACTACGGCAATTGCCAGGACAAGCGCAAAAAGATTCACCTCGCCGTCGAACTGGAGCCGGAAACAATGGTCGTGCACATCGTCGACGAAGGCTGCGGCTTCGAGCTTTCCGAAGTCGAGGATCCCCTGACGGAAGAAAACCTGCTGCGCACGTCCGGCCGCGGAATCTTCCTGATGCGCGCATTCATGGACGATCTGGCCGTGCGGCGCGGGCCGACCGGCGGTGCCGACCTGGTGATGATCAAGAAACTGCCGCATCCAGTTTCCGGCAACGGACATTCGTAAGCAGGGTAGAATCGTGCATCGGTTCGAGGGCTTACCGTGACACTACGTGGAACATGCAGACAAATTGACGACGTCGCAATCGTGGACTTCAGTGGCAAAATCACGCTCGGTGAAGGCAGCGCCACGCTGCGCCAGACGGTGCGGGAACTCGTCGGCGCTGGCCAGCGCAAAATCCTGCTGAATCTGGGCGACGTCGATTACATCGATAGCTCCGGCATCGGTGAGCTCGTCGGCGCCTACACCACCGTCCGCAGCGCCAGCGGCGAGCTAAAGCTGATGCAACTTACCAAGCGCGTGAAGGATTTAATCCAGATCACTCGCCTGTTCACTGTCTTCGACGTGCAATCCGACGAAGCCGCCGCCATAGTCAGTTTCCGCGCAAAGTGAAGGTTTTCTCTGCGAAATCACCGCGGCTTCTGCGGCGATCCTCAGCTTTCCTCCGTGGGTTTTGTGCCGACTCAGCGATCTCTGTGCTGGGCCTCACGGTGCTTTCCTCGGGAATGTACCGTCACTCGCCGGGCGCCTTCGGCTGTGTCGGCAGTGGGTCCGTTTGAATGCGTCGGGTCCGCGGCCCCCGCCAGGCGAATCGTTGAACAAATCAACGGCCATTGCGAACGTCAACGTAGACGACCTTGTTTGCTCCCAAGGAGGTAGCAGGCCGTGTTTGCCATTTCAAACGGACCCACGACCGATGTGTCCATCATCCCTGTCAAGCCATTCAAGAATGTAACCCTAGGGATGGTCGTCGAGACATTTGTAATGTAACCGTAGGTTCGCCGTCAGCGCCGTGGCTGTGGGAAAGTGGAAATCGCTTTCTGATTTCCAAGCTCGCAGAGCGAGCGTCTT
>DATNKM010000023.1:0-10747 GCA_035603395.1 Candidatus Acidiferrales bacterium
AGCTGCATGTATTCGTTCACGCGCGTCGTAAATCCCTCGACGAACGTCGGCGCGCGCGATTTTCTGGTGTGCAGAGCGTTTGCGAGCTGGTCATTCTTGCCGCATACGAAAATGAGTTGTACATCGAGGTTCGAGCGATCCAGTCGCTCGGCGATTTCGAGCATCACGTTCGAACCGTGGCCGCCGAAAAGCACGAGGCCGGTGGGGAGATCGGGCCGCAACCCGAGGCGAACGCGGCCGGCGGTGCGATCCTCGACGGGAGGATCGTAAAACCGCGGATGCAGAATCATTCCGGATGCGCGCAAGATGCGGTCTTCGGAATTCCCGATCGAGCGCGCCTGTTCCACGGCGCGATCCGAACCGCAGATCAAATATTGCTGCTGATTCTCGATCCAGAAGTGCGGCGGATAGTCCGCGATGTCGGTGAGAATCGTTACAAACGGCCGAGCCGGAAACGCTTGGCGGAAGCTCTCGCCGATGGCGCGATTGAAATGTGGCACGAAGGACACGACCATGTCCGGTTGCGACTCTTTCCAATGCGATTCCATGAGGCGAACCGTAGGGCGGTGATACATCCGAATCGTAAACTGAAGCACGCGCAAGAGTTGAGGGCTTCCAAGCGTCCAGCCTCGGCGCAACATCGTGTTGTAAATGTCCTGGATTCTGACGTTTGCGTATTTCTTAGCGATGTCGAGAGGGTCGAGCAATTCCTGCAGGTTGGTTAATTGCACTTCCCAGCGCCGTTGCTGGGCTTGGATGGCCATCTGCAGTGCTGTGGCCGCCGCTCGATGGCCGCCGCCCGCATCGAAGAACCCGAACTCAATCCGTTGCACTTAGCGTGGCTCCCTAATTGCCGCAGTCTGGCAGCGGAATGTGAATAGATGCTTAAGTTATGTTAAAAGCCGAAAACATGTGTAGAATCAGTTAACTACCTGTATTTTCAGAATCTTAGCGGCAATGTCACACGTGCGTAACGCTGTGAATTTACTGTGGAAATCGTGAAATGCGATATGCACGTCCACTCGTACTTCTCCGGCGCCTGCACCACGCCGTTTGTTGGTGCGTTCTGTCGGGAATGCTATAGCGATCCGCAGGAGGTCCGCCACGTCCTGGAGCGCAGGGGCATGGATCTGTTCACGCTCACCGACCACGATTCGATCGAGGGATCGGAGGCGCTGCGGAGTGACCCCAATTTCTTCCTCAGCGAGGAGCTGACGTGCCGGATGCCCAGCGGTACGGAAGTCCATATCGGCGTGTACGACTTCCATGAGCGCCAGCACGCCCAGCTCCTGGCACGGCGCAATGACCTCGTCTCGCTGCTGATGTACCTGAGCGAGCGACGGATTTTCTTCAGCATCAACCACGTCTTCTCCGCAGTGACGGGGCGGCGCGAAGCCGAGGACTTCGCCTGGTTCCAGGAGTATTTCCCGGCGGTGGAGACGCGGAACAGCCACATGCTGGAAGCCACTAACGGTTATGCGGCGAGGCTTGCGCAACGCTGGGACAAGGTCGCCATCGGGGGCAGCGACGCGCATGCGCTGCCCTCCGTGGGAACCGCGTGGACAGAAGTTGGGGGCGCACGCGATAAGGCTGAATTTTTCGAGGGACTGAAAGCCGGGAAGGGCCGCGTGGCTGGCGAATCCGGGAGTTTCGCGAAGCTAACGCGCGACTGTTTCAAGATCGGATTTGAAATGATCCGCGAGAAATCGTGGACCGCCGCGATCGCACCGTTAGCCCCGCTGGTTCCCGTCATCACGTATCTGAATTACCGGGACGAGCGCGCGTTCAGCTCGAAATGGGCCGCCGAAATTCTGCATCAGCCACAAACTCCTAAACGTTCCCGCTGGGTCGCCATCCCGCAGCGCGCGGCCGAGGAGTGGGTATGACCGTCGGAAGAGCTGTCTGGGACCAGATCAATTCGAACGATCACCGCCTGATGCGCCGCGTGCACCGCTGGCGCGCGCCGCGGTGGTTCCGCATTCTGATGATCATGTCCACACGGGGAGGCGATGGATGGCTCTGGTACGCACTCGGCCTGATTCTGGTGCTCTACGGTGGAGAGCGGCGCTTCGCCGCCATCGGGGCGGGCGCTTCCGCCGCCGTGGCGGGGATCTTTTTGTTCCGCGCGCTCAAGCGCACCAGCCGCCGCAAAAGACCGTGCGAAATTGAGCCGCACTGTTGGGCCTTGATTCTGCCGCCGGACAAATATTCCTTTCCTTCGGGCCATTCGATCACGGCCTTCGCCGTGGCGATTTCGCTGGGGCTTTTCTATCCGTTCCTATGGTCTTTGCTACTGGTGGTAGCGTTGCTGATTGCGGTGTCGCGCATCATTCTGGGCATGCATTTTTTGAGCGACGTGCTGGCGGGATCAGCCATCGGCGTGACGCTGGGAATGATCAGCTATCACATCTTCGCCTTGATTTAATTCCTTCGACCGGCGTTAGGCTTTGCTCGGCGCAGGCTTTCGCCCGGCAGGTGCCGCTGCTATCGCTGACGGCGGAGAGGGGTTCACTGCCGATGCCGGAATCTGCTTCTCCCTCAGCAAATCCACTACCGCTTTGTAGATTCGCCACGAACATCGAATCGCTCTTTGGCCCGCATGATGTAGCGGAGGACGACGACGATCCCGCCGCCCGTGGGCCGCACGCTGAGAGCGGGTGCCGCGGAAATTGTGCGTTTCTCGCCGACAGACGCCATTCCATTCACCTTCGGCAATTTGCACGTTGGCGGCAGTTTCGTCCACTGCGATTTTCTGAAGCGCCTCGCTCGTCGCGTACGGATCGGAGTTGTCCGGCACCTGAACCTCGATTTCATCCCAGAGCCACTGGCCCGACGTCGAAAATTGAAATAGCGATCGCGTAGCTGTTGACGAAGGAAACCTTTCGCCCTGTCGGATGGCCTGGATCGGTCCAGTTTCCGGTTTCGAGAATCACCGTGTGCAGCAGTCCAACTTTCAGGACTTCTCCCACGACGCCGTTGACTTCCACCCAATCACCGGCGCGCAGCTCGTCCTTTCCCATCAGCACGAACCAGCCGAAAAATCCGACGATGAAATCCTTTATCGCCACCGTGATGCCCGCGCCGGCCAGCGCGAGCACGGTCGCCAGATTCGTCGGCATCCCGAATATGACCAGCAGAATCGACAGGACGGCAACCAGCTGGAGCGTGAACGCGATCAATACTCCCTTCCGCCGCGCGGCCCGAAATTCACCACGATCGAGCGGCGCGCTTGACGCGTCACGCCAGCCAAGCGGACAATCTTCTCCGGCCCGGCTGTGCTTGGCGAATTCCACCACGAAATACATGTCGAAGAGTCACGAAAAAACCAGTCCGACTGATATCGCCGGCCTCGGCCCATCCGCCAAACAGCGCATGGCCTACGGGAAAAAGCTGCGCGAGCGCGTGCCGCGGTCGTCGCAGGCGGAATGGAAGCCCTCCCCGAACCGCCCTGATCCCATCCATCTGTTGAAACACGCCGATCGGGGGCGCCTCGAAGCGCTGCTGCCGATCCGCTACGCCCGCATGAGGCAATCGCCGTTTGGATTTTTCCGCGGCTCCGCGGCGTTGATGGCAGCGGATCTTTCCACCACGCCCTCAACCGGCCTGCGCGTGCAGGCCTGCGGCGATTGCCACATCGCAAACTTCGGCGGGTTCGGCAGCCCGGAGCGGCGATTGGTTTTCGACATCAACGATTTCGACGAAACGCTGCCCGCGCCGTGGGAATGGGATGTGAAGAGGCTGGCGGCGAGCACGGTTCTCGCCGGCCGCGAGCGGGGTGTCGGCGACAAGCGCTGCTTCTCGGCCGCGCGCACCATGGTTCGCTCCTATCGCGAGCACATGCGCGAATACGCGGAAATGCGCGCGCTCGAAGTCTGGTATTCGCATCTCGATGCCGAGATTTTCATCGACGACGCGCGGACGGCCGCCGGGCGCAAACGCTGGAGCGAGATCGAGAAAAACGCCACGCTGCAAACCGCCGAGCACGTATTCCCTAAAATAACCGCGGTGAAGCACGGCCGGCTGCGCATCTTGGATCGGCCGCCGCTCGTCTACCACCCGCCCGACATTGCCAGCATCAGCGCCCACGTACGCGAGATGTTCGAGCGCTACCGCCGGACGTTGCCTGAGGAGCGCCGCGTGGTTCTGCAGCGCTATCACGTCGTCGACATCGCGCGAAAAGTTGTCGGCATCGGCAGCGTGGGCACGCGATGCGACGTGGCGCTGCTGATGGCCGGCGCCAACGATCCGCTGTTTCTGCAGTTCAAGCAGGCCAACGAGTCGGTGCTGGCTCCCTACGCCGGCAAAAGCCGATATTTGAATCAAGGCGAGCGTGTCGTCACCGGCCAGCGCATGTTGCAATCGGCAAGTGATGTCTTCTTGGGCTGGGCGCGCGGCGACGACGGCTGCGATTACTATTTCCGGCAACTGCGCGACATGCGCATGAAAATCGACGTCACGCAGATGCCCAACGACGATTGGCTCGAATTCGTCGAACTCTGCGGATGGACTCTAGCCCGCGCCCACGCACGCACGGGCGATCCCGCGAAGATCGCAGGTTACCTGGGGAAAGGCGAAACGTTCGATCGCGCGATCGGCGCGTTCGCGGTCGCCTATGCTGACCAGACCGAGCGCGATCATGCGCTCTTGGTAAAGGCGATCCGCGCCGGGAAACTACACGCCGCCCACATCGAACCCGCAACCTGATTCGCGCATCGCGCGCCGCTACAAGTCCAGCGGAAACGGGTTTTTCCCCGTGATCAGCCTCGCCGAGCGGTCGAACGTGAAATAAAACCACGCCCACTGCAGGAATATCAGCAGGCGGTTCTGAAATTCCACGATGTACAGCAGGTGGACGAAAATCCAGATCAGCCACGCGGGCACGCCTGAAATGCGCAACCAGTTCAAATCGGCGATGGCCTTGCCGCGGCCGATCACCGCCAGATTTCCCTTGTCGAAGTAGTGGAACGGCTTCGGCTTTTGGGCCCGGAGCCTGGTCTCAATCGCATGCGCCACGTAATGCCCCTCCTGAATTGCCGGCTGTGCGACGCCGGGCAGTGGCTTTCCCGTCTGATGCGCGAAAAGCGCCAGGTCGCCGATCACGAAAATCTCCGGATGGCCGGGTACCGAGCAATCCGGCTCCACGCTGATCCGTCCCAACTTGTCGATCGGCGCGCCGGTCTGGTCCGCCACGCTGCGCCCCACCGGCGAGCCCAGCACGCCCGCCGCCCACAATATCGTGCGCGTGGGAATAATTTCCGTCGAATCGCCCTGGCGGACGGTCACCAGGTCCTTTTCGACATTCGTCACCATCGCATTCAACTGCACGATCACGCCCAGGCGCTCGATCATCTTCTTCGCCGCCTCGGAAAGCTGCGGCGGGTAGGACGGCAACAAGCGCTCCCCGCCTTCCACCAGAAAGATCCGCGCGCTCGAAGGATCGATGTGCCGGAAATCACGCTTCAGAGTGTCCTTGGCGATTTCGGCCAGCGCCCCGGCCAGCTCCGCGCCCGTCGGGCCGCCGCCCACGATTACAAACGTCATCATCGCGCGCCGCTTCTCCGGATCGGTCTCGCGCTCCGCCGTCTCAAACGCCAGTAGAATCCGCCGGCGCATGTCCGTGGCGTCTTCAACGGTCTTAAGCCCCGGAGCCCATTGCTCCCATTCCTCATGACCGAAATATTGATGGCTCGATCCGGTCGCGACGATCAATGTGTCGTAGTTGATCGCGCCATCGCTCAGAATCACGCGCCGTTTCGCGGCGTCGATTCCCACAGCCTCCGCGAGCAACACCTGCGTGTTCCGATGCCGCTTCAGGATCGTCCGCAGCGGCGATGAAATATTCGCGGGCGAAAGCGATCCGGTCGCCACCTGATACAGCAGCGGCTGAAACAGGTGGTAGTTGCAGCGGTCGATCAGCGTCACCTGCACGGGCGCGCGCCTCAACCGCAGCGCGGCGCTCAGCCCGCCAAATCCTCCTCCCAGAATCACCACACGATGAGGGTCAGCCATGTCGCGAATTCAACCCCTGCTGATTCGATTCTAGCGCTCGCTGGGAGGCTCTCAGAAAAGCCAAAAATCCTCCCGAACTTCCCGCCCAGGCTGCTGAAGCCCTGCTGGTGCGCGCGACAGTGGCCCTAATCAACGAGGGCGCAGACGGGGACCGGGGGGGGCCGCACGCGCAGACGAAATGACTGTAAGTTGATGACTTTACGTGACTTGTAAACAGCCTCTCCGCAGTACGCGCGCGCATATGCTGCTTATGGAAAGTTTATGTCTCCCTTATTCGATCTTGATGGCGGCGGCGTACGCTCCACCTTGGATTCGGCCCGTGGGACCGAGTCTGGAAAGAGAACGACGATGCCCATACTGATTGTTTTGACTCTGGTGCCAACGCTCTCGTTTTACTTTTACGTTCTGGTGCAGCTTGTGATGGAAGCGAATCGGCGGCGCCACCACGACACGTGCACTCTGATCGTGCCGTTGCATTCGGTGCGCTCGGCGGAGGCTGACGACGACTGGCTCGACGGTCACAAGCAGGCCGGTGGGATCGATATCGGGAGTGCCGATCCGGTCCTTGTTCCTATCGCCAAGCAACGGCCCCGCCAGGGCCCCGCAAGTGGCCGAGTTCTTTCGAACTTCTTGAGCAATCGCCTGTGGGTCATGGGGTCCCAGACGGGTCGGCTGTCGGCCAAGCGCGCCGCGAAAGGATAATTGCGATGCTGGACTTCATCTTTGTCGCTTGCACGGTTTTGTTTTTCCTGGTCGCGCTCGGCTACGTCTGGGCTTGCGACAAGCTGAAGTAAGGGAGATCTCGAATGCTAGGCGACATTGTTCTACTGGCGATCAGCGTACTCACCGGAATCTATCTGCTGGCGGCGCTGCTCTGGCCGGAGAGGTTCTGACATGACTGCGAACGGTTGGTTTCAAATCGCGCTGTTTTTCATCATCTTGCTGGTCATCACGAAGCCGATCGGCGCGTACATGGCTCGCGTCTTCGCTCGGGAGAAGACCTTTCTGGATCCGGTGCTGCGGCCGGCGGAACGGCTGCTCTATCGTTGCACCCGGGTCGATGAGTCGCACGAGATGGATTGGAAGGAGTACGCCATCGCGATGCTGCTGTTCAGCGTCGTCAGCATGCTGCTGCTCTACTTGATCGAGCGCGTCCAGGGCCTGCGCTTCATGCCCTGGAACCCGCAACACTTCACCAACGTCGAGCCGCATCTCGCGTTCAATACCGCCGCATCGTTCACCACCAACACCAATTGGCAGAATTACGGTGGCGAGAACACTATGAGCTATTTCACTCAGATGGCTGGGCTCGCCTATCACAACTTCGTTTCCGCGGCCGTAGGCATCGCCTTGGCCATCGCGGTGATTCGCGGCATCGCGCGAAAAGAGTCCCACACCCTCGGAAATTTCTGGGTGGACACCACCCGCGCGGCGCTTTGGGTTCTGATGCCGGCCTGCATCGTGCTGGCGCTGGTCTTTGTATCACAGGGAATGGTCCAAAACCTGCGGCCCTATGACACGGCGACGCTCCTGAATCCGCAAACCGTGCAAACCACCGGCGCCGACGGCAAAACCACTTCGCAAACCGTCACCAATCAGGTGATCGCGCAGGGGCCGATCGCTTCGCAGGAAGCGATCAAAATTCTCGGCACCAATGGCGGCGGCTTCGTCAACGCCAACAGCGCCCACCCCTTCGAGAATCCGACTCCGTTGACCGACTTCATGCAGATTTTGATGATTCTCGCGATTGGCTCGGGCCTTACTTACACGCTCGGTCGCATGACCGGTTCGCAGCGCCACGGCTGGGCCGTCTGGGCGGCGATGGCGATTCTATGTTTTGTCGGCATTACGTCGATCTACGTCGCAGAATCGCACGGCAATCCGCTGCTGCACGGCGTCGACCAGCACGTGAGCGCGCTGCAGTCCGGCGGAAATATGGAAGGCAAAGAGGTTCGGTTTGGCATGACGCACACGGCGATGTTCGCCTCCGTCACGACCGACGCCAGCTGTGGCGCCGTCAACGGCATGCACGATTCCTTCACCCCGCTCGGCGGCATGATCCCCATGGTTAACATCATGATCGGCGAAGTGATCTTCGGCGGCGTCGGCGCGGGGATGTACGGAATCATTGTGTTCATCGTCATCTCGGTTTTTATCGCCGGCCTGATGGTTGGCCGCACGCCGGAATATCTGGGCAAGAAGATCGAAGCCTACGACGTGAAAATGGCCATGATCACGGTGCTGATTTTCTGCCTGCTGGTGCTCGGGCTCACCGGCTGGTCGATCGTCAAGTCCTACGGCACCTCATCGATCTCCAACCCGGGCCCGCACGGGCTTTCGCAGATTCTCTATGCCTACACGTCGATGGCCGGCAACAACGGCTCGGCGTTCGCGGGCCTCAACGGCAACACGCCCTGGTACAACCTAAGCGGCGCCTTCGACATGCTCTTCGGCCGCTTCTTCATGGTGATTCCAGTGCTCGCCATGGCCGGAAACCTGGCACGCAAGAAAATCGTTCCCGAATCGAGCGGTACCTTCCCGGTGACCACGCCGTTGTTCTCGTTCCTGCTGGTGTCCGTGATCCTGATCGTCAGCGCACTCACATTTTTCCCGGCGCTCAGCCTCGGCCCGATTCTGGAGCACCTGCTGATGCACGCTGGAAAGGTATTCTGAGGCTCCCATGAGCACACGCGAAACACGAAAATCGCTTTGGACCGGCGGCATCATCGTGGGCGCCGTCAAGGATTCGTTCCTCAAGCTGAATCCGCGCACGTTGATGAAGAATCCGGTGATGTTCGTCGTCGAAATCGGATCCGTGGTCACCACTTTCGATCTGGTCCGCGACCACATGCTTCATCAGTCCGGATTCGGATTCGAGCTGCAAATCACCCTGTGGCTGTGGTTCACCGTGCTCTTCGCGAATTTCGCCGAAGCCATGGCCGAGGGCCGCGGCAAAGCCCAGGCCGACACGCTGCGCAAGGCCCGCTCTGAAACGATTGCCCGCCGCCTGCGCACCGACGGCTCCGTCGAGGAAATCACCGGCTCAAAACTCCGCGCAGGCGACCGCGTGAAAGTCACCGCCGGCGAATTCATTCCCGGAGACGGCGAGGTCGTCGAAGGCGTCGCGTCGGTGGACGAATCGGCCATCACCGGCGAATCCGCGCCCGTGATTCGCGAGTCCGGCGGCGACCGCTCTGCCGTCACCGGTGGCACGCGCGTGCTGTCGGACGAAATCATCGTGATGATCACGTCGAATCCCGGAGAAACATTCCTCGATCGCATGATCAAGCTCGTCGAAGGAGCCGAGCGCCAGAAAACCCCGAACGAAATTGCGCTCAACATCCTGCTCGCCGGCCTGACCATCATCTTCTTGCTGGCCGTCGTCACACTCCAGCCCATGGCGATTTACTCCGGCGCGCCGCAGTCGATTTTCGTACTGATCTCCCTGCTCGTCTGCTTGATCCCGACCACCATCGGCGGCTTGCTTTCCGCCATTGGCATCGCGGGTATGGATCGCGTCGTGCAGCGCAACGTGCTTGCCATGTCCGGCCGCGCCGTCGAAGCTGCCGGCGACGTGGACACGCTCCTCCTCGATAAAACCGGCACCATTACCCTTGGCAATCGCCGCGCCACTGAATTTATCCCCGCCCCGGGAGTGAAGGAAGCTGACCTCGCGGACGCCGCGCAGCTTTCTTCACTGTCGGACGAAACGCCCGAGGGCCGCTCGATCGTCGTGCTCGCCAAGGAAAAATACAATCTCCGCGGACGCGAGCTTTCCGCTTACGCCGCCAATTTCATTCCATTCACAGCCGTCACGCGCATGTCCGGCGTCGATCTTGATGGCCGCGAAATCCGCAAGGGCGCATTCGACGCGATCGTGCAGTGGTGCGCCGTGAACAGCAATCGCGTCTCACCGGAGGTTGAAGAGGCCGTCAAGACGATCTCCAATGCCGGCGGCACGCCGCTACTCGTCGCGGAAGACCATCACATCCTCGGCACCATCTACCTGAAGGACGTCATCAAGGGCGGCATGCGCGAGCGCTTCGATCAGTTGCGCGCCATGGGCATTCGCACCGTCATGATCACGGGAGACAATCCACTTACTGCGGCCGCCATCGCCCGGGAAGCGGGACTCGACGATTTCCTCGCGCAGGCTAAGCCGGAAGACAAACTCGCGCTCATCCGCAAGGAACAGGCCAAGGGAAAGCTCGTCGCGATGACCGGCGACGGCACCAACGACGCGCCTGCTCTCGCGCAGGCCGACGTCGGGCTCGCCATGAACGCCGGTACGCAAGCCGCAAAAGAAGCCGGCAACATGGTCGATCTCGATTCGAACCCGACCAAGCTGATCGAAGTCGTTGAAATCGGCAAGCAGCTCCTGATTACGCGCGGCGCGCTCACCACTTTCTCCGTCGCCAACGACGTGGCGAAATATTTCGCCATCATTCCCGCCATGTTCGCGGGCGCGTTCCCGCAGCTCAATATTCTGAACGTCATGGGACTGAAGACGCCCGAGTCCGCGATTTTGTCCGCGGTGATTTTCAACGCGCTCATCATCATCGCGCTCGTGCCGCTGGCGCTGCGTGGCGTGCGCTATCGCCCGCTTGGGGCATCGGCCCTGTTGCGCTGGAATTTGCTCGTCTACGGCCTCGGCGGCATCATCGCGCCGTTCATCGGCATCAAGGCGATCGATCTGATCATTACGCACATCGGATTGGCCTAACCGACGAAGATGTTG
>DATNKM010000066.1:0-4861 GCA_035603395.1 Candidatus Acidiferrales bacterium
GGCGACGACCGGTTTGTATATGCCGGCGCCGGTGCGCTGACGGGCGCCATAGCTTTCAGCGGACGCGTTTGCGCGGCTTGCGAGGGGCGGGCTGGCAGGCGGGACAGAAATAGCTGCTGCGTCCGGCGACGATTGCGCGGCTGATCGTCCCATCTCCGCGGAAGCATTTTTTCCCCAGGCGCTGATAGACGCGGTGCCGCAGTTGAAATTCTCCACGACGTCCATCGGAATCCACGTAATCGGAAATGGACGAACCGCGCATGCGGATCGCTTCGTTCAAAACGTGGCGCACAGCGCGATAGAGCTGGCGCAGCTCGGAGTGCTTCAGATTTGCGCCGATCTTCATGGGGTGAATTCGCGCGCGCCAGAGGCTTTCGTCGGTGTAGATATTTCCCATGCCGCGAAGGACTGTTTGATCAAGCAGCAGCGCTTTGATGCGGGCGCGGCGGGATTTCACGAGCTCGATGAATTGTGCTTGGGTCGCTTCCAGCGCATCGAGCCCGAGCTTTTCGAGCCGTGCCTCGGGCGAGTCACAAGCGAGCATACGCATCTTGCCGAAGCGCCGGATATCGACGTAGCGGAGTTCGCGGCCGTCGTCGAGCGCAAGAAAGACGTGTGTGTGCGGCGCGATGGGAGCTTCCGGCGGGCCGATGAGAATCTGGCCGGTCATGCCGAGGTGGATCAGCAGGGAACCGGCGGGCGCTCGGCCGTTGGAGCTTTCCAGCTTAACGACGATGAATTTTCCGTGGCGGCGAACGCCGCCGACCCGGCTGCCGGGCAGGTCGCGTTCGAGCGCGGCGGGATCCTCGATGAAATCGGTCTTGCCGAGGCGGACGTTCAGGATGCGGCGTCCTGGCAGGACTGCCTGGAGGCCGCGGACCACGGTTTCGACTTCTGGCAATTCGGGCATGGGTGGTTGGATGCGCGTCGTGATGAAGTGAACTTCAATTGCCTAACGCAATGTACACAGTGGCCGCGCAGAGGGCACGGAGAATGATAGGACTACTTATGGCAGCGGAATTCCTGGTGAGGCTACGATGCCAGCCACGCGGAGGATTTCGGCGTATTCTTCGTCGGTCAGCGGACAGATGGTGAGGCGCGTGTTTTTCAGGAATTTGATCTTGCGGAGCAGGCGATCGTCGCGCAGTTCGGCGAGCTTTACGACGCGAGGCAGCCGCTCGATGGCGCGCAGGTCTACGACCATTTTCTTGGACTCGGGCTCTTGTGGGTCGGGGTAGGGATCGCGGGTGACTTCGGCCAAGGCGTAGAGCGAATGCTCCGGCTTACCGTGGTAGCAGAGGGTACGGTCGCCCTTGTGAACTTGCTTGAGCTGGCGGGTGGCGTCCGGCCGGTTCCCGGCGTGCCGCCACATTTCCTTGCCCTTCACAAAGAGGGTGTCCCAGTGGTAGATCCGGGGATCGACTGCCAGCAGCCAACGTCTTGGTTTTGGAGGAGCTTGAGTCATCCGTCGAGAAGCGCCGCGCGCACTATACACGCAAGGATAAAATAAATGGAAGCCTTGTCTGCAAGATTTTCAGCCAAAAAGTGACAAAAATTGCCTGAATGACACCTGCGGAGCTCCAAAAGAGGACCGTCAGGAGCCCACGTCGACGAAGACGTCTTCCCCGCGCACCTCGACTGGGTAGGCATCGACCCCGATGGCGGGGTTCTGGGCTACCTTTCCGGTGGTTACGTCGTATTGCCAGAGGTGCCAGGGGCAGGTCACGAGCGTGCCATCGAGCTCGCCTTCGCCCAGCGGACCACCTTCGTGGACACATACGCTATTGATAGCGAAGAACTTACCGGCAATATTGGCAATTGCGACGGCTTGGCCGCCGACCTGGAATTCATAAATCTTGCCTGGCGGCACATCTTGTTTGCGAGCTGCACGAGCAAAAGCCATTGAGCACCTCAAAGTAGGCACTGTCGAAGGCGCCGTCTAGTGGGCGGCTGCTCCGGCTGCGTGATGATACGTCTTCTCGCCTGCCTCGATTCGCACGCCCAGCCGGTTTTGGGGCGGCGGGAGCGGGCAGGTGGTGAAGGGGTTATAGGCGCAGGGCGGATTATATGCCTCGTTGAAGTCTAAAATCATCCGGCCGTTGGGCTCGATTTTCGTGTCCAGGAAGCGCGAGGCGGCGTAGGTTTCGTGGCCGCTGGTGAGGTCACGAAAGACGAAGGAGGCGTCGGTGCCGTTCACTTCGGCGTCGAGGCGCAGGTCTTTTCCGCCGAGGCTGAACGCGACGTAGCCGAGGATCGTTTCTTGAAGCGTGTCGCCCATTACGTTCTGGATTTCGATTTGCTTCGGCTTGTCGTAGGCGACGTATTTCCCGACGACGCGGTAGGATTCATCGACCGGAAACCAGCGCGTGCCGGCGAAGGTCTTTCGCAGGCTACTGTTCTTGTCGCGCAGGCGGACGGTGAACCGCTCGCCGCTGGAGTGCACGTACAGCGTGAGGTCGCCGACGACGAGCTGATCGGCGTTGGAATCTGGATGCATTTCGGCGGATTCGACTGCTTTGCCCTCAAGGAGCGCCGGGACGCCGGAATTTACGTGCACCACGGTGCGACCGGCGTGGAATTCGAAGCTGCCGGCGTTAGCGGGGGCGGTGGCGGGAAGGACGATGTCGTTCAGCGGGCCAGAGCCGAAGCTGTTGGCGCCCTCGTGCAGCCAGAAGAGGCCGCTGACGCTTAGCCAGCCGTGATCCGATCTTAGATCCGCTTCATAGGCCTGCCGCCATTTTTCGACGGATGCGCGATAGGCGGGATCGGCGATTGGCGCACTCGGCGCGGGCGCCACGCAAACAGCGATCAACGCCACCAGCACAATAAGCGAACGGCCATGGCAGGCCAACGGCCTCATGCGGGAATTATACGTGACTTCCGCAGTTCCAGCAGAACGAGCCGACTCCCTGGCTGAGGGCGCCGCAGCGCGAGCAATAACGCGCTGGCCCTGGCGCGGGGCCGGCGACTGCGTAGAACGGACGGCATTCGTCGGCGGTACAAGCCCAAATCAGCGCAACGAACCACCCAATCACCGTCCACCCCAGCAGCAGATTCACCAGGAAAACGCAGGCGAAGGCGTGTTTGCGGTGGGCGACGATTGACGGGAGGAAATACAGCAGGCCACAACCAATCAGGAAGAACATGTTCGCACTCCCCTAGGCTCGGAGCTGCCTTTGCCTTCGGCAGCCGGTCTATAGGGAATACGTTGGAGCCCCCGAAATTGTTTCCTAGTGCTCGACCTTGCCGAGCAGCTCGGCGAAGCGGGCTTCGCGGTCCTTCTGGTCCAGGCCTTGGTAGATGTCGGCGATCTGTGTCGCGTTCATGGAGCAGAATTTCGGGCCGCACATGGAGCAGAACTTGGCTTCCTTGTAGAAATCGTCAGGAAGCGTTTCGTCGTGCATGGCGCGTGCGGTCTCGGGATCGAGCGAGAGCTCGAACTGCTTGTTCCAGTCAAACAGGAAGCGGGCGTAACTGAGAGCGTCGTCGCGATCGCGGGCGCCGGGACGATGGCGGGCCACATCCGCGGCGTGGGCGGCGATCTTATAGGCAATCACGCCCTGGCGGACGTCGTCCGCGTTGGGCAGACCCAGATGTTCCTTGGGCGTGACATAGCAGAGCATCGACGCGCCGTGCCAGCCGATCATCGCGGCGCCGATGGCGCTGGTGATGTGGTCGTAGCCGGGGGCGATATCCGTGACGAGCGGGCCGAGCGTGTAAAACGGAGCTTCGTAGCACAGCTCGTTTTCTTTTTTCACCTGCAGTTCGATCTGGTCGAGCGGGATGTGGCCGGGGCCTTCGATCATCACTTGCACGTCGTATTCCCATGCTTTTTTCGTGAGCTCGCCCAGCACTTTCAGCTCGGCGAATTGGGCTTCGTCGCTGGCGTCGTGCAGGCAGCCGGGGCGCAGGCCGTCGCCGAGGGAAAAGCTGACGTCGTGCTTCTGGAAAATCTTGCAAATGGACTCGAAATTCTCGTAGAGGAAATTTTGGGCTTTGTGGAAGCTCATCCACTGCGCGAGGAGTGCGCCGCCGCGGCTGACAATTCCGGTGATGCGGTTGCGGACCAGCGGCAAGAATTCGCGGAGCACGCCGGCATGGATGGTCATGTAGTCGACGCCCTGCTCGGCTTGCTCTTCGATCACCTCGACCATCACGTCAATGGTGAGATCTTCTGCGCGCCGGACGCGGGAAAGCGCTTCGTAAATCGGAACTGTGCCGATGGGCACGGGCGAGGCGTTGATGATCGCCTGGCGGATGCCGGGGATGTCGCCGCCGGTTGAGAGGTCCATCACCGTGTCGGAGCCGTAGTGCACGGCGCGGTGGAGTTTTTCGAGCTCGTCCTTCACTTCCGACGTGGTCGCGGAGTTGCCGATGTTTGCGTTGATCTTGCAGGCGAAGGCTACGCCGATGCCCATGGGCTCGAGGTTGCGGTGATGGATGTTGGCGGGGATGATGGCGCGGCCGCGGGCGATTTCGTCGCGGACAAGTTCGGGTGCGACTTTTTCGCGGGTTGCGACGTAGAGCATTTCCTCTGTGATCAGGCCCTTGCGCGCGTAATGCATTTGCGAAAAATTCCGCGCGCCGCCGCTCATTGCCGCCGCACGCTTTTCGATCCAGCCGTCTCGCAATGCCATACATTCCCCCAGTTCGCGCTCGCCGCCGCGGCGAAGCGCGTCACGTTCGGCGCCATTATCGCACCGCCATACTCGCGCGGCAACCTTGGCCCCGCACGCCAAACGATTGACAGATCGAGTGCTCCGGGAGTATCCGCCGTTCTAATGCGCGATGCTCGGAACGATTTTGCGGGCGGCTCTCCGAGATTCGCCTAACCGTGCCGAGCCTCTGCGAATCAAAACTT
>DATNKM010000082.1:0-7936 GCA_035603395.1 Candidatus Acidiferrales bacterium
CGGAGAGAGCCAGCCGCCGAGGAAGAGAATCGTGGCCAGGCACGAAACCGTGATCATGTTCGCGTATTCAGCCATGAAGAACATGGCGAACTTGAAGCTGGAATATTCGGTGTGGAAACCGGCGACGAGCTCGGTTTCGGCTTCTGGCAAATCGAAGGGCACGCGGTTGGTTTCGGCGATGGCGGAGGTGAGGTAGCAGAGAAAGCCGATGATCTGCGGGAATATGTACCACCGCGGAATGAAATGAAACCAATGGCCGGTCTGTCCGAATTGGCCGGGTTGGCCGTTCCCGGCGATGATCTCGTTGAAATTGAGCGTTCCAGCCAGAAGGATCACTCCGACAACGGAAACCGTGAGAGAGACTTCGTAGCTGATCATTTGCGCGGAGCTGCGCAGACCGCCCAGCAGCGGGTATTTGCTGTTGGAGGACCATCCGGCGAGAGCGACCCCATAGACGCCCATCGAAGTGATGGCGAAAAGCAGCAACAGGCCGATGTTGATGTCCACGACGGAAAAAATCTGCTCGCCATTGGGAAAGCGGACGGACGGCGGTCCAAAGGGAATCAGCGCGATGGCGGATAGACCCAGAGCGAGCGCGAGAAATGGCGCGAGAAGGTAGGCAAGCTTGTCCGCAGCCGGCGGTGTGACGTCTTCCTTGAAGAGGAATTTGATGCCGTCGGCCAACGGCTGCAGCAGGCCGTGCGCACCGACGTTGTACGGGCCCCAACGGGACTGGATGTGCGCGATGGCTTTGCGCTCGAGCCACGTCAGGTACGCCAAGGCCGTCATTACAATAAACAGCAGGACGGCGATCTTGACTACCGCTGCCACCAGGATTGGGTGCTGGGAGATGAACTCCACGGCGTCTGTTTAGCCTCGTTGGTCGAACTGAGTCTGGAACAATAACGGCCGAGCGTGCCGCTCGTAAACAGATAATCCTGCGAAGAAAAAACCGCGCCCGCGGGCGATTCGTACGCCGCCTCGGGGGCTTTGCTGGTTGCGGTTGCAATCTCGGAGCCGCCGGCGAGCAGCGCGGGCGCCGAAAGATCGTAACCAGCGACATTCCGGCGAATTTCCTCGAACGCCGCCTCGGCCGTGCGCAGGCGGATCGGCGTGCCGAGTCCCAGCATGCTGAGCTGGTGCGACAGAATCCGGAGCAGATCGAAATCGCTGCGCGGACCCTGCGGATCGATCGAGCGATGTGTCAGCTGGACTTCGCCGGCCGTGTTGGTGAGCGAGCCGTCTTTTTCATAGGTCGAGGCGGCGGGCAGAACCACGTCGGCGCGCTGCGCGGTTTCGGTCAAGAACATGTCGTGCACGACGAGGAGCTCGAGGCCGGCGAGTCGATCGGGCTGAGCTACGTTGAAGCTTTTCAGCGGATTCGCGCCGACGACGTAGAGCATTTTCAGTTTTCCGGCGACGGCCGCTTCCATCATGGCGCGGGCGGTGAGGCCGGGCTTGTCTGAAATTTCGCCGCCCCAGAGCTTGCCGAAGCGCGAGCGCTCGGAGGAATCGGAAAGATGTGCGTAGCCGGGCAGGCGGTCGGGCAGGATGCCCATGTCGGACGCGCCGCGCGAATTCGCATAATCGCCGAGAGCCATGAATTTCGCCTTGCCGCCGAAGCGCGCGGTGAGTGAAACGAGTTCGCGAATCGCGGCGCCCTGAATATCCGCGCCGAAGAGGACGACGACATCCTTTTCGGCTTCGAGCGCGGCTTTCAGCTGAACCAGCGCTTCCGTAGTTCTCGCGTCGAAACTTCCCTTTTCGCTGTTGAGCCATTTTATCGCTTCGTGTTCGGCGCCTTGGGCGACTTCCACGGCGATTTGCGCCTGGCGGTGAATCTTGCTGGGCAGGGAATTAATGGCGTACAGCTTTAAATCGTGATGGCGGACACCGGTGCGGATCTGCCAGGCGACCAGCGGATTTTGCTGGGTTACGTCGTTGCCGACGAGGAGCACGGCGGGCGCGTTGTAAATGTCCGCCATCGTCGCGAGCGAATCCTTGGCGCGCGGACCGAGCACGGCGGCGAGGCCGACGTAATCGGCGGTGCGGTGATGATCGATGTTGTTGGTGCCGAGCGTGACGCGGGCAAAGCGGTTGAGCAGGTAGTTTTCTTCATTCGTGGTGTGATTTGAGCCGATCACGCCGATCGCGGCGGAGCCGTTGGCGACGTGCGCCTGCTTGATGCGGCGCGCGACTTCTTCGAGTGCGTCTTCCCAGCTCGCGGGCTCGAGCTTTCCATTTCGGCGTACGAGCGGCTGGCGGATTCTTTCCGGATTCGACGTGAAATCGTAGCCGAAGCGGCCCTTGGCGCACAGAAACTCGCCGTTGAAGCCGGAATGATCGCGATTGTTGGCGCGCAGGATTTCGTTGTTGCGCACGCTGAGCGTGGTCTTGCATCCGTTCGAGCAATGCGTGCAGGGCTCGGGGACGTAGGTCATTTCCCACGGGCGCGTCTGATAGCGGTAGGTGCCACTGGTGAGCGCTCCGACCGGGCAGATGTCGATGCACATCCCGCATTCTTCGCAGGCGAGCTCGTCGGGCTTGTTGGGCAGGATCACGGAGAGGACGCCGCGGGCGCCGACGCCAAGAGCTTTCACATCCATGCCCTCGTCGCATACGCGAACGCAGCGGAAGCAGAGAATGCAGCGCGGCGCGTCGTAGTAGACGAGCGGAGACCATTTCTGCTCGGGAGTGTGGAGCTTTTCCTCGACGAAGCGCGTCTTGTCGAGACCGTAGCGAAAGGTCATATCCTGCAGCTCGCATTCGCCGCCTTTGTCGCAGACAGGGCAATCGAGCGGGTGGTTCGAGAGCAGGAACTCGATCATGTCCTTGCGGGCTTTGTGGACCTGGTCGGTGGCGGTTTTCACGACCATGCCTTCGGTGGCGACCAGGGTGCAGGCGGTCTGCAGCTTCGGCATTTTTTCGACTTCGACGAGACACATACGGCAGGCGGCCTGGAGTGCGAGGCCCGGGTAGTAGCAGAACGATGGGACTTCGATGCCCTGGGTCTTGGCGGCTTCGATTACCAGTGTGCCGGCGGTGGTGGTTACCTGCTTGCCGTCGATCGTGAAGGCGATTTGTTTTAGGTCGGCCATTACCGTTCCTATTCCTTGCTACCGCCGGCTCCTCGCTGACGCCGAAGAGAGATCCTCCGACTTCGCTCAGGATGACGGCAAAACCTACGCCAGGACAAACCCAAAAACAAAACCGGCACTTGCTGTTAGCGCGCTGTCTCGATCATGTCGGCGGCATGGTAGGCGCACTTGCCGTTGAGATGACCTTCGAACTCGCTGCGCCATTTTTGGACGATGCTGATCGTGGGCAGCGCGGCCGCGTCGCCGAGCGGGCAGAAGGAGCGCCCGAGAATGTTCTGCGAAAGCTCGGCGATCAGCGGAATGTCTTCCTCGCGGCCGGCACCTGCGTGGAACCGGTCGAGCATTTTCTTGAGCCACGCCGTGCCTTCGCGGCAGGGAATGCACCAGCCGCAGGATTCGTGCGCGTAGAAATGCATGATGCGGCGGGCGACGTCCACCATGCAGGTGTCTTCGTCCATGATTACGGTGCCGCCAGAGCCGAGCATAGAGCCGATTTTCGCGACCGAGTCGAAGTCCATGGCCACATCGATTTCGTCGGCCGAGAGCAGCGGGCAGGAGCTGCCGCCGGGAATCACGGCTTTCAGTTTCTTGCCGCCGCGGATGCCGCCCGCGACTTCGTAGATCATCTTGCGCAATGGGAAACCGAGCGGAAGCTCGAAAATGCCGGGACGATTCACGTGGCCGGAAATCGAATAGAGGCGCGTGCCGCCGTTTTTCGGCGTGCCCAGGCCGGCGTACCATTCTCCGCCTTTGAGAATGATCGCGGGGATGGTGCTGAGCGATTCGGCGTTGTTGATCACCGTGGGACAGCCGTAAAGGCCGACGACGGCGGGGAACGGAGGCTTGATGCGCGGGTAGCCGCGCTTGCCCTCGAGCGACTCCATCAGCGCGGACTCTTCGCCGCATTCATAGGCGCCAGCGCCCGTATGCGTGACGAGCTCGAAATCGAAGCCGCTGCCCTGGATATTCTTGCCGAGATAGTTCTTCGCGTAGGCTTCGGCGATGGCGGCGTCCATGATGTCGATGATGTAGCGATATTCGCCGCGAATATAGATGTAGCCCCGGTGCGAGCCGACGGCCTTGCCCGCGATCACCATGCCCTCGATCAGCTGGTGCGGGTCCATTTCCATCAGCGGGCGGTCTTTGCAGGTGCCGGGCTCGCTTTCGTCGGCGTTGGCGAGAATGTATTTCGGCTTTGGCGAATCCTTGGGGACGAAGCTCCACTTCATGCCGACCGGGAAGCCCGCGCCGCCGCGTCCGCGCAGGTTTGATTTCTTCACTTCGTCGATGATCGCTTCCGGCGTCATCTTTAGAGCTTTTTCGAGCGCCTGATAGCCTTCGGTTTTCAAGTAGGTGTCGATCTTGCGCGAGTCCTTCATGCCGAAGCGCTTGCTGATGACGACCGATTCCGACGGCAGCCGTTCATGCACAGAGCCGGCGGTGACGGCCGAGGGCGTGGGCTTCTTGCCTTCCTGAAGCTGCTCGAGGATCAAGTCGACTTTGTCGTTGTCGAGGTCTTCATAGAAGTCGTAGTTGACCTGCATGCAGGGAGCGCCGGTGCAGGCGCCTATGCACTCGACCTCTTCGAGCGAAAACGTGCCGCTGGCGGAAACTTCCTTGTGTCCAATGCCGAGCCGGTACTGGACGTGTTTCAGCAGCTCGTTGCCGCCGCGCAACATGCAGGAAACATTGGTGCAGATCTGAATGTGATTGCGCCCCATCGGCTTGCGATGGAGCATCGAGTAATAGGCGAGCGTTTCTTCGACCTGGATGAGATTGAGATCCAGGCGCTTGGCGATTTCCTGCAGGATCTCGTCGCCGAGCGAGCCTAGTTCGTCCTGTGCGTAGAGCATCATGGGAATCAGCGCCGAGCGCTTCACCGGATAGCGTCCGGCGAGCTCTTGAAATTTCTTGTCGAGCTGTGGCGACAGTTGCATATTGGGCCGTGAAACTAGCGGTCCACTTCTCCCAAAACGATGTCGGTGGTGCCGATACAGGCGACCACGTCGGCGATCAGCCTTCCCACGCAAAGCGCGGGCAAAGACTGCAAATTCACGAACGACGGTGCCCGAAAATGCACGCGATAAGGCTTGGCTGAACCGTCGCTGGCCATGAACACGCCCAGCTCGCCGCGCGGCGATTCAATCGCCTGATACACCTCGCCCTGCGGCGGCGCGAATCCTTCCGTGAAAATCTTGAAATGGTAGATCAAGCCTTCGATCGAGGTTTTCATTTCCTCGCGTGACGGCGGGATGATGCCCTGCACCTCGGCGCGGAACGGTCCGGTCGGCTCGATTTTTTCCATGGCCTGCTTGATGATTTTCAGGCTTTCGCGCATTTCGGCGACGCGCACCTGGTATCGCGCGTAGCAGTCGCCGCCGGTCTGCGTCTTTACTTCGAAGTCGAATTCGTCGTAGCTCGAATACGGAAAAACCTTGCGAACGTCGTAAGGCACGCCGCTGGCGCGCAGCAGGGGGCCGGAAACGCCGAGCCCGATGGCGTCCTCGGCGCTGAGCTTCCCGACGCCGATGGTGCGCGCCATCCAGATGCGGTTCTGGGTGAGCAGCGTCTCGTATTCATCGATGTGGGCGGGCATGGCGTCGACGACGCGGCGCACGCGATCGAGCCAGTCCGGCGGTGGTTCGAGCGCGAGCCCGCCGATGCGGAAATAACTGGTCATCATCCGTTGGCCGGAGACGTACTCGTAGATCTTCATGATCTCTTCGCGCTCGCGGAAGCTGTACAGGAATACAGTCATCGCGCCGAGATCAATGGCATGCGTTCCCAGCCAAACCAGGTGCGAAGTGATGCGCGTCAGCTCAGTGAGCAGCACGCGAATGTACTGTGCGCGCTTGGGAACTTCGATTCCGATCAGGCGTTCGGCGGCGAGGCAGAATGCGAGATTGTTGGACAGCGGCGCCAGGTAGTCGATGCGGTCAGTGAGCGTAATGCACTGGGAGTACGTCTTTGATTCGCAGGATTTTTCGATTCCGGTATGCAGGTAGCCGATCTCAGGCTTAGCCGACAGGACGATTTCTCCGTCCAGCTCCAGGACCACGCGCAGAACGCCGTGCGTGGAGGGGTGCTGAGGACCCATATTGAGGACCATCGCCTGGGCGGGGCCGGCTGGCGTCTCGATCACTGTCGTTTTCGTGTTCATGGGATCAGTTTTCGCCCGGCGCGCCTAGCGGAATCCTTCGACGGGATAGTCCTTGCGGAGCGGATATCCCTCCCAATCGTCCGGCATCAGGATGCGGCGAAGGTCGGGGTGCCCCTGAAATCGAATGCCAAAAAGATCGAAATTCTCCCGTTCGTGCCAGTTGGCCGTGGGCCAGACCGGCGTCACCGTCGCTACCGACGGTTCGGCGCCCGCAAGCCGCACCCGCAAACGCAAGCGCAGGCCGCGGTCGATTGAGAGCAGGTGATAATTCAGCTCAAAGCGCGGCTCCATCGGGAAACGGTCGACCACCGTCAGGTCGGAAAGGAAAGTGAACTGCAGGGAAGGCTCGGTGGCAAGAAATTCAGCCGCGCGCGCAAGGTGTTGCGGGGGAACAACAACCGTCGTTTCGCCTCGAAATTCAATTACCTCGGCGACGGCCTGCTTGTCCCAGTCCCTCAGCTTCTGTACGGCGGCGTTGCCGCCGACTTCTTGCGATTCCACGATGGACCCGATCCCGGACGGGCGACTAGCTGTCCCAGTTGAGCGCGCCCTTCTTCCAGAGGAAAATGTAACCGACCAGCAGGATGACAATGTAGAGCAACATCTCCACAAAGCCAAACACATTCAGCTTGTGGTAAACGAGCGCCCAAGGATACAGAAAGATCGCTTCGATATCGAACAGAATGAAAACCAGGGCCACCATGTAGAAATGAACCGAAAAGGGCTGGCGCGCGTCGCCCGTCGGAAGAATTCCGCATTCATACGATTGGTCTTTTTCTCGCGATGGCTTGTGCTTGCCGACCACGGCGGAAAGCGTGATCAGCAGGGCGGCGAGTCCGGCCGCCAGTATAAACATGAGCAAAAGCGGGCCGTAGCTGTCGAGGTAGTTGCTGTTCATTTTAAAGCCGCTGCTATAATAGCGTTCGAGAGTACACCGGTCAAATGAACTCCCCAAGATTTTATTTGCAGGGGCGGCTCGCTCGGCGCGCCAAAAGGGGATCGGCAGGCGATGAGTTCCGGATTTAACACCGACGTCCACGTCGGAGATCAGGTCTTCCACGTGCAAACCGAGGACCGGGGTCCAAGCCATCCGGTCATCGATACGGCCGTGTACCAACACGGGCGAATTCTGCACCGTCTGGCCTCAAGCTATCAGGAATTCGCCCAATCCCCCGATTTCAGCGCGGATATTCTCGGCGAGCGGGTCGAGGAGCAGCATCGGAGGGTCATCGGGGACCTGCGCGCGGGTGCGTTTGCGGCGGAGATCGCAGCGGCAATGGAGCTTGCCGTGCGCACCGGCGGAATTCAGGTGCAGTTGCTGAACCCGACGTCATGGCTGGAAGGGGGCAACGTGTCGCTCGACCTGGAAATTGTGCGGCGGGCCGATCGCCGGCCCCAGGCGGGCGCCCAGGTGGAAGCCGCAATCGAAGGCGCGTCGGAGGCGTCCCATCACGCGGGAACCAGCGACGATCGGGGCCGCGTGCGGATTGAATTTCCCCTGCCGCCGCTCGGAAAAGGCGATCTTGCGCTCGTGATCCATGCGCAGGCCGATGGCGGCAAGGACGAGATTCGTTTCGCGATGCGCTCGCGCAGCAGGTGACGACCGGTAGGGATCCCGCTGCGGATCTGTTCTCGTTTACCTCTGGCAGGGGGGTTTCAGCAGTTTCGCACGGAACCA